>CAMSTM010000059.1 GCA_947063675.1 uncultured Lachnospiraceae bacterium | reverse complement strand
TCGTAATCCTCATCCTCCGAAAGTTCAATGTCCATACCGTACTCTTTCATGGCATAGATGATATCCCCCATATAAATACTGTGGTTGTTATAGGGATGGAATACACAGCAGGCCTCTGGCGTTGCGGCAAGGGTCAGAATCGCTTTTGCCGTGCAGTCAATGGGCGCCATCTCCGCCGCAGAGTCCATCATGGAGTACGGAAAACGTCCTATCAGTTCATAGGACTTCAGCCTGCCCACGAAGCTGTTTGTGGAGAAGTTCATCTGGAACTCTCCGTCCGCATCCCGGGCGGAAAGATTGCCCACCCGCATGATTTTCGCGTTCAGTCCCCGGGAGACGGCCTCAAGGACAGCCCTCTCCGCCAGGAATTTGCTGTGTCCGTATTTCGTATCCAGCGCCTGCCCGAAATAGAGCATCCGCTCGTTCATCACCGTATCCGCAAAAGGCACATCCCCCACGCTGAATCCGGATACGCTGGTGGTGGAAATGTGGAGCAGGCGGCTTTTCGTCTTTTCGCAGAAGGCTATGGCGTTCAGCACGCCTCCCACATTGACGTCCTCAATATCCGTGCCGGCGGAAAAATGTTTGACATTCGCCGCGCAGTTTACCACCGTATGAATATCCAAAGACGCCTCCGCCATGCGCTCGAATACCGCGGCGTCCGTCACGTCTCCCTCCACCGCATACAGACGCGTCCGGAGCAGTTCTTCATAGGTATTTTCAAAATAATAGAAAAGCAGTGATTTCAGACGTTCTTCCACGCTGCCAAAGCGTCCCCTGCGCAGGAGACAGTATACTTTCCCGCTCTCCGATTCCAGAAATTCACGCAGAATATGAATCCCAAGAAATCCCGTGGCCCCTGTGAGGAGTATATTTCCGAGAGGCTGCGCCTCTCCTTCCAGAAATTCCTCAAAGGTATTGCGCTCCAGCACCCGCTCTATGTTTTTGTAATCGTATTGAGATAAATCCTCCAGCTTTGACGATATCTGCACGTTTTCCTCCCGGAACATTTCAGCCAGATCCCGGGGCGTGGCATGAGAAAACACATCGCCGAAGGTGATTTCAAACCCTTCTTCCGTAGCCGCAATAATCACGCCGGTGACGGCCAGCGAAGTCCCGCCGATTTCAAAGAAATCGTCCTCGCGGCCTACCCGGTCAAGATGCAGAACCTCCGCAAATATCCGGCAGAAAGTTCTCTCCGTCTCTGTCTGCGGCTCCACATATTCCCCTGCGCCGGCAAGCTGCGCTTCCGGCAGGGCTTTTTGGTCGATTTTTCCGTTTGGCGTCATGGGGAACCGCTCCATCTGCCGGTAGGCGTCCGGTATCATATATCTGGTCAGAGAGTTTTTCAGCTGCTCTCTCAGCGTTTCCGGTAAAACCGCTTCTTCCGCCGTATAATAGGCGCAAAGATGTTCCGTCCCTTCTATGCCGCGGATAAGGACGACAGTCTGCCGGATACCGGGGCATCTTAGGATTGCCTGCTCCACCTCCTCCAGTTCAATGCGCAGTCCCCGCAGCTTCACCTGATTGTCCGTTCTCCCCAGGATTACCACCTCGCCGGACCGCGTCCATTTTGCGTAATCTCCCGTTTTGTATACCCGCATTCCCTGAAACTGTACGAATCTTTGCGCTGTCATTTCCGGAAGGCCGTGATATCCCGCGGCGACGCCGGGGCCTCCCACATACAGCTCCCCTGTAACGCCCGGCGGCAGAAGATTTCCGTCGCTGTCCGCAATGTATTCCACATAATTCAAAAGGGGCCTGCCCACCGTAATCCTGTCCCTGTCTGTCAGTTCGCAGGCATTGCAGGACACGGTAATCTCCGTGGGGCCGTAAGTGTTGAAAATCCTGGCACAGGTCACCTGCTTCAGCTTCTCAAGAAGCTGCATACTGTACGCTTCGCCCCCTGACATCACCACCCGGCAGCCGGAAAGCGCCCTGCAGAACGTCCCGGACTCCATATACTGCAGCATCCGCGAGGGCGTTGCGTTGAAAATATCTCCGCCGGTTTCCTCTATCAGTTCCGTCAGCCGGACAGGGTGATTGGCCTGTTCCTCGTCGGCAAGCACCAGCGTCAGCCCGTTGCACAGGGCCACCGCCGTCTCCTTCAGCGACATATCGAAGGAAACCGTGGTCACGGATACCATCACATGGCCGTCCTCCACGCAGGCACGGACGTGGCTGTTGGCCTCGTGATTGCGCACATAATTCACGATTCCCCTGTGGCTTATCATCACCCCTTTCGGTTTGCCGGTAGAACCGGAGGTATAAATCAGATACGCCAGGGCGTCTTCCTCCGTCTTAATCTCCGGCTTCCTGTCGTCGCCGCAACTTAAAAGCGCCTCCATATCTATGGCATTTTCAAAGGCTTCCGCCCGCTCTTTTGTGGTAATGATAAAAGAAGCTCCGCTGTCTTTTGTAATCTGCAAAATCCGCTCCGGCGGATATTCCGGGTCGCAGGGAATGTAAGCGCCCCCCGCCTTCATTACGCCGTACATGGCTATAATCTGCCTGCCCAGACGGGGAAGCAGCACCACCGCCGTATCTCCCGGACAAAAGCCGCGGCTTATCAGCCCGTTAGCCGCCCGGTTCATTTCCCGGTCCAGACCTTCATAGCTCCATCGCCCGTCCACCGCAATCAGGGCCGTTTTCTCTTTACAGGCAGCGGCCTGCCGTTCAAATACGCCGTGAAAGCTAAGCGGCTCCGTCCCGGTCTGCGCCGATACGGCAAACTCCTCCAGCATCCGCCGCTGGTTATCTGTCACAAGCGAAATTTCCTTAAGAAGCCCGGACGGATTAGCGAGCATACGGCTGACGCAGAGGGCGACGGACTGCGCAAGCTGCTCCATCAGCTCCCGGCTGTAAAGGGCGTCATTGTACTGAAGGCACACGCATGGCCCGCCGTCCCGCTCCTCGATATGCACGGACAGCTTAAACTTGGGCTTATCCGATTCCATATTTTCTATCTGAATGGCTTCGCTCCCCACCCGGTGTTCTTCCACCACGCCGAGCTGGCAGGCATACATAATCTCCGGCACAAATCCGTAGTCCGCCGCTATCTTCGTAAAGGGATAGTCTTCATACGAGACCGCGTCCAGCAGCGTCTGCCTTACCTCCCTGACGAATGTAAGCACAGACTTGTCTCCCGCAATATTCCCCATAAGAGGCAGCGTTTTCACAAACATTCCCATACTGTTATGCAGCTTTAAGTCCGCTCTGCCGTTGCTGATGGTGCTGATAAACAATTGCGGGCTGTCCATATAGCGGGCCAGCGTATAGAAGGTTCCCGCCAGAAACAGATGCGCCGGCGTCACGCCGTGTGCCTGACAGAATTTATCCATTTCCTCCCCGGAACAGGACGCCGCGCACTCCGCTTTCTTTCCGTCCTCTTCCTTTCCCGCAAGGTCCGGCGTAAGGCAGGAGGCATGTTCATACTCTCCCAGCATTTTCCCGAAAAACGCCTGCCCTTCCCGGTAATGCTCTCCTCCCTCCAGCCTGTGCTCCTGCAGGGCAAAATCAAAATAGGTACGGGTTTCTTTCTCCGGCAGTACTCCCTCGCAGGCCTTTGCCGTCTGCTCCAGAAATAAATTCAGAGAAGCCCCGTCAAAAATAATATGGTGAAAATCCGCCAGCAGGCAGGTACTTGTCCCGGTCTGCACCACCGCAATCCGGTACAATGTATCACGGGTCAGGTCAAACGGCTTCACATAGGAAGCGCAGTACTCTTTCAGCTCCTCCTCCGTCATGGAAAGCACGGGAATCCTCTTTTCCGCCGCGGACTCTGCGCCCGGCATCTGCCGAAGTTCTCCCTCCCGGTAACGGATGCGGGCATTGACATAAGGATGCGCCGCAATCACCTGCTCTGCCGCCTTAGCCAGCGTTTCGCCGCTGACCTTGCGGGGGAAACGGAACATGGCGGGAATATTATACGCCATATCCTCCGGACGCTTCACGGCGTCATAATATACGCCCAGCTGCGTCTGCGTCAGCGGATAATCCTCCGCTTCCGTTTGGACTTTTTCCCCGGCTTTTTCCTGACTTTCTTCTGCTCTTTCCCGGCTTTCTTCCGCCCCTGACCGGGCGCGCAGCGCCTGATAAACAGCGTTTTCCAGAGACAGGATACTGCACTGCCTCATCATCTGCTTCACTTCCAGCTCCACCCCGTACTCTTTCTCGATTTCCACCGCCAGCATAATGGCGGACAAAGACGTAAGTCCCGCGTAAAGCAGATTGGTTTCCACGGAAAACTCCTCATGCCCCAGAATTTTCCCGGCAATCTGCGCAAGCTCCTCTTCCAGAAGGCTCATAGGCCTTGCCGCCTCCCGGCAGGTCTCCTCCTGGGTAACCGGGGTCGGGAGCGAGCGTTTATCCACCTTCATATTCTGGTTCAGGGGAATCCTGTCAATCTGCATTATGGCGGAGGGCACCATATAGGCCGGCTTTTCCTCCATGATAAAATCCCTGAGTTTCTGGATATCAACGGGAGTCTCCGACACCAGATACGCGGCGATGGCTTTTCCTCCCGCAGCCGCCTCGTAAGCGGTAACCGTCACGTCGCATATCCCCGGGAACCTGCGGATGACGGCCTCCACCTCGGAGAGTTCAATCCGAAATCCCCGGATTTTCACCTGTCCGTCTCTCCTGCCCATAAACTGAATGTTGCCGTCCGGCAGAAACCGCACGTCGTCTCCGGTGTGGTAAACGCGCTCATACCCTTCCCGGTCAGTAAAGCAATTGGATGTATAAACCTTCGCCGTCTGCTCCGGCCTGTTCAGATACCCTTTGCTTACCTGATAACCGGCCACGCACAATTCCCCCACGGCCCCCGCCGGAAGCCTGCGCATCTGCTTATCCACCACATACACTTCCAGATTGTCCAGAGGCCGTCCGATGGGCACGTTATCGTATTCCCTTGCTTTGTCCACCGGGTAAACCGTCGTCAGTATCGTGCATTCCGTGGGGCCGTAGCAGTTATAAAAATCAAAACCGGATTTCACCCGGACAGGCACCAGCGTCTCCCCGCCTGTCAGCAGGTATTTCAGACAGTGATTCTCCATCTCCAGAGCAAACTGCCGCCCCACCTGCGTAGTCATAAACGCATGCGTCACCTTCTCCTGTATCAGATATTCGTTCAGCTTCTGCAGTTCCAGACGCATTTCCTCCGGTACGATACACAGGGTTCCGCCGCCTGCAAGAACCGGATAGGTATCCATCATATTCGCATCGAATCCATAACTGGCGTAGGCGCTGACCACGCTGTCCTCTCCCACCCGGTAATAGCGGCAGTACCAGTTGCAAAAGGCCGCCAGATTTCCATGGGAGAGCATACAGCCTTTGGGCGTGCCGGTAGTCCCGGAGGTATACAGAAGGATATAGGTATCCTCCGGCAGCGGGGCGGGAATCTCCTTTGCCCCCTCCGCCGAAAGACCCGGAATCTCTTTTGTCGGCAGCACCTGTCCGTTGTACTTGGGAACCAGCTCCAGCAGTGCTTCATCCGCAATCAGCAATTTTGTCTGCGCGTCCTCCATCATAAAGGACAGCCTCTCCGCCGGATACTCGGGGTCCAGCGGCTGGTAGATTGCTCCCGCCTTCATCACGCCCAGGGAGGCAATGGGCATATATTCCCCGCGGGAAATCAGAATCGAGACCGTCTGGTCCTTTCCAATCCCCAGACGGCTGACATAAGCGGCCACGCCGTCGGAGAGCCGGTCGATTTCCCTGTAGGAAAACCGCTTCTCCCTGAAAACCACCGCCGTATGCTCCGGCGTCTTTTCTGCCTGACGGCGAAACAGTTCCAGCAGGGTGAGAGCTCTGTCATAGTCCGTGCGCTTCCCGTGATAAGAATCCAGAACCGCCACATCTTCCGCGGAAACAAGGGGAATATCCTTAAGGCAGGCGCAGTCCCTGAATCCCTCCAGCGCCTTCACCATCAAAGACAGCAGCGTGCGCGCCGTCCGCTCCAGATAAACGTCGCTTCTGTATTCCAGATGGATTTCATAACTGCCGTCTTTCTTAAACACATGAACCGCCAGATTCGCCAGACTGTTCCCTGTTTCCAGTGTTTCCATGGGAATCAGCCCCCGCTTTGTGTGCATGCCGTTTAAGGTCTCCGACTGATAGACGAAAAGAATATCGGAAGTCACCTGATACCTGCCTGCCAGTTCTTCAAAGGAGCAGCAGTCGTGGCTCATGGTCTCGAAAAAGTCCTGCTGCAGCTTTTGCAGATACTCCGCCACCGTCTCTTCTTCCTGAATCTGTACATAGACCGGCAGCGTGCGCACCAGCATTCCTATGGTGCGTTTCAGCTTAAGGTCGCGGCGTCCGTTATTGACCGAGCCGAAAAGAACCTCTGTCTGGCCGTTATATTTTGCAAGGGCATAGGCAAACGCTCCCAGAAACAGCGTGCTTTCCGTAACTCCGTTTTTGCCGGCAAACCATTCCGTCTCCTCCTGTCCGAGAATTTCTCCCAGACAGCCTGTGATTCTCCCTGACGGGCGCTCCGGAGCCTCCGGATTTTCCGCCATATCAAAAACCGGAACCGAATCCACTTCCAGTCCCGCCAGACGCTTTTCGAAATATTCCCGGGCCTTTTTGTAAGCCTCCGTATCCTTCAGCCTGCCCTCGCAAAGCGACAGGTCAAACTGGCTGATTCCCTCCGCCTCCGGCTCCTCTCCTTCGTATATTTTCCGGACGCCGTCAAAGAAAAGGGCGACGGAAGCCCCGTCCGATATGATATGATGCATATCCGCCAGAAAATAAACGCTTTCCTCCGTCCGGTAAAAGGCCATCCGGACAAGAGGCCCCTTTTCCAGGTCAAAGGGCCTTACAAACTCTCTTTTCAGACCGTCCATCTCCGCCTCTGCCGCTTCGTATACGGGAATGGAAAGGCCGTCCGTGTCATGAACCGCCATACCGTATGTCTGTTCCTCCTGCCGCATTTCAATGGACACAAATAATGCCGGATACCGGGACGCCATCCGCCCTGCAGCCTCTTTCCACCGCTCCGGGTCGGCTCCCGCGGGAAGCCGGAAGCAGACAGGGATATTATACATGGTGCTTTGGGGAGACGCCGCGCACTCCAGAAACACCCCCATCTGACTGTCGGTTAAGGGATACCATTCTCTCCGGTCTGCCGGAATATCTCCATAGATATCTTCCTTAGAAGCGGCGTTCTCTGTGCCGCCGCAGGCCGCGGCAATCCCTTCTGGCGTCCTGTGGCGGAAGACATCCATGGCCGTCACCGCGTACTTTTCCAGACAGTCCAGCAGCATAACCGCCTGAATGGAATCTCCGCCCAGCGCAAAGAAGTCGTCCCTGCGGCCCACCGGACGGATTCCCAGTACCTGCTCGAACCCTCTGCATATCGCGCGCTCGCACTCCGTCTGCGGTTCTTCGTAGTCCTTTCTGAAATTCGATACATCCGGCGCCTGAAGGGCCAGACGGTTCAGCTTGCCGTTCTGATTCAGAGGGAACTCCTCCACCCGGACGAAGAATTTCGGAATCATGTAATCGGGAAGCGTCTCCGCCAGCCGCCGCCTTATCTCTTCCTCCGGCCGTTCTTTCTCCGCCCCCTCTTTCATCTGAAAATAGCCGCACAAAAAGGTCTGGCCGTATTGATTTTGAAATCCTTTGACAACCGCCGTTTTCACAAAGGGAGCCCGGCTCATCTGCGCTTCAATCTCGCCGGTTTCCACACGCTGGCCGTTAATCTTAACCATCCAGTCCCTGCGGTTTAAATACTCCAGATTTCCGTCGGGCAGCATCCGGCAGATATCGTTGGTGTGGAACAGCATTGTCCCGTCCTCCCGGCGCACAAAGGCCTTATTCGTCTGTTCCGGCAGGTTGATGTAACCCCCAGCGATATGGCCCTCCACGCACAATTCCCCTTCTTCCCCGGCCGGGACTTCATTCCCCTCTTTATCCAGAAGAAGAATCCTGACGCCCTCTCCCGCTTTGCCGATGGGCGTATTCTCATATTCCCGCTCGATTTCAAAAGCGGTCACCACCGCCGCGGTCTCGCTGCAGCCATAGGTGTTCAAAAGCCGGTACCCGCTTCCTTTCACCCGGGAAACCCGCTCGCTTCCGGTGACCACCAGACGTAAGGAAGGGCCGGGCGAGCGGAAATTCCGCAGCATCTGCGGACTGATAAAAGCCATGGTGATTCCATGCTGTCTGATATACTGCTCTATCCGGCGCACGTCCTTTCTCTTTTCCTCCGGAAGTATGTGCACACTCTGCCCTGCCGACAGCGGGGTATAAATATCTATCATCATAGCCACAAAGGAAAAAGACGCGCAGCTAAGCTGAACATCGCTCTCCTTCGGCAAAAAGAACGCTCTGTGCCGCGCCACAGCCGCCGCCAGACTTGCGTGAGAATGGAGTATCCCCTTGGGATTTCCGGTGGAACCAGAGGTGTAAACGGCAAAAGCGCCGTCCTCCCCGGACACCTCTTCCGCCTCCGCGAGCGGTTCGCCGGAGGCTTCTTCCAGAAAATTATCGTCAAGAAGGAAAGGGGCTCCGCAGTCTTTCAAAATATAAGCGACCCTCTCCTTCGGATATTCCGGAGACAATGCCGCGAACGCAGCGCCGCTTTTCAGAATCCCCAGTTCCGCCGCCAGAAACTCCATCCGGCGTTCCATACAAACCGGTATAATGTCTCCTTTTCCCACACCCTTTTTCTTAAGCGCCGTACAGATTCTGCCGCTCAAAGCGTCAAGCTCGCTGTACGTTGTCTCTCTTGTCCCGTCCCGGTCAACTATCGCCGGCCTGGAACCATACTTTTTCACATTTTCTTTCCACTGATTCAGAAACAGGTTCATCCTTTTCTCTCCTCCGGTTCTTTCACTAAAAATTTCACTTTTCCGCCCCGTCTGTTCGACTTTGGCCTTTCCGGAACAACCGTCACTTCCACAGGGCCGGCTCCGCTTCCCTCAAACAGTCCCAGAATCCGCTTCTTCACTTCCTCTGCGGCCTTTTCTCTTTCTTCTTCAGAGGACGGCACCAGCCTTATATAAAATCTGCGCTCCCCCTTCTGCGCCATCTGCACGGCCAGCACCCCGGGCACATGCTCCAGCGCCTGTTCAAAGGATGAGCTGAACAGCACCTTTCCCCCTATTTCCACAGTCTCCGCCTCTCTGCCGCAGATTTCCATAATGGGAAGAGAACTTCCGCAGGGGCATGCTTCTTTGACAATGCGGACTCTGTCCGCCATATAGTAGCGTATGACCGGCTGCACATAATTAGTCAGGTCGGTCATATACACCCCTTCCGACCAGCTCCCCTCCGGAACCGGCCTGCCGTCTTTGTCAACCGACTCGATGATAACCCAGTCCTCATTGACGTGAAACTTCCCTTCGCTGCAGGACATGGCCGCCTCTCCGCCCTCGGTGCTACAGTAATTATTCAAAACCGGACACCCGAACGCGGCGCGAAGAGTATGATAAACCTTTTCCGTCAGCATTTCCGCAGAACAGGCGATTGCCTGCGGATGAATATGAAGCCTCCCTTCCTGTCCCGCCTTCCCGAGCACTGCCAGAATCGAGGGATAGCCGGTAACCAAATCCGGCTGAAACCGGTTAAGCTTTTCCACAATCACGTCGATATCCTCCGTCAGGGAAATAGCCAGCATGTTCTGCTCATATCCCGGATTCGCCCTCTGGCTTCTCAAAAAGCCGGAATAAGAGGATACCGCCGGGTCGAGAATGATAATCGACGCAATCTTATGTCTGACCGGATTCATCAGCTCCGGGTCCACTTCCCGCAGCAGACGGGTCTGAAGTAGGGCTCCGTGAATCATATTGTGGTAAGCATCCCGCACCATGGGCATGGGATTTCCCGTAGTTCCCGATGTGGTAAGGGCAGTGTACCTGCCAAGATACAGTGTTTCAAGGGCGGCGTCGCTGCTAATGTAAGCGCGCACCCCCTCTTCCGTCACCCCGGAATCGGTGACCCACGCTCCGTAATCCGCCATCAGTTCCTTTTTTGTCACCGGCGGAAGGTCCGAAAGCCTGAAATCTTCCCCCACTTCCCGGTACGCCTTTTTATAATATGCCGAGTGCTCTCTGGCATAAGAGACCAGTTCCCGCAGCCTTTCTGCGGCCAGCCGTTTCCTCTCCGCGGGCGAAATCCTCTCGCCCTCCAGACACAGCCGCACCGCTTCCTCTCTTTTGATTGCCTTCATACGCCATTCTCCTCTTTCTTAAGATTTTTATATACAGATTTTCAAAATGGAGCTGTTCATTCCCAGAATATAGTCATAAGCCGCCTCGTCTGTAATCGCAAGGACCATGCGGATATTGTCGAAATCTCCGTCCGCGCTTTCCTGCAAAAACGGATGATAAGGCGCGCCGTTATCCCGGACGCTGATGCAGATATGATTCTCGCCTATGGTAATCCTTACGTCTATATAGCTTTGCTTCCGCCCTTTTTTCTTCTGATTTATGATATTAACCGCCATCTCCTCCAGAGCCAGCCCCACTTTATTGGCCGTTATCTCCGGTACTGTGTTTTCCCTGCAGAAACCAATGGCCCTCTCCGACAAGGCGACCGCCTGGGAAACCTCCTGAATCATAGTCACGTCCAGCACATTTTTCTTCTGCTCCTTTTCCAGCAGAAACAGCCCGTGCACCCGGGGTTGTTTCTTCCGGATTCTTCCCGTGAGCAGGAAAAGAATGAGAAGCGTGCCGAATTCCCCTGCCGGAAAAGCCGCCCAGATTCCGGCCGAACCAAACGCCCCCGCCAGCAGCCATGCCGCCGGAACGACGAGCAGAAAGCCTTCCAGCAAGGCAATAAAGCCGGACAGCTTCTTAAATCCCAGAATCGGGTACACGCACATGGCGACAAATAAAATTCCCATGACCGGAAGGTTCCAGGCATAAATCCGGAGAGCCTCCACCGCCACAGCTGTCTGTCCTGCGTCGGAGACGCCGAACATTCCCGTAATCTGCCCGGGAAATATCTCAAATAAGGCCAGCAGTATCAGACTGGAAATCCCCGTGATACAGACCGCCTTCTTCACCGCAAAACGGACGCCTCTGGTATCTCCCTCTCCATAGAGAGTGCCCAGAAGGGGCCCCATCGTCTGCGCGGAACCGCCCACGAACATGGATACAATGGACAGACAGGATGTGCACACGGAAAAGGCCGTCACCCCGCTGCTCCCCAGATACATCATGACAATGGCATTGATACATGTGAGCCGGAAAAAATTCAAAACCGTGTTGATGGTATTGGGAAGACCCGTGGAGACGGTCTCCTTCAGCAGACTGACGGCGGCGGGTGCCGAAACCGCCTCCGGTTTCAGCGTTTCACAGCGGAACACGCCGTAAAGGGCAATCAGCAGTCCTGTAAAATATCCGGTGCCCGTGGCAAGCGCGGCTCCTTTTATCCCCATGTTCAGCCCGCCTATGTACACCAGGTCCAGAAGAAGATTGACGACATTGGCCGTAATCAGCGCCGCTGACGCCGTCCGCACGTTTCCCGACGAGCGGATAAAATACACAAGCCCCGGAACCACGATAAGCAGAGGCGCCGCCAGCATCACAATACTTAAATAATCGTAAACCGGCTCCGTCAGGTTGGGGGCGTTTTTTGTCAGCGCTTCCGAAATACCGCCGCACAAAAACAGGCCGCCGGACAAAACGAGAAGGGATGCCGCCAGCATTGCGGCCAGCGAGACTGTAAAGAACTGCCGCGCGCGCTCCTTTTCCCTCCGCCCTAAAGCCACCGAATACAGCGCGGAACCGCCCACGCCGAACAGCACATACAGCGAATTGAAAATCAGGGTGACCGGAAGCACCAGATTGACGGCCGCCAGCGCCTCCGGTCCCAGAATATTGCCGACAATCATCCCGTCTATGACAATGCTCATGGATAGCGCCATGGTCATCAGTATGGTGGGTATAAAAAATTTAGTAAACTGCTGGCTGACAATATAACTTTTTCTTTCCAATATGCATTCCTCCAATACTCTTCACAGACGTACATCCGCCGCCTGCTCTCTCAACCCTTTGCCCATTCGTTGCGCGGGAAACGCCCCAAAAGCTGGGGTATAAATTTCCCGATGATATAACACATCGCAATGCTGAACAACAGCGCCAGGATACTCCCCATAAGCGCAATAGCGAGAAACGGGAAATCCCCGGGAAAATCCCCGACAGCGCGGGCAGAATCACCTGCTGCAGAAAGGGCTTGTGAAGCAGATAAATGCCCATTGTCTGCCGCCCGATACAGGTAACCGCATCTATCTTAAAGGGCCGCGCCGATTCCCGCGACAGCCGTGAAATCAGCATGGATACGGTCAGCACTGCCAGACTGCCGAAAACGCTGTTGTACAGAAACCACAGCCGGTTTCCGTAATCGCTTTTGCACATCAGTGAGAGCGCCAGTCCCTCGCCCCGGAAAACCGTTCCCGCGCAAAACAGGAGCAGACTGCCGATAAAGGACAGTATCAGCCAGAGCGTTTTCTGCTGCGCCATAACCAGACAGGATTTCCTGACCGCGATTCCCAGAAGGATGAATCCGCCCGCCGCAAGCGCGATATCCGCACACCACAGGACGCCGTTTTCGCCGTGCGGAAGCAAAAGCCCGGCCGCAAGCAGCGGCAGCGCGCATATCCCGCACCAGAGCGGCATGTTCTTTACCTTTGCGTATCCGGCAATATTGACGACAATCTGAACCAGCACGCGGGAAATGAAAAAGCACGGCAGATACCACAGCGAAGTCAGCGTTTCCATGCGGTTAAGCGCTTCCCAGGAGCCGTAAAAAAGAGCTCCCATATCCGGGTAGGAAAAAGGCGCGTAAACCAGCCCCCAGACGAAATAAGGGGCCATCAGAGCCAGAACATTTTTGTACAGAAACGCGCCCCATCCCCTGAAACCCTGCACCGCTTTCGGCTTTATGGAAAGCCCCGCCAGAAAAAAGAAAAGCGGCATATGAAACGCGTAGAGAACCCTGCGGAACATGGGCGCATCGAGATTCCCTGTGGTGTGTCCCAGTATCACGCAGAATATGGTGATTGCCTTTGCGATGTCAATCGTTTCAATCCGCCGGCTTTTCCTGATAATATTTTTTGACATATATCGTCCCCCGTAAAATTTTACCTGATGAATCCTATTTGCGTTTCTCTGTCTCTTCCGTCAATTTCCACACCTGCGTGCCGTAAAACGGATTCGCCGTGCCGATATACAGTCCCCCGGAGGTGATTCCGAACGCCCGCAGACCGTGGTTATACGGGTCTCCGAAACCGTTGTCGGTGATTTTGGTGAAGTTGACTCCGTCCTCCGTCACATAAAGGTCAAAGCCAAAAACCGCTTTATCCAGATATTCGGCGCAGGTCACCGCGCTTTGAGGAACGCCGCTGTAATCCGCGCAGAGAGTTTTTATGTAACCGTCAACGCGGCTCTTCCATTCCTCCGACGCGTTCTTGTCGTTCATATACTCGTCTAACGGAATCAGAAAGCTGCTCGCGTCATAGGTGCCTACATAAAACTTCCCGTCATATACCGTCATTTTCCACACATACTGATTTTCGCTGCATCCGAAGCCGGAGCCGTAACCGGATAACCCGCCGTCCGGAAACATTTCGTCCGCATCCCCCACAATGAGCTCTATCTCCTCATTCTTATCCATACGGTAGAGATTCACAGGCTGTTCGAAATTCTTGTTCATAAATGTGAAATCATTATCGAACAGCATTCTTTCCACGGCGATTTCCTCATCGTTATATTCCCCGATGTAAAGATAATCGCCGAAAACCTGCAGATTTGCCGCGCCGCTTCTCGTCCGCTGCGGGTCAATCCCGAAAGTGTACTTCGCGCCGTCTTCCTCTTTATCTCCGATAACACTGTTCCACACCCATTCGCCGTTTTCCGAAAGGTCTCCACGCACCATTGCGAAGGACTGCATGGTATCCCTGTCAGAGGCGTTTTCCGGAGTCCCGGTGCAGATGGTTACATACAGGCTGTCCCGGAATCCTGTCATGTCAAAAATAGAACCGCCGTAAATACTGTCGCAGAAGCGATAGGCCGGATAGCCGAAAAGCTTTTCATCGTCGGCAATGACTTTAAAGGAGTCCGGCTCGGAGGGATTTTCGGATTCAAGAATAACCGCGCCGTCCGAATTGATACAGCTTACGATAAGCCTGTCTTCAAAAACGCAGATTCCCCTTATCCCCACGGAATACCCCTTCATAAACGCTTCCTTATATTCCTCCATGGTCATTCCCGCATATACCTCTTTGCATTCGTCTGTCTCGGGATTCACCTCATAGATTACGGGCAGAGCGTTTACCGCGCCGCAAAAATACAGCCGTCCGTTCAGCTCCACCGCGTTACGGAAAATCGTGTTCTGTCCTGTATCGGCTTTCGACATCAGTATTTTCGATTCGCCGGTTTTCACGTTCAGCTTTACGAGTATGCCAAGGGCCTCCGCCCCGTCAGGCTCGGAGGTGTAAAGCTCTCCGTGATAATATTCCTCTAACGCCGCCTTCATCACGTCGTCGTCAAACTCCCGCCCGAGCGCCGTCTTCATAAATGTAAGGGTATTCATCCACGCTCCGTAGCAGGTGCCGATATACATATAATCTCCGTACCCGATGGAGCCCCAGGAATAATTCTGCCCGCGGTCGCCCGTCCCGAGACCCGTTCCCATCGTGCCGTTCCCCATATAGTCTACGATTCCGTCGATTTCTTTCACGCCCTTTTCGGGGTGGGTGATTTTCTCGGCGGTATAGCCGGTTTCGGAATGATATACCGCCGCCCCTTTCTCCGCGCCTCCCGCGCATCCTGTCAAACTGCAAAGCCCTGCGCACAACAGGGCTGCAAGGCCTACACCGGTTTTCTTCAAATAATTTTTCATAACAATCCTCCCTACGGCTCGATGATATTGAAATACGGTTCAAATTGTGCCAGATTATCGGTGAAGATATCCAGAATATCCTCCTGCCCTTCAACCGATTCAATCGTGTTTTTCATGATTGCCTCGTTGTTTCTGGCAATCCCCATGAGTCCCGCGCGCTTGAGTCTGATTACCGCGTCCGCCTCATTGCTCCATTCCTCTTTTGCATAGAGCAGGACGCCGTGGCGTATCCGCAGCAGATATCTCTCATTTTCGTCGGTCACCTCCAGATTTACGACAAAGTTTTTATCCTCGATTTTTTTGGAATCCAGGCACATTGCGAGATAATCCAGCATCGTTTCCGTGCTCATCTCCATGGAAGCGGCCCCGGAACCGCCTATGGAAGTGTCGGGATAATCGCCGGTTCCGTGACGAAGCTCATACGCGCCTGTAAGATACGCGTTGCGCCACGCCCCTGATTCGGCCTGATAACCGAGCTGCTCAAGCGCGTCCGCGCACAGATACCGCGCCTCCCGGTTATCGGGCTGCGCATATACGATGGCGCTTGTAAGCTCCGCTACCCATTGATATTCTCCGGCGTCGAAGTCGGCTCTTGCTTTCTCCAGTATCTTGTCGATATCGCCCAGATATTCCACAAGCTTTCGGGCATACTCCGAGTGGGCAAGCTCCGCAAGATGAATCGGGTTTGCGTCGTACCAGCCCATATATTTCTGATATACCGCTTTGGCGTTATGCGCAAGCGTGCCGTAGTACTGTCTTGTATACCAGACCTTTTCCAACTCTGCCGGCAGTTCTATCATATTGGCGATTTCCGTGGAGGTATAGCCCTCGTTGATATACTGAAGCGTCTGTGAATGGATATAACGGTATATGGCGGCGGTATTCAGCATATATTCGCCAATGACCTCGTTTCCCCAGTGAGGCCAGTTGTGGGACTGGAAAACGACCTGTGCGTCGCCGCCGAAAAGCGCGTTCGCCTTCATGATGTAGTCGCCCCAGGCTCCCGCGTTTCTTATTTCCGCACCGCGCAGCGTGTAAATGTTATGCATTGTCGCCGTGCAGTTTTCAGCCATCCAGAGCGCTTTGTAGTCGGGAAGATAGGTATTCATCTCCGCAGGCGACTCCGTGCCGGGCGTAAGTTGAAATACCATCCTGACCCCGTCTACCGTAATTTCCTCCGTTTCTTCCGTAACCTCATAGGAGGGCGTGTAGTACGACGTGGTTCCCGCGCAGACGGTAAGGCCGATTCCCACCGAAAGACCGCCGTTTTCCCCCTTGGGAATGAGCGAGCCGTACTGGTAGTTTGAGCGGCGCTTCATAGCGTTTCCCGCCAGTACGTTTTCCTCCATGGCGGCAGTCTCAAAACCTTCCGGAACGATAAGAAGCGTTTTCCCGGAAGCTATCTGTTCGTCGAGCGCCAAAGCGGGGTCGGCAATCTGCTCTCCGCTGACAAGCCCTCCGACGCCGCCGTAATGGTCAACGTGCGCATGGCTTATGACAATCGCCGAAATGTGAGCCTCTCCGAATTCCTCCTCAAAAAGCTTAAGCGCCGCGGCCGCCGTTTCAACGCCCGTACCGCAGTCAAAAATAATCCAGCCCTTATCTCCCCTGATAAATGTGACGTTTGCAATGTCATAGCCTCTGACCTGATAGATGCCGTCAACCACCTCGTAAAGCCCATAAAGGGCGTTGAGCTGTGTGTTTCTCCACAGACTCGGATTGGCCGAATCGGGGGCTTCGGCATTCCTGACGAAGTCGTAGATATCCTGGCTCCATACCGTGCCGCCGTTTTCCGATTTTATTGTGAGCGTTTCAGGGGCCCGCAGGAATCCGCGCTGCGCAAACTCCTTCTCCCGCTCGTCGCTGAAATCAAGCAGCTCGTACACGGAGGCGTTCGTTTCCCTCGTGTCCTCTGTCGCCTCCTTGACGTCCGCGTTAAGCTGCGCACGTCCTGCCGCCCCGCAGCCCGTTATGCTTATGGCAGCCGCCGCAAGCATAACCCAAAATACATTTTTCCTACCCGTCTTTTTCATCATTACCGGATTTCCTTTCTGATTTTTAAAATATTCTGACCCTCTTTGTATTCATAACTGATATCATCCATGGTTTTTTTGACCATATAAATCCCCAGGCCGCCGATTGGCCGCTCCTGCGCGGAAAGCGTAATATCGGGCTCTTCCTTTGCAAGAGGGTCGTAGGGCACGCCGCTGTCGATAAAGGTAATCTCCACGGCGGGAGGATTTTCGGTATCCTCAACGCGCACGGTAGCCTTGCCGGTATCGGGGCTGTAGGCGTAGCTTGCTATGTTCCCGAACAGTTCGTCAATGGCGATGTCAATCTGCATCTGCGTTTTCAAAGGGCAGCCGAGCCTCTCTAACTGCCCGTTCACAAAATCAGTCACCGCGGCGATGTTCTCAATTGTGGCATCAACTGTAAGTTCCTTCATGATAAAGCCTCCATTCGCGCCCTGTATTCGAGACACAGCATTGTGATGTCGTCAAACTGCGGTGCTTCTCCCACAAAGTTATCGATATCCCTTTTGACTGCGGGGAGCAGTTCGCCGGGCGGCAAATCGGAATTCTCGCCCAGTACTGCCGTCAGCCGGTCCATTCCGTACAACTCCATCCGCACGTTGGCGGCCTCGGTGATGCCGTCCGTGTACTGGAATATCTTATCGCCCGCCTCCAACTGCATTTCCCCGCATTTGTAGCGCATCCCCTCCATGCCCGCAAGAACGAACCCCGCACGGATTTTGTAGGGCTCGAATTTCCCGTTCTTTTTACAGATATACGGTATCTCATGTCCCGCGTTCACAAAGCGGAATTCGCCGCTCACCAAATCGAGAACCCCCTCGAAAGCGGTGATAAACAAGCCCTCGCTGTTGCTTTCACAGAGCAGTTCGTTGACCTCGTCAAACACGCTGCCCAAGTCTTTTCCCGGCCATGTATGGTCCTTTATCAGCGTTTTGCCGATGACCATAAACAGCGCCGCGGGAACGCCCTTTCCGGAAACGTCCGCCATCACGATGGCAAGGTGGCGTTCGTCCACCATAAAGAAATCGTAGAAATCGCCTCCCACCTCCTTTGCGGGATTCATGGTGGCGAAAATATCAAACTCCTTCCTGTTGGGAAAGGCGGGGAAAATACTCGGCAGCATATTCGCCTGAATACGCGTCGCAACAGACAGCTCCGTGTTGACACGTTCCTTTTCGGCGGTGATAACGGTGAGGTTTTCGGTGTATCTTGCGATATCCGTTTCCATCTTTTCGACTGCCCGCGCGAGAATCCCGACCTCGTCCTTCTGCCTGATATTAATGGGCTCTCCTGACGGCAGATTCGTCTTTGCAAACCGCTCCGCCTCTTTTGTGAGAGTTTTGATGGGTTTGATAATCCCGCGGCGCAGTATCACCGAGTACACAATAATAAACAGGACTATCGCCGTGAGCGTCCACAAAATAACGTGCAGAACGTAGGTGTTGCGCGCGGCCTCAAGGCGCGTCATCGGCTTTTCAACGCAAAGCATCGCGATTATTTTTCCGTCCGAGTTTTTCACATCGATTGCCGCGGTAGTGTGCGCCCCCGATTCCTTTGAATAGGAGTACAGGTACTTTTCGGCGCGTCCGCCCTTCGTCATGATTTTCACAACGTTTTCGGTGTGCTTTTCATCAAGGTCGGAGGCCGTGTAGCCTAAGGGATAGCGCTCAAACTCCGTGTCCGAATTTACCGTATCGTAAATATAGGTAAGCGTCCTGTAGTCGCCGCTCACCTTTGCGACGTATATGAACGTTACGTTCGCCGCGTCGGTGAGCGTGTCTAATATGGCCAGAATATTGTCATACTCCTCGTCGGTCCGCCCCGTTTCCAGATATTGTTCGAATTTGTCGGGATTTAAAATTTCCCTCGCCGTCTCCGCTATCTCGTATGCCGAATCGTTATACTGCTGTTCCAGCACTGCGGTAAACTCGATATAGCCGACCGTACTGCATACCGCCCCCAGCAGCAATCCGAACAGAATTACTCCCGCCGTAAGCCTGCCCGCTATTCCGGTGAACCTTTTCATACTTTTTCCTCCCCGCCCATGACCTGCGCCGCAAAAAATTTTTTCTTTTCCTCCGTGTTCAGAAAATGCGGTATTTTGCTCTGCGCCATCTCCCTGCCGCTTTCGGCAAGCATCCTCTCGTAGCGCTTAAAGCTGCCTTCACGGAGATACTCGATGCGCAGCGGCTTGATTTCCCGCGTGTTCCGGCACGCTCTGTATTCCGGATTTGCCTCGCACATACATCTTTCAAATATCCCGGCGACGTTGCGTGGAGCGTTTCTGCACTCCATATAAAACAAATATCCCGGCGCGATACCCGAAAAGTCCTCGCGGACACAGTATTCGACGACCTCGGTCCGCGTCAGCCCGGCGAACCGCTTTACCGCCGTATCAAGCTGCTGCCGGTTGCTTTTCTCCCCCGCAACATTTATTACCTGGTTCCGCCGGTAGCAGAATTTTACGACCGGCGCTTTTTTGTGCCTTCCCACGACCCTCACCACATCGCCGAGCCTGTAACGGTAAAGCCCGGAACGGTTGGTGACGATAAGCTCATACTTTCCGCCAATCTCCACCTCGCCCATAAGCAGCGGCCTTTTATCCTCGCCGACGGGCATAAATTCAAAAAAAACCGATTCGGGCAGCAGCATATACCTGTCTGGTGAATCCACATGCTCCGCCAGCCCGAAAACTCCCTCCGAGGCGGCGTAAACAAAATGGTGCAGCGGAATATCCCCTGCGTAACCGCGCATTTTTCCGGTATAATAAGAAAAGCAGTCGCCCCCTATGGCGAGAATATATTTCACATTTTTCCAGATTTTTCCGATAATGTCCTGTTTCACCCAATTTTACCCCTCGCTTTCACCCGCTATCTCCT
>CAMSTM010000058.1 GCA_947063675.1 uncultured Lachnospiraceae bacterium | reverse complement strand
TGGCGGACATTATCAACCTTGCGGAAAATCTGGACTGCTTTGAATTTTACCCGGACATCTAACATAGATTTATTTATTCGTCAACTTTAGATTTATAGAACATATGCACTGTATACAGGTGGTATATATAATATACTCTATGGATTATAATATATACTGTGTTATGTTTTACTGTATAGAGTATAATAATATTATTATTATAAAGAGTATCAGTAATTTATTTAATAATAATCCACTGATATATATTAAAAAAATAAACAAAATACTACATTCTTTGGAATCTATCAAGAATAAATTTAGCCAAAAGAAAACCGCCCTTGTAAACAGGCGGTTTGTCTGCTATAATCTTTATGAATCGGGCGGCTTGTATGTCTGCCGCCCTTTTCAGCTTTCCTTTGGCTTAATCCTCTAAGCCTTTGTTGATTCTGTCCTTAACCCTCTTGATTTTCTTTAAAGCTTCATCAATCTTGCCGGACTGTAAGAGTTCTTCCACATCTTCCCAATTTTCAAGCTGTCCTCTTAGGTTATCTTTCCACTGGTTATCTGTCATTCCCATAACTTCCATCTGCTCTCCTTTCTCCCTTTCGGGTTATTGTCCTTTTCTCTTGGGCAATTATATAATATCATATTTTTATAACTTCGAAAAGATATATTTTTAAAATGTTTTCAAAAGTTATATTTCTTTTTTTCTTCCTCATTCTCCACATATTCTATAAGGTCTTTCGGTTGCATATCTAAAATCATGCAAATTCTATTGATACTCTCTAACGATATATTAGTATCTTCATGCTTTATTTTTTTTAGCGTGTCTTGGCTCAATAGCTTGCTTGTCTTTGCTTTATATGTATTAAAGCCTTTTCGTTCCAGTGCGTCCGCTATATTGATTTTATATTTCAGCATTTCAAATCCTCCCTTCTGTTTCCACTATATATTATCATACCGAAAAAGTCAACAAAACATTTCTTACAAAAGTGATAAAAGCCTTGTCTATCTCTTTGAAAAGCGATATTATTACTACATAACCAAGAACAAAGCAAATCCAAATAAATCTTATCAAAAGAACGGAGGATATGAAAATGAAGAAAATAAATATGGAACTCAACGAGAGTAAAAAGGCTCAGGGATACACAATAATGGCGAACGTAAACGCTGATTGTATCAAAGCATTGAAGCGGTGGAACAAAGAGGACGGAAAAGCAGTTGCAGAAGCCATCAAGAGCGGTGACGTCAAGAAAGCAATCTACCACACGCACAACGCTAAAAACCACAATCGGGAGTTGGGATATTCACCTAAACAACAATAGTCTAATTCAGGAGGGCCGAATATGAAATTTCACAAAATCATAGGAATTGAAAAAGGCATCTGAACAGCAGAACAAAAACTAAGCTACACTTAAATTTTCACAATTTGCGTTTTAAGACGTATTTATCATCTATCTATAAGTTATCTCAAATACAATTTCCAGCCGAAATTGAGGCAAATATGCAAGTATATGGGTGCAATAAATAAGGGCGGCATTGCCGCCACCCATAAATTATTCCATATAACCATACCGTGTTTTCTTTCGTTGAATGGATTGCTCATTCGGAATCGCTGCTGATGCTTTTTCCTCGCTTTCATAAAGCCTGTGTTTGGGAAGTCTCAGCGTTTTTCCCTCCTGCGTCCTTAACAAAACCAGATTGCCAGTCAGGGAAAGAATTTCAACTTCTGAAATCTCCCTTCCATTTTCGACTATCCCAAATTTATCACCCTTTTTCATCTTATTTTACCTTTTTAGAATTAAAAAACTTAAATTATAATCAAGGCTCTTTTCAACTATTTTACTACACCATTTTAACCAATTTACTACACCATTTTCCCATCAAAGTACGTGAATTTATGTGAAAATATGTGAATTATGATGTCCGCCCAAACAAGCGCAAATACCAGGTTTTCAGCGGTTTTCTCACAGTTCATACGCCGTCGCCTGATACACATAATAATTGAGCCAGTTGGAATACAGGTTATTGCTGTGAGAACGCCACTGTAAATCCGGCTTTTGGGTATCATCATCGTCAGGGTAATAATTTTCAGGGAGCGCAATAGGCAGCCCCTTATTTTTATCCCGCACATATTCATTGTGGAGGGTGTATCTGTCGTATTCCGGGTGGCCTGTCACAAAAATCTGCTCTCCGTTTTTCGTCATGCACAGAAGTACTCCCGCTTTCTCCGACTCGGCCAGGACAATCAAATCTTTATTATTATGTATATCCTCGCTGTTTACTGCCGTATGCCTGCTGTGAGGTATCATGAAATAATCGTCAAAGCCTCTGACAAGGGGAACCTTACGGTTCATTACCCGATGTTTAAAGACGCCGAAAAGCTTTTGAGCAAGAAGCATCTTCTTAATCCCGAAATGGTAGTAGAGTCCCGCCTGGGCCCCCCAGCAGATGTGGAGCGTGGAGGTAACGTGGCTTTTCGTCCACTCCATAATTTCGCACAGTTCCTCCCAGTAGTCCACCTCCTCAAAGGGAATCTGTTCTACCGGCGCGCCGGTGATGATGAGCCCGTCAAACTTCCTGTGCTTCAATTCATCGAAGGTATTGTAAAATCTGTTTAAATGCTGGATGGGCGTATTCAAGGAAACGTGGCTGTTCATCTTCATGAAGGTCACATCAATCTGGAGGGGCGTATTTGAGAGTACGCGGGCAAGCTGCAGCTCTGTGTCCTCTTTTATGGGCATCAGGTTTAAAATACAGATTTCCAGGGAACGGATATCCTGATGCAGGGCCCGGTATTCGTCCATCACAAAAATATTTTCATTTTCCAGAATTTCCTTTGCCGGCAAATCGCTTTGTACTTTGATTGGCATGTTTCTGTCCTCATTTCTGTTTCTTTTTATCTATATCGATTATTCGGTATCCGCCTTAGGCAGTCAACGAGCCAGACGACTGCTTACATCCATTTGACGAATGCCGCGAGGGAAAATTCCCCTCACCCGAAGCAAGCGGCTCAGCCAAAGCAGCTCACCCGAAGCGGCTGACAAATTCCTCCTCGGAAATAATGGGAATTCCAAGCTCCTTTGCTTTCCGGTTCTTGGAGGACGCAGAAGCGGTGTCGTTATTCACCAGATAGCTGGTCTTTGAGGTAACGCTTCCCGTCACCTTTCCGCCGGACGCTTCCACATAAGCCTTGAATTCGTCTCTGTTTTTATAATGGTGAACCTCGCCGGTTATGACAAAGGTAAGCCCTGAGCATTTTCCCCCGGCGTCCGGCTTTCCTGCCGTCTTTTCAATTGTAACCTCTTTTAAAAGGGCTTCAAGGGAGAACCTGTTTTTGTCGTTTTCATACCACAAAAGGGCGGAACCGGATTTTTCGGGGCCGATGCCGTCGATGTCCTCAAAGCCCTTTTTCTGTTCAAGGCGCTCCAAAAAGCCCTCGAAGCCGCCGTCGGCAATAATCTTCTTCCCCGCGTCGATTCCCATCATGGGAATGCACAGGGCGTAAATGAAATTCACCGGATTTGCCTGACGGCTCTTTTCGATAGCCTTCATCATATTCTCACAGGATTTTTCCCCGAAACCTTCCATCTGCCTGATTTCCTCCGCATGTCTGGAAAGATGGTAGATATCCTGAAATTCCTTCAGAAATCCCTCGTTCATAAATTTCAGCATGGTCTGAATGGAAAGGCCGTCGATATCCATTCCCGTCTTGCTCACAAACCGGGTAAATTTCTTCACATGCTTTGCGCTGCAGTCGGGGTTCGTACAGTGAAGGGTTCTTGTTTTGCTTTTCGGGCTTGTGCGGATTTCCGTCCGGGCGCCGCAGACCGGACACTTTTCGGGTATGGTAAAGGCGCCGGAGGCTTCTTTTACCGCAATACACTTGGGAATAATTTTGTTGGCCTTAATCACTTCCAGGGTGCAGGTTTCTCCGATTCCCAGCCGTTCCATCTCGCTGATATTGCAGAGGGACGCCCTGGATACGGTGGTTCCCTCAAGTTGGACGGGCGCAAATACGGCCACCGGCGATATTGTGGACGCCGCGCAGGACCATTCCACATATAAAAGCTCCGAGAGGGCGGACACATCCTGCCATTTAAAGGCATAGCCTGCCTTTGCGGCATGGTGTCCGGTAACGCTCCCCGAAGCAGCGTAGTCCGTATCGTCATAGCAGATAACCAGACCGTCCACGGGCAAATCCATCTCTCCGTTCTCCACCCTTTTTGTCCAGCGTTCCACCACATCGGCAATACCGGCAGCGTCCGTCTTTTCCCTGTCAACCACCGTGAATCCTTCCCTCTCAAGGAAATCCATCCGCTCCCCCCAGGATACAATGTTATCCTCAAGATACACCAGCGTAAAGGCATGGAAATGCACCCGCCTCTCTTTCACTTTTTCCGCATCGTCAAGGCTCAGTGTACCGGAAGCCAGGTTGCGGGGATTGGCATATTTTTCGTCGTCATCCTCAATGGTATCGTTAATCAGGGCAAAATCCGAATAGGAAATCACTGCCTCCCCGCGAACCACCAGATGGCCTTTATACTTTATTTTCAGCGGAAAGCCCTTGATGGAATTTTTCAGATAAGTGATATTGGTTCCGGTCACCCCGTTTCCCCGGGTGAGGATTCGGGTAAGCTTTCCTCCGTCATAGGTGAGCACCAGCGTAAGGCCGTCCAGCTTCCAGGAAAGCCAGACCTTTCTTTCCTCCGCCCATTTTATCAGCTCGGAAACCTGCTTTGTCTTTGCCAGGGAAAGTGCCGGAAACTCATGGGCCTCCCTCTCTCCGTTATTCTCCTCATAGCCGGTATTCTGGGTGGGGCTGTCCGGCAGCACATATCCCGTCTCCGCTTCCAGAGAAAGAAGCTCGTCGAACATGGCGTCCCATTCATAATTGGACATGATTTCTTCCCCGCCGTTATAATAAGCCTCCGAGGCCTCGTTCAGCCGCCTCACCAGCTCTTTGCATCTGATTTTATAATCTTCCATTCTTTTTCTCCCTGCCCGCAGTCACTCTTATACTACAGCCCCACAATCCGGTACAGCTCCCCGCGCTCCTCCCCGGACAGGGGACGGTACTGTCCCGGCTTAAGACTCCCGAGCTGAATATTCACTACCCGGACTCTTTTAATAAATATCACGCGATATCCAAGTTCTTTTACCATTCTTTTAATTTGCCTGTTCACTCCCTGGGTTAAAATTATCTGAAAGGTCGTCCTTCCCGTTTTTCTGATTTTACAGGGCTTTGTGGTAATGTCAAGCTCTGAGAGGTAAATTCCGGCCTGCATTTTTTCCACGAATTCATCCGTCACTTCCCTGTTCACCCGAACCGTATATTCCTTTTCATGTCCCGCGCTTCCCTGCATCATGGCATGAATCAAATCCCCGTCGTTGGACAGCAGCAAAAGCCCTTCGGAATCCTTGTCAAGCCTGCCGGCATAAGTGACGCGGACCGGGTATTTCACCTGGCTGGCAATGGTCTTTTCGGCAAATCTGTCCTTCTCCGTACAGGTCACGCCGGACGGCTTATAGTAGGCCAGAACCACCTTATTATTTTTCCCGCAAACCGGCCTGCCATTCACGGTAATCTCGTCGTCATCATTTACCTGCATACCCATTCCGGCCTTTTCACCGTTTACCAGCACCCGGCCCTTTTCTATAAGCCGGTCAGCCTCCCTGCGGGAGCAGATGCCGCAGGAAGCCAGGTATTTATTTAAACGTTCCTTTTCCATACCCTTTTATCCCTCTTATTTTCCGCATTTACACGCTGATGCACACGGCTTTGCCGCGCCTTTGTTACTGCGTCCGCAGATATTTTGCATATTTATCCTTATCCGCCTTATGGCATTTCACCTTCAGCCGTATTCCGTCTTCCACGTATTCCCGGCTAAGGACATGAGCCTTCTGCGAAAAATACGAAATCAGCCGCCCCTCATCATAAGGTATCAGAAACTCCGCCGGGAGATAATCCTCGTAAACGCGCTCTAAAATCATCTCTGTCAGCATTCTTAAGGAAGCCTCATCCTTAGCGGAAATATAGATTTTATCCTCGCCGATTCTCCTTGGATAAGCGGTTTCTTCCCCGCTTTTATCAGACTTATTGTACACCGTAATCGCGGGAATTGCGCCGGCATTTAATTTCTGCAGGGTTTCCCTTGTAGTTTTTGCCTGTTCCCGGTAATGGGAATCGGAATAGTCCACCACATGAAGAAGCAAATCCGCGTTTTCCACCTCCTCTAAAGTGGAATGAAAGGCTTCCACCAGATCGTGGGGAAGCTTATGGATGAATCCCACCGTATCCGACAGTAAAAAGTCTTTATTATTACCCGTATTTATCCTCCGCACGGTGGTGTCAAGGGTCGCAAAAAGCATATCCTTTTCCAGCACCTTCTTTTCTTCCTTCTGCATGTAGGCGTCAAGCATGGCGTTCATAATCGTGGATTTGCCCGCGTTGGTATATCCCACCAGCGCCACCAGCGGAATTCTGTCCCCTTCTCTTTTCTGCCGTTGCACCTTCCGCTCTCTGGAAACAGCCTTCAGCTCCCTCGAAAGCTCCGCAATCCTGTGCTCGATTCTTCTCCTGTCAAGCTCAAGCTTCTTTTCTCCGGCGCCCCTGCTGCTCATGCTGCCGCTGGCGCCGCCCTGTCTTGTCATGGCGCCGTGCATTCCCACAAGCCTTGGCAGAAGGTATTTCAGCTTTGCGGATTCCACCTGCAGCCTGGCCTCCCTTGTTCTCGCCCTTCTCTCAAAAATATCCAGAATAAGAGCCGTTCTGTCCATCACCGGCTTTTCCAGCTCCTTTTGCAGATTCCGAAGCTGAGAGGGTGTAAGGGAGTCGTCAAAAATCACCAGCTCCGCCTCTAAGAGCCCGGCTGCCTCCCGCACCTCGTCTGCCTTGCCTGGTCCGATATACAGCCCTTTATGCATACTCTCCATTCTCTGGGTAATCACACCAACCGGCTCCATAAAGCAGGCCTTTGCCAGGCTTTCCATTTCTTTCATGGAACGTTCAAAGGCTTCCCTGTCCGTGCCGAAGTCAACCCCCACTATCAGAACCTTTTCATAAACTTCTTCCATTTTTACTACTTTCTCTGTTCATACAGCGTCTCTATCAGCTCAAAATAATTCTCAAAGGTTTTCCGGCAGCATCCCGGATTTTTAATGGCAATTTTCCCTGTTTTCAGACCAATCAGGGTAAAAGCCATGGCCATCCGGTGGTCCTCATAGGTCTCCGCCTCCGCTTCCATAACCTCTCCCGGAAAAATGCGAATCCCGCCACACTCCGGCGCTTCCTCGCAGGAAATTCCCATTCGGCCAAGCTCCGTTAAAATAGCCGCGATTCTGTCGGACTCCTGCAGCCGTATGTGGCCCACATCCCTGATGAGAACAGGCCCTTCCGCAAAAGGCGCAAGCGCCGCCAGCGTCATGGTCTGATCCGAAAAATCCCTCATGGAAACATCTATTCCCGGATATCCCAAAAGGCGGCTCCCCGATATCCGAATCCCCTCGTTTGTATCCTCCCTGCGGCATCCCATCCTTTCCAGAACATCCAGAAAACGGATATCGCCCTGAAGGGAGTTTTCATGTACATTATTTACAATAACATCTGTTTTTAAAAGCGGCGCCATGGCGTAAAAATAGCATGCGCCGGAAACATCCGGCTCTATCCGGTATTCCTTACAGCCGAATATCTCTTTATGGGGAATATGGCAGCTCCTGCCCTCCCGCCTTACTTCTATGCCAAACTGCTTCATCATGGCAATGGTCATGTTGATGTAGGGGCTTTCCGCCCGCGCGCCTTCCAGGGTCACCGTAAGTCCGCCCGGAAGCAATACGCCCGCCATCAGCAGCGCACTTGCGAACTGACTGCTCACCCCTGTGTCTATTTTCACCTCTGCTAATGAAAATTCTCCCTTTTCTTCCGATGCAAATCCTCCCGCCGGAGAACTCATGGAAAAGGGGAAGTGCCCCTCCTCTCCCTGAAAGTCAAACCGGACGCCCGCCTCCTGTAAAATATGAAGGAGGGGCTCCATTGGACGGCGGCACATCTGCGGGGATGCGGCAAGCTCATATTCCCCCCCTGCAAGTGCCAGCATCACCGTCAAAAACCTTGCAGCGGTTCCGGCGCTTCTTACGTTGATTTTCCCGTGGGTGTCCGGTATTTTCCCTCCCGTTCCCCGGACGGTTACTTCCTTTTCTTCTTCGTTAATATCTACCTGGAAGCCCAGCCCAATCAGGCTCTCCAGAAAGGCTCTTGAATCGTCGGAAAAAAGGACGCCCCGCAGTCTGCATTTTTCACCGGAAATGGCCGCCAGAAGCAGCGCGCGGTTCGTGATACTTTTAGAGCCCGGCGCCTGCACCTTTATTTCTCCGATATTTTCCAATTTTTTCACACGATAGATATTGTCCATTATTAAATCCTCATTTAATTTTTAACTTGCATGTTTCTACTCTACAGTCCATCTTCACAAAATCTCTTCTGTAAAAACTCCGCCACCCCGTCATTATCATTAGACGGAATAATCCCCGTGGCATGGCTTTTCAGCTCCTCCACGGCATTTTCCACGGCGTAAGCCTCATCGGAAACCGAAAACATGGGAATGTCATTGGCAGAATCCCCGAAGGAAACAATCCGTTCGCAATTCCACAGCTTTCCAAGCTCGCATATAGCCGCCGCCTTTGACGTCCTCTCCGGCATAATCTCCAGCCAGTATTCCGGCCGGTAAAGCTCCTGCTGTAAGGTTGCGCGGAACCGTTTATCCTCTGACAGACGCCTGTACGCCCCTTCCAGCTCCTCCCGTTCCCCGATGCAGGTGAAATAGAAAATGTCTCCCTGATAAATACTTTCCCCGTCCCTTACCGCTTCCATGCGTCTGTCCCCTTTACGGTTGGAAAGGTAACGCCGAATCCCCTGATTTTCGCGGGAGGCCTCCCGGAGAACCTTTTCCTCCCCTTCCCTAAAGGTATACACCAGCGGGGAAAGCCCTTCCTTCCTTAAAAATTCCTCCATAAACCGCTGTTCCTCTTTCGAAAAGCCCACGGAATACAGGGTTTTTCCGGTGTCCGACGCCCGGATAAAAGCGCCGTTATAAATAATCACCGGAATATGGAGCGAAAGCCCCTTTGTCACCACCGAGGCCGACGAAAGCGAGCGGGCGGTGGCATAGGTGAATTTCATTCCCTTCTCGATAAGACTGTTGATTATCCGAAGGCTGCGGGGATTGATTGCATCCCGGGTATTTAAAAGTGTTCCGTCCAAATCGCTGACGTACAGAGTATTTGCATCCATCTGCGCTCCTTTTCTTCCGTCACAATACCGGCAAAGCCGGGGCTTTCGCCCCGGTTTCCACCTTCTATACTATACCAATTTTTTGACGCTCTGCCAATGGGAAATTTACCACTCTTTTTTCTGAACGATTTTTACAGATATGAAATAAGAAACTGCCACGATAACTGCTGCAAGGATTACTGCCGACAGGTTGAGAGCCCACTCCATCTCTGTCAGCATATCGTCAAGAGAAAGCCCCGCCAGTTTTGACGCCTTATAGCCTCCCAGAATCACTCCCCCTATGACTACCATGACAATCAGATAGGTATATCGGGATTTTGTCACCCCCACCTTAAACATTACAGGAATGGAAGCGGCATTTGCCGAAAGGAAAAGACATCCGGTTACTATCATCCCCTCCATTCCCACTATCTCCATGCTTCCTGTCGGAAGCAGATTGACTGCCGCAGAAAACAGCCACACGAGAAGTTCTCCCACTCCCACGGTAAGAAAAAGTATGACATATTTTGATTTTACCAGCGTTCTGGCGTTTACGGGCATGGTAACGGCAAATTTATGAAAGGATACCGCCTCGTCCATGGAGGTAGTACTGAGTACCATGGAACTGCCAAGCACCATGACATATATCGCCACAAAGGAAATATTGTGTACAAAAACCGACCAGGCTCCCATCAATACCATGAGCAATACATATTGTTTTGAAAAGCTCTTTATCAGATACAGCTCTTTTAAAATAAGACCCTTCATTTTCTTTTATGCCTCCTTTGCCTTCACAATATAAAGCAGTACATCCTCAACGCCCGCCCTGTCGATGGCAAAGCTGCCGGAACTGACCTGCTCCGCCTTCTCTTTAAAATTATTTTCCAGAAGCCGCCTCTTATCTCTCACAAGCACGCTGACTTCATACTGCCCTTCTTCCCTTCCCACAACAATATCCTCAGGTATCAGGGACGCCTGCTGCTTTGTGCATCTGACAATGGCATAATTGTAAAGTATATCATCCTTATTTTCCGAAAGCAGCAATTCCCCCTTATGAATCAGCATGACATAGTCCGAAATCTTTTCAATATCAGATGTTATGTGAGAGGAAATGAAAATCGTATGCTCTCCGTCCTCAATCAGCTCCCTGAAAATATCCAGAATTTCACTTCTCACAACCGGGTCGAGCCCGCTGGTGGCTTCGTCCAGAATCAATACCTTACTGTCATGGCATAAGGCCGCCGCTATGGAGAGTTTCATCCTCATCCCTTTGGACAATTCCTTCACCTTTTTATCCAGAGGAAGCGCAAATTTTTCCGCATATTTCAAAAATTTCCCGTTGTCCCACGTCCTGTAAATATTTCCCAGAATCTTCTGAACCTGTCTGATTTTCAGCTCCCAGTGGAAATTGCACTCGTCGAACACCACTCCCACCTGTTCCCGCCAGGATTCGTCACTCTCCTTCCTGCTGACCTTATGGCCCATCAGCCATGCCTCGCCGCCGTCAGGCACAATAATTCCCAGAAGCGCCTGTATGGTAGTGCTTTTCCCGGCGCCGTTCTCCCCGATAAAGCCGACCACAGAACCGGCAGGAACCTCAAAGCTGATATTGTTTAAGGTAAATCCCGCATATTTTTTCGTAAGGTTTTTAACTACAATCGCATTTTCCATCCTTCTGCCTGCCTCCCGCCCTGTAACGGGCCTTTAATCCTCCTGATAAATGATTTCAATCATTTCCTCAATCTCTTCTCTGCCTATGGCGCTCTGCCGCGCCAGGAAAATCGCTCTGGAGAGCAAATCCTCTATCTGCTTTAGCTTTTCCTCCCGAACCAGCCGGATATCCGCCGCCCGGATAAAGCTTCCCTTCCCCACTACCGTGGTGATAAAGCCGTCCCGCTCCAAATCCTCATAGGCGCGCTTCGTCGTAATCACGCTGATGCGAAGCTCCTTCGCAAGGGTACGCATGGATGGAAGCAAATCGCCCTCCTTAAGCTCTCCATTCATGACAAGAGCCTTGATTTGCGCGGTAATCTGCTCATAAATCGGCTTGTCGCTGGAATTACTGATTATGATATTCATTTGTCACCTCTTTACTGAAAGAAATTCCTTCTATATGAGTATATATTGTATATATCATATATGTTCACTATTGTCAATATATAAATTTGAAAAACGCCCTCCTTTCGGAGAGCGTTTCAGGCAATTAATTTTTTACTTTCATTTTCCGGTACACCGCAATAAAGCAAATCAGGTGAGCCGCGGCTGTCAGCGCCCAGGATATGGGGTAGGATATATAAAGAGTCTGCAGCGTCCTGTCCCAGGCAAAAAAGGTGTAAATCCAGACCACTCGGAATGCGCAGGCGCCTAAGAGAGAAACTATCATCGGCATCACCGCATAGCCAAGGCCGCGGATGCTGCCCACAAGCACGTCCATGATACCGCACCAGAAATACCAGGTACAGATGATTTTCATTCTCAGCAGTCCATAGGAAATCACCTCCGCATCCGCAGAATAAAATCCAAGGAACTGCCTGCCAAGGAGAAACGCCCCGTTTCCCAGCACAAGTCCGATAGCCGTCACAAAGAGCAGGCATTCAATTAAGATTTTTCTGATTCTGTCGTATTGTCTTCCGCCTAAGTTCTGGCCGGTAAAGCTCACCGCCGTCTGGTGAACCGAATTCATTGCCACATAAACAAAGCTTTCGATATTACTGGCCGCCGTATTTCCCGCCATAGCCACAGATCCGAAAGAATTCACGGAGGACTGAATCAGCACATTGGAAATGGAAAACAAAGAGCCCTGCAGTCCCGCCGGCAGACCGATTGCGGCAATCTTTCCGAACTTCTCCCAATCCATGCAAAGCCTCTCGGGGCGGAGCCTGAGGCACCCCTCGCTTTTCAAAAGGCTCCTTACTATCAGCGCCGTGGACACACACTGGGAAATCACCGTGGCAAGCGCCACGCCTGCCACCCCCATGTGGAACCCGATTACGAACCAGAGGTTCAGCGCCACATTAATAACACCTGCTATTATTAAGTAAAACAGCGGTCTTCTGGTATCGCCTACCGCCCGCAGGATGGCGCTGCCAAAGTTGAATATCAGCATCACCGGCATCCCCAGAAAATAAATCCTCATATAAAGCACCGAATGGTTAATTACGTTATCCGGCGTATCCATGAGAAGCAGGAGAGGCTTTGCCAGCACGATTCCAAGAACCGCAAGGATTATCCCGCCTGCCGCGCTTACCAACATAGAAGTGTGAACGGTGCGGCTTACCTCCTCCTCCTGCTTTCCCCCGTAATATCTTGCCACCAGTACATTTGCCCCCACGGACATCCCGATAAACAGGTTTACCAGCAGATTGGTGAGGGCTCCCGTAGAGCCCACCGCCGCAAGCGCCTCGTTTCCGGCGAATCTTCCCACCACCACCACATCGGCAGCGTTAAAAAGGAGCTGCAAAATCCCCGATAGCATAAGCGGCAGAGTAAACAGCATGATTTTGCCCAAAAGAGGTCCGTTACACATATCAATCTCGTAGGACTTTTGTATTTTCTTTTCCATCTGCTAAAGCTTCTCCTCCAGCACGTCAAGGGATTCGTACCCGTAAAGATGCGCTGTGTTTGTCATAATGATTCTTGCAAGGTTTTCCCCTTCTTTATAAAGACGGGCGATAAACCTTCCGTATAAATCCAGCGTAGTGTCCGAATATGTGGACAGCTCTCCCCGCAGATAGGTTTCATAGGAGGTGTTAAAGGGCGTATCCTCCGACGTGCGGATGCTCCGCGCATTGCCTGCCGCCTTTGGATAGCTTTTTGCGAATTCCTCCATCCAGTCCACCTGAATCTTTACAATTTCTTCGATAATTTCCTTCTTCATATCAGGAAGGTTCGGAAGGGAAGCCTTTATTTGCTCATAACGGAGCGGCGCCGTGCTTTCCATCATCCGCCCGTATTTCTCCGTAATCAGATTCCAGCCCCTTTCATTTGCCTTACGGAAATCATGGATATAGCTTTTCAGCATTTCCTCCGTCCATGCAAGATACTGGCTCCTTCTCATAATGGAAAAGGTATTCCAGTCGTCCTGGCACTCGGCCCTTCCGCCCTCGTTTTCCACCTTGTCAAAGGCTGCCCATTCCAGGGAAACCAGCTCGTTTACAAGAGCCGCTTTGAAAGAATCGTCCTCCCTTTCCTTCTCGGGAATGCTTCTTAATATCTTATCCGTGTGATTGTCCAGATAATTGTCCTCGCCGCTGGTAAGCCCCTGTTTTTTCATTTCTGCAATAATCAGCGCCACAATCATCTCTATGGTCTGGGGAATCCTCTCGTCTCCCGCCGGAAAATCCACAAGAGAGGTCAGGATATCCCTGATTTCAGGCAGAACCCGAAGCCTTTCCATTCCCCTGTGCATCCATTTGTAAAAAGGCGCATAGGCGCGGTTTAAAAGATAAACCATGGACATGGTATGCTTCATAAACTCCGACAGGGCGATTACCGCCGTGACCCGCTCGCCCCTTCCGAACATTCTGGAATAGTTGTACTGCCCGGACTGCGCCATCAGGGCCGCCTCCCTTGCGATTTTTCTGATTCGCACATCTTCAGGGTAGTAAGCTAAAATCCCCCGCCTGATTCTGGTAAATTCTCCCAAATCATCCCGGAAAACCTTTCCGTTTGTGGCCGTGGCCAGCCTGTAATCCTCCAGGAACAGCCATTGATTCTGAGTGCTGGGAACGTCCCGCAGCCCAATCAGATTTTCATAGAAGTCTCCGACTTTAAATACCCCCACCCTTTTCTGCGCCTTCAGTGTGGTAAAGCGTGTGATTCCCATATAGGTGGAAGGAAGCTCCTCATAGGCTCTCTGCAGCTGCTCCCCGATTTCATCGTACACCGAATCGGTAAGCCACAGGCAGAACCCCGGCCCGAAATCGTGGTCTCTGGACACCTGGTCGTCAAAGCCGAAGCACTCCGACCCTTCCCCCACTAAACCCACGGCAATCAGGTGTTCATATTCGGGAAATTTCTGACGAATCATCGGTTTTCCGTACTCCTCATAAAAGGCTTCGCAAAGCTCCATTCCGTTCCGAAAATCCCGTCCCCCGGCCGGCAGCTCATGCATTTTTGCCGTTACTGCGTTTAAATTCTGCAGGGTAAGCTCATAGGCCTTGCTTTTTCCCACGTTTTTCTCAATCTGCTCCAGGGCAAGCTGATAATAACGGGCGGATTCCTCCAGGTTTCCCGCCAGATACTGCGCCTCCCCCATCGCGGAAAGGGCTCCGCTGTAATGATAATCCTTCTCCTCATCCATTTCAAAAATTGAAAAGGCTTTGTTTAAATTTTCGATTGCCTCCTTTAAACGTCCCAGCTTTAACTGGGAAGACGCCAGATTGGTATGAGTCACCGCCACCTCAATTCTGGCCTCCGTATACATGGATGCAATGGAAAGCGCCCTCTCAAGACAGTCGCAGGCACTTTCATAGTCGCCCATTTCCTGAAATAAAAGACTCATGTTATTGTAAAGGCTGGCATACCGGAAATCGGCCGGCGCAAGCTCCTTTTCATAAATCTTCTTAACCTCCTGATAATAAATCATGGATTCCCGTAAAAGTCCGGCAGCCCGGCAGGCGTTTGCAATGTTAAGCAGAGTCGTTGCATAGGCAACCGTCCCTTTAAGGCCCGCCTGCTCCACCAGTATCAAAAGCTCCCGGCAGCTTGCAATGGATTTTTCATACTCGCCCAGTTCCCGGTAATGTCCTATGATTTCGTTTAAAAGCGTAATCATGGAGGCAGTATCTCCCTCCTTCGACGCCTCCTCTGTCTTTTGCAGCAGAAAGGGCTCCACCTCATCCACCCTATGCTGTCCAAAGAGCCCGTCCAGCTCCTCCAATACCTTTTCTATATTCATAAGTTCGTCACCTCCTGTTTTATTAATTATACTGCTTCTGTTATTTTTTTCAAGCATCACTCCTTACCGCCACAGGCATATTATATACTAAAAAAAAGGATATATCATTATGTATTTTTCAATCGGCATTGTTATTTTCGCATTGCTTCTCGTTTTTATATTTTCCGGCTGTCGGAAACGTCAGGCAGTCAAAAAAGTCTGTTCCATGACCTGTATGGAGAAGGTTTCCCTTCTCGATTCCCTGATTGAACCCTTCGGCTATTGCTATGACGAAAAGCAGGACCTTATCTCCTCCCGGAATGACGCCTGGCAGCGTGAAATGGGTTACACCGCCCTGTTTGATTACGCGGCCTCCCGTTTCAATATGGTGTTTGATTTCCTGCCCGTTTACTTTCCCTGGCAGGGCAAAACCTGGCTCATTGAATTCTGGAAGGGCCAGTATGGCATCAATACCGGAGCTGAAGTCGGAGTTTATCATGCAGACCGGATTCTTTCCCACAACGAACTGTCAACCGCCCACTTTCAGTGCGTGGACGACAGAGAGATGCTGCCGGTTTCCTTTAAGCTGACAAAAGCCGGAAGGCCTCTTGCCTGCATGTCCAAAAAGACCTGGTGGCTCACCGCCTTTCTCATGGGCATGTTTTCCCGCCCCGGCGAGCTGGAGCTGCTTGTCACCATTCAGTTCCCCGACCACGAGATGCGGTGCGGCTTTTTGAAAGCTCTGTATCAGACGGAAATTTCGAATAACCTCGTCCGTGTATGCGGAAATACCGTTTCCGTTTCATTCTGCGGCGAAATCGAACGCCATTACAGCTTTTTCGGACGTCTGCACCGCAAATGGTCGCAGTTTACCAACCGGATTTTCTGCCGCATTTACCTTTTCATAACCCGTCACTTTACCTCTACGCTGGATAGGCTGCTCTATCTGTACTATCTTCTGCCCTTTGTTTTCCGCAGAATGTTAAAGCCCCGCCGGTACTGTAAGTGCAAAAAATGCGGCAAAAACAAACGCATGTAAGTTTCGTTCAAACCATAACACCCGTTTTTAAGGAGGCCCTTATGAGCTATGATTCCCGTCTTTCCCGCGCTTTCCATAATGCGCCCGTACTGCCCCTGCACATGCGCAGCCGCTATGTCCTTATCAGCGACTGTCACAGAGGCAGCGGAAATTCCAATGATAATTTTCTGAAAAACCAGAATCTTTATTTTACCGCCCTGAAACACTATTATGATTGCGGTTTTACCTATATCGAGCTGGGAGACGGGGATGAGCTCTGGGAAAACAGGAAAATGAGCCAGATTATCGAAATCCACAACAACGTGTTCTGGCTCCTGTCCCTGTTTTATAACGCCGGAAGGCTGTATCTGATTTACGGGAATCATGATATGGAAAAGAAAAAAAGCGGTTACAGCGACACTGTGTGTCCGTCGTACTTCTGTACGGACGCACAGTGCCACAAACCGCTGTTCCCCAATCTTACTTTTTATGAGGGTCTTATTCTGGAAAATACAAACCAGGATTTCAGGCTTTACCTTACCCACGGCCATCAGGCCGATTTCTTCAATTCCACCTGCTGGAAGCTGACAAGGTTCCTTGTCAGGTATCTGTGGAAGCCTTTAGAGCATCTCGGGGTGTCAGACCCTACCAGCGCCGCCAAAAATTATAAACGCAAGGATAAAACCGAGCAGAAGCTGAGCCTTTATGCAAAAAACCATGGTCTGTCGCTTATCACCGGGCATACCCACAGGCCCAGACTGAATCCCGGGGATTTATCCTACATAAATACCGGAAGCTGCGTCCATCCCCGCTGTATCACCTGCATTGAAATTGCCTGCGGGAAAATGACACTGGTGAAGTGGGCGCTCTCTACAAGGGCGGACGGGGGTCTCTATGTTGCGAGGTCGGCGCTTATGGAATGCCGTCCTGGCGATGCTTCCTTTTCTTTTAAGGATTTCTCGTAACGGGCTCCTACACAATTCCCTGTGCCGTCATGGCCTCAGCTACTTTCAAAAATCCTGCAATATTGGCGCCTGCCACATAATTGCCTTCCATTCCGTACTTCCTGGCAGCCTCATCCATGCTGTGGAAAATGTTGACCATGATACCTTTCAGCTTACCGTCAACCTCCTCGAAGGTCCAGCTCAGCCTCTCGGAATTCTGGCTCATCTCCAGTGCGGAGGTTGCAACGCCGCCTGCATTGGAAGCCTTGCCGGGTGCAAACAGAACGCCGTTTGCCTGCAGGTATTCCGTAGCGTCCATAGTGGTAGGCATATTTGCGCCTTCCGCTACCGCAAAGCAGCCGTTTGCCACAAGCGCTTTGGCATCCTCAAGATTCAGTTCATTCTGCGTTGCGCAGGGAAGCGCGATATCCACTTTCACGGACCATACGCCTTTCCCTTCATGATACTCTGCGCCGGGGCGGGCTGCCGCATACTCTGTCAGTCTCGCACGCTTTACTTCCTTTACTTCTTTCAAAAGAGCCACGTCAATTCCCTCGGAATCATAAATCCATCCGCTGGAATCGGAGCATGTCACCGGTTTTGCACCTAACTGCTGTGCTTTCTGAATCGCATAGATTGCCACGTTTCCGGCGCCTGAAACCGCGATTGTCTTGCCCGCAATATCTTTGCCGTTGCATTTTAACATTTCTTCTGTCAGATATAAAAGTCCGTAGCCGGTAGCTTCCGTTCTTGCAAGGGAACCGCCGTAGGAGAGACCTTTGCCGGTGAGCACGCCTTCATAAACGCCTTTGATTCTCTTGTACTGTCCGAACATATAACCGATTTCCCTTGCGCCGGTGCCGATATCGCCTGCCGGTACGTCCGTGTCCGCTCCTATGTATCTGGAAAGTTCTGTCATGAAGCTCTGGCAGAAGGCCATCACTTCCCTGTCTGATTTCCCCTTGGGGTCAAAATCAGAACCGCCCTTGCCGCCGCCGATGGGAAGACCTGTCAGGGAATTCTTGAAAATCTGCTCAAAGCCAAGGAACTTTATAATACCCAGATTTACGCTGGGATGCAGACGGAGCCCGCCCTTATAAGGTCCGATTGCGCTGTTAAACTGCACACGGAACGCATTGTTAACCTGCACCTGTCCCTTGTCATCCACCCAGGGAACTCTGAATAACAGCTGTCTTTCAGGTGTAACCAGTCTCTCAAGCAGCGCGTCTTTTCTATAAGCCTCCTCATTAGCCTCGATAACAACTCTTAAGGATTCAAGAACCTCCTTTACCGCCTGATGGAACTCAGGCTGGGCAGGATTCTTGTCTACTACCATTTGAAACACTTCATCAACATATGACATACTTTTTTCCTCCTCAAATTCAATATAATTGCAGAACGGTATTCTTGTATACAATCCTTAAGTATTATATACTAAATTTATGAAAATCACAATATACTTTAAGCAATTAAATTGTAAAAGTTGAAAATGTTATTACAGATATTTCTTTAAGCGTTCAATATTCTTCTCTTCAAAATCCATCAGCTCTTTTGCCACTTCCATAGAGGTATTTCCGGCATTTTCATGGTGGTTAATCGCTTTCCACATACTTGTAAGCCCTCTGTTGGAGCCCTGAATCATCAGCTCCGCAATATGGCTGGTGCTTGTGTTAAGCATGGTATTCGCGCGTACTCCGCCTTTCAGCATCATATCCTCAAACCCGGTTTCCCTGTAGGAAGGCGCTCTCCCGTCAAGGAGCCTGTCTGTTGCCTTATTGTAAATATCCGCATATTTCATGGATTCTCTCGCTACATGCATGGATAAATCATCGTCATAAATTTTTTCGCTTATGGTATCGATTGCCTTCATGGCCATTTTGGTGTTTCGCTGCACTTCCTGTAAAATTCTTACATCATCGTTTCTCATTTTTCGTGCCCCTTTCTCAATTTTGCCGTCTTCGCCTCGCTGACGCGGTATTCGTCTCATGCGGGTGCAGGCACCCGCGCCCGACTCATTACTCGCGCCGCTCGCCTTCGCCTCGCTGACGCGGTATTCGTCTCATGCGGGTGCAGGCACCCGCGCCCGACTCATTACTCGCGCAAAAAGCAGGATGAACATTTGTCCATCCTGCCTTAGTTTAACCATAATTTAATTTTTCTATTCTTCCGAATTTTTATCAGGCTCCATCTGTCCGATTGCTTTGACTTCCTCTTTATCTTCCTGCTGCCTTTCAAAAGGGTATACGATATTCCAGTCTCTGCGGATGCTGTCCATCAGCTTCATAACATACAGAATTTCACTGTGGGGCATCGCTTCGCATTCAAGCTTCTTTTCCCGGATTGCCTGTATGCTGGCCTCCACCTCATACTCATAGCCGGATATCTGCTTCGGGGCTTTGTAGAAGGCCGCTTTTTTATAGGAGGAGTCATAAACGGTTATGCTGGCAAAATTGTTGATGTTTTCAACCACAGCAAAACCCTTCGTGCCGTAAATAATACCCTTTCTGTCGCTCTGGGAAACAATGGAGCTGTTTAAGTGGGCTACCTTTCCATCTTTATACTGCAGCGTAATGCTGTTTTGCTCATCTACGCCCGTTTTGGTATAAGTACAATTTGATACAATTTTATCAATATTGCCGCCAAACAGCATCAGGGCAAAATTCAGGGTGTAAACACCGACGTCCAAAAGAGCGCCTCCTGCCAAAGCCGGCTCCTGGAGCCGCGGAACATTGTCGATTACATATCCAAGATTGGCTGTGAGCGTTTTGGGTTCCCCGATTACGCCGCTGCCTAACACCTCCCGGATTGTGGCAAGCATGGGCATATATCTGGTCCAGATGGCTTCCGCAAGAAAAACGCCTTTTTCCTCAGAAAACTTTATCAGTTCTTCCGCCTGCGCTGCATTTGCCGTAAATGCCTTTTCACAGAGTACCGGTTTCCCATGCTCAATGCAGAGTCTGGCATTTGCAAAATGTTCGGAATGGGGAGTTGCAATATAAATCAGGTCAACCTTTTTATCCGTTACAAGCTCTTCATAAGAGCCGTAGGCTTTTTTACATCCATATTTCCCGGCAAAGACGTCGGCCTTTACCTTTTCTCTGGACGCAACGGCATAGAGCCTTACACCTTTCATTTTGTTCAGCGTATCGGCCATAACGCCTGCTATGTTTCCTGCCCCCATAATCCCGACATTAAATTTCCCAAGCATATCTCCCTCATTTCCGCATAT
>CAMSTM010000057.1 GCA_947063675.1 uncultured Lachnospiraceae bacterium | reverse complement strand
GCGGATAGCTTCTCCAGCTGCAAGACCCCTGTCGAAACCTTTACTATCCCCTGTTCAATTTTATTATAATAAATTGAATGTTAAATTGCAAGCCCTGTTTTTATTCAAAATACCGTCATTTCACAAGCATTACGTCGCCAAACGAAAAAAATCGGTATCTTTCCTCCACAGCCTCCCGGTAAGCCTCAAGCACATGCTCCCGTCCTGCAAGGGCGCTGACCAGCATCACCAGTGTGGACTCCGGCAGGTGGAAATTGGTAATCAGGCAGTCCAGCACTTTAAAACGGTATCCGGGATAAATGAAGATTTCAGTATTTCCGCTGCATGCCTGCAGGAACCCGTTTTCATCCGCCGCGCTTTCCACCGTGCGGCAGCTTGTGGTTCCCACACAAATCACCCTGCCGCCACTTCTTTTTGCTTCATTAATCGTCTCCGCCGCCTCAGCGGTTATCTGATAATATTCGGAATGCATGTGATGCTCCAGAATATTCTCCGTCTTTACCGGGCGGAAAGTGCCAAGGCCCACATGAAGTGTCACATAGGCCAGCTTTACTCCCTTTTCCTCTATCTCATGTAAAAGTTTTTCCGTAAAGTGAAGTCCTGCCGTAGGCGCGGCTGCCGAGCCGTCATATCTGGCATAAACGGTCTGGTAACGGTTTTTATCCTGAAGCTTATGGGTAATATAAGGCGGCAGCGGCATTTCGCCCAGGCTGTCCAAAACCTCCTCAAAAATCCCGTCATAAAAAAACCGTACCAGACGATTGCCTTCCGCCTCTATTTCCAGAATCTCCGCCCGCAAAAGCCCGTCGCCAAAGCTTACCTTTGCTCCGGGGCGAAGCTTCTTTCCGGGCTTTACCAGCGTCTCCCAGACGTCCCCTGACCGCCGCCTGAGCAAAAGCACCTCTACTGCCGCGCCGGTATCTGCCTTGACACCAAGGAGCCTGGCCGGAAGCACCCTTGTGTTATTTAACACCAGGCAGTCTCCCGGCTTCAGGTAGTTTATGATATTTTTAAAGGTTTCATGCCTGGTCGCTCCGGTATTTTTGTCAAGGACAAGCATACGGGACGCGCTCCGCTCCTCCAAAGGGTCCTGGGCAATCAGTTCCTCTGGCAGCTCAAAATAAAAATCCGACGTTTTCATCAAAAACCGGCTCCTCTTAAGAATGCCTCATAGCCTCTTTTTGCCTCAAACACATCGGCCTTGCTGGTGGCCTCCCAGGGCGCATGCATACTGAGCACCGCCACGCCGCTGTCAATGACGTTCATGCCGTACAGCGCAAGGATATAAGCGATGGTTCCGCCGCCGCCAAGGTCAACTCTGCCAAGCTCCGCCGTCTGGAAATTCACTTCTCCTTCCGCAAAAATCCGGCGCAGATATGCAAGATACTCCGCATTTGCATCGTTGGAGCCTGATTTTCCTCTGGCTCCCGTAAATTTGTTGAGCACCATTCCGCCGCCTAAATAAGCAACGTTTTTCTTATCAAAGCTGGCTGCAAAGGCAGGGTCAAAAGCGCTGCTCACATCGGAGGAAAGCATGCAGGAGGAAGAAAGGCATCTTCTCACATTCAGCTCTGAATATTCCCCTGTAAGGTTCATCACTTCCGCCACAACATTTTCGAAAAATCTGGACTGCATTCCTGTCGCGCCCACACTGCCGATTTCCTCTTTATCCACAAGCAGGCAGCACGCCGTTCTGTCGGTGTCCTCCACCTCGAGCATTGCTTTCAGGGACGTAAAGGCGCACACCCTGTCGTCCTGGCCGTAAGCCAGAATCATGCTGCGGTCAAAACCGGCCTCCCTTGCCTTTCCGGCAGGCACCACTTCCAGCTCTGCGGAAAGGAAGTCTTCTTCCTCCACGTCATAGTTTTCCTTCAGAATATTCAGGATTCCTTTTTTAACTGCATCGGAGGCTTCCTTCCTGTCGTCCTTCCCCTCTGCGGCATTTTCCTCTTCTTCTTCCCCATCCTGCTCTTTGCCAAATACAAAAGGCCTGTTTCCGATAATCAGGTCGAGAGCCTCTCCCTCGATTACCTTGGAGGCTTTCTTTTCAAGCTGCTCTGTCGCCAGATGAATCAACAAATCGGAAATGAAAAATACAGGGTCGTCTTCGTTTTCCCCGATATTGATTTCCACAGTGGTTCCGTCTTTTTTCACAATCACCCCGTGAAGGGCAAGAGGAATTGCCACCCACTGATATTTCTTGACGCCGCCGTAATAATGGGTATCAAGATAGGCAAAACCGCCGTCTTCATAAAGCGGATTCTGCTTGATATCCAGCCTGGGCGAGTCGATATGGGCTCCGAGAATGTTCATTCCCTCCGCCATAGGGCGCTCCCCGATGCGGAACATTGCCACCGATTTATTCATGCAGACAGAGTACACCTTATCGCCCTTCTTAAGGCTCCCGCCTGCTTTCATCACTTTTTCAAGCTCCTGATAGCCCTGCTGCTCCGCCATGTTCACAATGAGGTCGACGCACTCACGCTCTGTCTTTCCTTCGTCCAGAAAGCTTCTGTATTCGTCTGCAAAAGTGTCAACAGCTTTTAACTGCTCGTCATTATAAGTTTTCCATGTGTTTTTTGTTTCCATCTCTGCCTCCATTCCGGTACTGCAAAACCCTTTCCAATGCATCTTTACTAAATCGATTTGCGCATTGTCCGGGTCATTGCTGTTTTTAGTTACTGTCTCAATTCAATTCCCATGCTTTCCAGTCCGTTTAATATTTTCTTCATGGCGGCGGTCACGTCATTTTCATCCAGCGTGCGGTCCTTCGCGCGGAAAGTGAGTGTGTAGGCCATTGACTTAAAGCCTTCCTTAATCTGCTCGCCTTCATAAATATCAAACAGCTGACAGGATTCCAGCATTTTTCCGCCTCTTGTGACAAGCACATCTTCAATCTGGCCCGCCATAATATCCTTTGGAACTACCATGCTGATATCTCTTGTGACAGCCGGGTATTTTGCAACTCCTTCGTATTTTCTGTCAAAGGTAGTCTTTCCCAATATCACAGGCATATCCAGAACCGCCACATAAGCCCTTGTTCCGATATCATAATTCCTGCATACAAGCGGATGCACTTCGCCCAGATAACCTACCGCATCGCCGTCATATTCAATCTTTGCCTGACGTCCGGGATGAAGGAAAGGCTTTTCCGCTCCGGGAATATAGGTGATTTTCCTGTTCATTCCCACAGCTTCAAAAAATTCCTCCACCACGCCTTTCATGGTATAGAAATCCCCGTCGCCATACATTCCAAGAGTAAACTGCATCCTCTCGTCAGGAAGCCGTGTCAGCGGTAATTCATAGGGCAGATAAATATTCCCCAGCTCATAGAGGCGCACGTCTTTGTTTCTTCTATTATAATTGGTAGCCAGTGAGGTCAGCATTCCATTCAGGGAAATCGTTCTCATAATAGAGAAGTCCTCCCCTAAGGGATTGGAAATCACAATTGCCTTCCGCAAAGGCGAGTCAGCCGGCAGTAAAAGCCTGTCGAACACCTTGGGACTTTCAAAGGAATAGCACATTCCCTGTGAAAAGCCGCAGTACTCGGCAATATCCCTTGCTTTCTGCTCAATGCGGAGCTTATAGGAAAGCTTTCCCGAGGTAGCTTCCCCTGTGGGAAGCGTGGAAGGAATTTTATCATAGCCGTAAAATCTTGCCACTTCCTCCGCAATATCCGCCTGGCATTCCAAATCCTGCCGCCAGGTAGGGGCAACCAGTTCGTTTGCACTCTCATCATATTCGATTTCCAGCATTTTGAAAATATCCAGCATATCATTTTCCGATATTTCCGTGCCGAGAAGGGCATTTACTCTGTCGGGGCAAAAAGGAATCCTGACCTTGTCTTTCATGGGCTGGCAGACGTCCACCATTCCGCTCACCACTTCTCCGCATCCTAATTCCTGAATCAGCTGGCAGGCACGGTTGATTGCCGCCTCCGCATTGTGGGGGTCCAGTCCCTTTTCAAATTTGCCGGAAGCATCCGTACGCAGTCCCAGACGTTTGGCGGATTTGCGGATATTGGGGCCGTTAAAGGTTGCCGCTTCAAAAAGCACGGTTTTAACGTCGTCGGTAATCTTACTGTTTTCCCCTCCCATAATACCTGCAATGCCGATTTCTTTCTCCGCATCGCAAATCATGAGAATATTTCCGTCCAGCTTCCGCACCTGTTCGTCCAGTGTCTGGAACTCATCTCCGTCCTTGGCGCGCCGGACAATAATCTTATGCCCTGCAACGGTATCCAGGTCAAAAGCGTGCATTGGCTGGCCGTACTCCTCCATCACATAATTGGTAATGTCCACCAGATTATTGATAGGACGGATACCGCTGGCGCGCAGCCTCCTTTGCATCCATTCCGGCGAAGGCGCGATTTTGATATTGGTGCAGACCCTTGCACAGTATCTGCTGCACAAATCCGGGTCTTTTACTTCTACTGAAATATAATCATTGACATCCTCTCCGTTTTCCTTTACTGCCACCACCGGAGCGATAAAGGGCTTGCGGAAGGTTGCCGCTGCCTCTCTTGCAATTCCCAGTACACTGTAGCAATCCACTCTGTTGGAGGTGATTTCATATTCAAATACAGAATCTCTCATGCCAAGAGCTTCAACAGCGTCGGTGCCTGGCTGCACATCCTCCGGGAAAATATAAATGCCGATTTCAGGAGCTTCCGGGTACATATTTCTGTCAGAACCAAGTTCCTCAATAGAGCACATCATTCCGTTTGACTCAACTCCGCGGAGCTTTCCGGCCTTGATTTGAATACCTTCCTCCGGCATCGGCCCGCCGTCGTGGCCTCCCGCCACCTTGCCGCCGTCAAGTACCACTGGCACTTTGTCCCCTTCCTTTACGTTGGGAGCGCCCGTCACTATCTGGATGGTTTTGTTTCCGATATCTACCTGGCAGACAATCAGCTTGTCGGCGTCCGGGTGCTTTTCAATTTTTAAAATCTGTCCAACCACTATTTTTTCCAGATTTTTGTCCAGTCTTTCAAAGGTCTCCACCTTCGTTCCGCTTAAGGTCATTGCGTCACTGTATTCCTGGTCTGTACATGTAAGGTCAGGCACGTAAGCCTTTATCCATGACAATGCAGTGTTCATTTTGATTTTTCCTTTCTGTCTGAATTTATTTCATCCTGCAGCGCTGTCGCTATCTGAAATCACTTCACCGCAGCGCTGTATTCGGAAAATCTCTGATTTTCCTCATTTTACGGGCTTCGCCCTATCAAAATACAGTCTGGCTAATCCGCCTGCAGGCAGACGATTTGCCATCCCATATTTTGGCGCTGCTCATTGCCAGCGCTAAAATTGTTTCAAAAACCGGATATCGTTTTCGTAGAGCAGTCTCATGTCGTCTATTTCATATTTGAGGAGAGCGATTCTCTCAAGCCCGATTCCGAATGCAAAGCCGGTATATTTCTCCGGGTCTATGCCGCTCATGGAAAGCACGTTAGGATGAACCACGCCGCAGCCCAAAATCTCAATCCAGCCTGAGCCTTTGCAGAAACGGCAGCCCTTGCCGCCGCACTTGAAGCAGGAGACGTCCATTTCCGCGCTGGGCTCTGTAAAGTTGAAGTGATGGGGACGGAATTTTACTTTCGTCTCCTCTCCGAAAAGCTCTCTTGCAAATTCCGCAAGAGTCCCTTTCAAATCCGCAAGAGTAATGTGTTTGTCGATTACCAGTCCTTCCACCTGATGGAAGGAAGGGGAATGGGTTGCGTCTACTTCGTCGGAACGGAACACTCTGCCGGGTGCAATCATGCGGATGGGAAGCTTTCCCTTTTCCATCTCATGAACCTGGGTGCTTGAAGTCTGGGTGCGAAGCAGGAAGTCTCCGTTAAGGAAAAAGGTGTCCTGTTCGTCCTTTGCCGGATGGTCGGCGGGAATATTCAGAGCTTCAAAATTATAGTAATCGGTCTCTACCTCCGGGCCTTCTACCACCTCATAGCCCATGCCGATAAAAATTCTCTCCACCTCTTCCAGCGCAATTGTGCTGGGGTGGCGGTGACCCATTTTACTCTTTTTTGCCGGAAGCGTCACATCAATGGTTTCATTTTTCATTCTGGCCTCCATAACAGCCCTCTCCATTTTCGTCTTTGCTTCCTCTAAAACGGCCTCGATTTCCTGCCTTGTCTCGTTTACCATCTGTCCGATTTTCGGACGGTCTTCCGCCGCCACATCCTTCATGCTCTTTAAGACAGCAGTAAGCTCGCCCTTTTTCCCCAGATAATTGACTCTGATATCGTTTAATTTATCCAGGGCGTCACTGTTTTGAATCTGCTTTAAGGCCTCCGCCTTAATCTGCTCTAATTTCTCTTTCATCGCTCTTTCCTTTCCTTCATTGTTTATGCCGGCTGTCGCGGTATTCGTCAGATGCGGGTGCAGGCACCCGCGCCTGACTCTTTGTCCGCACCGTTCGGCTTCGCCTCGCTGTCGCGACATTCGCCGAATGAGAATGTATTATGATACCTTCTCCTCCGGCTCATTGCCGCTGTTCGGCTTCGCCTCACTGTCGCGGTATTCGTCAGATGCGGGTGCAGGCACCCGCGCCTGACTCATTACTCGCGCAAAAAGTCCCCTGCGCATAGCGCAAGGGACGAAAAATTTCCGCGGTACCACCCAGGTTCCTGCCGGTTGGCAGGCGCTCTTTCACTTAACGCGTGTCACGTCCGGACCTACTTTACAGATAGCTCTGCTTTCAGTCTGAAAGCTTCCGTGGGAAATTCACATATTATCTGAACCTGAGGAAGCTTTCAGCCGCCGACTTCCTCTCTCTGACGGAAAATAATCTGCTACTTTGCACGTTCACAGCCTTTAATTTATTGCTTTGCTTTTCAATTGGTTATCATTTTAGCCAATCTTTTTGTTGTTGTCAATATGGTGTAATATATTTTTTCGTTTTTCATCCGTTCTCAAGCGCATCAAAAAGCTTTTCCCGCAGTGACAGCAAATACTCTGCGCTGTGAGGGTATTTCTTAAAGGTAAACGGCTCTGTTTCCTCCCCGCAGATGATTTTTTCCGCTTCGCCGCGCCCTTTCCTTTTCTCAAGAGCGTTTAAGATGCGAATGTCGGCCAGCGCTTCGTTTTGAACCTCCGCCCGGATGGATGTCAGAGGCTCCCCTCCTTCGCCGGGATAGACAAGATAAGCGTCGCCGGAAGGGAACGCATAATCGCTGTGCGTCATTCTGTAAGGGTCCGCCGGTTTTCGGGAATATTGAGTAAAATAAAAATTATATCCCCAATGCAAAAATCCTTTTATCTGATATAAATACATCAGTACGCCCATAATCCTGTTCCGGGCGCTGGGCATAGCATAAAAACGATTGGGGACGTCAATCCCCTGAGAACAGCAGTAATAAACCCACAGGTCGGGAACCTGTGCATCGATGAAGGACTGGATATGGTCGTTGGACGGGACCGGGTGCTCCACAATGCCCGTCTCGTACAGGGAAAAGCTGCTGAGCGCATCAATCACAGGATACCCTGAAAGCAAATCCGCCGCCTGCTTTTTTGCCGCAAGATAACTGCTTTTGTTTTCTTCCGAAGGCTCGTCTGAAATATGGAAATAAACATGCTCCCTGTCATATCCCAGCTTTTGAAGCTCCGACTGCAGCGCCGGAAGAAAGCACTCCAGAAATTCACGGTATTTCGGGCTGTCCGCCGGAACGTCCCATCCGAAAATCCTCCGCATTTCCCCGTCAATGCATGCAATAATTTTAGGCGTTGCGCGGGCTCCCCATTGTGTAAAAAGATGCGCAATTTCCAGGTATTCTATTCCGTTTTCCCGGCAAATGGCAGTCCAGCGCGCCAATGCCGAAAAATCAAAGGAATACTTTCCCTTTGTCCCTGTAACGCCCACAAGCTGAACCGTCGGACGCTCCCCGCCCACTTCCGTGTCAAGAGGAGGCGTAAAGACCGGTGTCAGCAGCATATTGACGCCGTGACGGCGCCCCGCCTGCCGGATAAACCTTTCCATTATCGCCCAATGCGCCTCACTTAACGGCTCCACGTGGTAATAATCCGCAAGGCAGTCCCCGTGAAACCATTCCGTGTGAATCAGCTTTTGTTTGTCCAGCTTCACATTTCCCACGCGCAGAAAAAATGACAGACTGGTTCTTTCAGCGCAGTCATCCGCCGCGTTCTCCTGCATCCCGCTTTTGCAGCCGCAGTCCGTCCCCTCCTGGCTTGCCCCGTTTCCGGAAATCCCGGCAGCTTCCGGCCTTGCCTCAATTGTCACTTCATAGGTTCCCGGCAATGTTTCTTCCGTCACAGGAAAAGAAATCCACACACTCCGGTACTGCCGATGAAGAGGACGGATAAGCCCATCCTCTAAAGGCATAAGCAAATCCGGAAAAAGCCCCGGCTCATGGGTCAGATAATTTTCATCCTCTGCCGCATCCTCCCAGGACGGAAAGTCCGACGGCAGTAATTCCACCTTATACAGTTCGGCGGGCATCGGCGCCCCTTTCACGGAAATTCTGTAGCTGTGCCAAAGACTGCCCTCATCTTTCTCTGACGCATAAAAAACAAGCTGCACCGCTCCGCGCATTCCCGCCCATACCGATAATGTCGTATTTTCCATGGGTTTGGGCCGTTTACACGGAAATACCTTTTCCAGAGAAGATACCAGATAAAATTCCGTCTTTCCCATTACACTTTCCGTCCTTTCTTCTTCACAGATTACTTTTCACAAGCCCTCATCACTCCTCCACGGAAAAAGCGCCGTTGCAGAATCTCCGCCGGAAGGACTGCCTCCTGCTACGAATCTGCCTGCGACGGCTGTAAACCGCAGCTTCCGTCATGGAGAAGGCTCATCTTAAGTTCAAACATGGCCGGGCTCATATCCAGATAATGGGGGTGGCAGTTTTCAAATCTCTGCTCCTCCTTCCAGATTTCACTGTCAAGCTGATTCCTCACATATTTTTTAATGTCCTCCAGTGCAGGAAGCTCATATACCAGCTCGCCGTCTTTAAATATCTGCTGCTGCAGAGGCTTAAAGCTGCAATCCACAAAGCTTCTGTCCTTCCAGTATTTTACCGGGTCCACATAACGGACCGGGCGGTTGGTATCAAGAACCTCCCCTTTGATTGTCAGATAGTCCGCAACAGCCTTCCCGGCCTTGTCATATACCCGGTAGATTTCCTTGATTCCCGGATTTGTAATCTTTTCAAGAGTTTCGGAAATCTTGATTTTCGGGACAAAATCACCGTCCTTATTGATTGCCACCAGCTTATATACAGCGCCAAACACCGGTGTGGTGGATGAGGTAATCAGCTTTTCACCCACGCCGTAGCTGTCAATTTTTGCTTCCTGACGGTTCAGGGAAGTAATCGTGTACTCGTCAAGACTGTTAGAGGCAACGATAATACAGTCAGAAAGACCGGCAGCGTCCAGCATCTTCCGCGCCTCCTTTGACAGATAGGCAAGGTCGCCCGAATCCAGACGAATTCCTTTCAGCCTCTTCCCCATCGGCTCTAAGACCTCTTTTGCCGTCCGTATGGCATTGGGTACGCCGCTCTTTAACACATCATAGGTATCTACAAGCAGAACTGTGGCGTCGGGATAGCTTTCCGCATAGGCCTTAAATGCCTCAAATTCATTGTCAAAGCACATCACCCAGCTGTGGGCCATAGTTCCTGAAATCGGAATGCCGAACATTTGCCCCGCAAGGACTGTCGCCGTCCCCACAGCGCCGCCGATATAGGCCGCCCGCGCCCCGTACACCGCCGCATCTACATTGTGGGCGCGCCTTGCCCCGAAATCCGATACCGGCTTTCCGCTGGCCGCCTGCACAATCCTGTTGGTCTTTGTGGCAATCAACGACTGATGATTGATTTCCAACAAAACGGTAGTTTCAATAAGCTGGGCGTCAATAAGCGGCGCAACCACCGTCATCACCGGCTCGTTGGGATACATAATCGTCCCCTCCGGCATCGCGTAAATGTCGCCTCTGAATTTGAAGTGCAGAAGATAGTCAAGAAATTCTTCTGTAAACAGATTTTTTGAGCGCAGATATGCCACATCCTCCTCGCTGAAATGCAGATTTTGAATATATTCCACCACCTGCTCTAAGCCGGCGAAAATGGCGTAGCCTGCATTGTCGGGATTGCTTCTGTAAAACACGTCGAAGGCTCCTGACGTGTCCTGATATTCCCTGTTAAAATATCCGTTGGACATGGTCAGCTCATACATGTCCATTACCATGGAAATATTTCTTTCGTTAAATTGTGTTTTCATTGTTCTCCTGTTTAAGAGTGAATGCTGTTTTCGAGTTCCGCATTTTTTAGTTTCTGATGGAAATCTGACACATTTTCATAGCTTCCAGCGCATTTTCATGACTTTTGGGGGTAACTCCCGCGCAGCACTTCGCGTCTACGGCAACCAGTACTTCCGGCATAAAGGCTTTCAGCATCAGCGCATTTGAAATTACGCAGATATCTGTGCAAAGGCCGCACAGCTCTATTTCTTCGATAGCCTCCTTTTCATTTTCCTTCTGCAAATCTGCGGCAAGCTCCACACAGCCAAAGGTGGGCTTATTGTAAATACGCCAGCCGCCGGACTTCGCCAGATTCTCAAGCGCTTTGTCCAGATACCAGCCTTCCTCACCCGAAATGCAGTGTTCCACCGGAAGATTCCTGCCCTCCTGAGTGCTTAAGTATTCCGGGGTGTGGGTGTCCTTTGTAAAAATTACTTTTCCGTCATAATTCTTCACCTTTTCGATTACTCCGGGAAGAATCGCCTCCGCTTCCTTCGTGCCGAGGCTTCCTGTAATAAAATCGTTTTGCATATCCACTACAATTAAATACTTCATTTGGCCCTCCTTTTCTTATAAACAGGCACCTTCCAGTAAACCTTTGCTGTTTCCGTATCACATAAGTTCCGCATCATAGACGCCCACGTCGCTGTCCTGAAAAACCTCGCCAAGCCGCTTATCCACGTCCGCCCTTGTCACTCCCTTTTTCAGCATAACCTGCAGAAAGCCGCCGCCGCCCGCGCCGCACACAAGGCGTCCGTCAATCAATGCGTCTATCGCCGCAAAAATCTGGTCAATCAACGTGTTGGTGCTGCCTGCATCTATCTTTTTGGACAGCTCCCAATGACTGTCTAAAAGCCGTGCAAAATCATCCACATGCCCCCGCTCCAGTTCAAAACGCATCAGAGCCGCAAGTCTTTGGATCTCACCTAAGGCATAGAGGGAATCCGGTTCGTTTCCGATGTAGCGCCCCACCACATCCCGCAGAAGATTGCGCGCAAGCCTTCGCTGTCCTGTATAAATCAGCACAAAACGTTCTTTCAGTTCCTTCCATGCATCCTCGGGAATCCGTATATGCTCAACCCGGATATCCTGCACAAGCCCCGGCATGGTGGTAATGTACTTGATTCCGCTGCTAAGTCCTCCCACCTGGTCCTGCCAGCCGCCGCCTGTTGACATAATCTGCTCCATCACCGATACATGGCTGTACAGCTCGTTTTCCCCATAGGAAATCCCCATAAACTCAAGCAGCGCCTTCACACAGCCTCCGGCAAGTATACTGCTGGTGCCAAGGCCGCTTCCCTGAGGAACATCCGTTACTTCCGAGCGCATCAAAATGCCGCCCCCAAGCCGGGAAAGGATTTCCTCCAGCTTGCCGCCCTTAGCCGGAATGATGCCGCAGGCAATCAACGCCGCTTTTTGAAGCACAAAAGGGTCGTAGGGGTCGCCTACCGCCTGCAGCTCCCTGATATCTGTAAATTCTCCGTGAGTATCCATGTCCCTGCTGTCAAACACTATCTTGTGCTCAGAAAGCTTTTCCAAAGAAACCTCCACAGGCATTTTCCCTTTAAGAAGAATCGCCGCATTTAACACCGTTCCTCCGTTTTCAATACAGTAAGGGGGCGTATCGCTCCAGCCGCCTCCCCAGTTCACCCGCAGAGGAAGCTTTACTGTGTGGCGTCCTTTGACAATCCGGCAATCTTTATTTTCCCGAATCATATCCTGATTACCGGAAAGCACCGACTGCTGAATGGTTCGGAAGCATTCGGAGATATGCCGCTCCCCCTCGCGCCCCTTTAAGATTCTGCCAATATAGTAATGCAGACGCATCTGCTCGCTGTAATCTGCTCTTTTTAATCGTTTTTCCAGCCAGTTCTGCTGAATTTTGGTAAGACCGTCCGGACTTATCTGGGTGCGTATCTCGCCCACAGGCCTGCCTGCCTGAATATCCTTTGCCAGCCTGTCCATCATCACCAGCTCCAGCATCCGCCTGTCCCAGGCAATAAGCGCCTCTGAATCCGCCTCGTTAAAGCCCCCGCAGAGACTCTGACGCTCCGCCTTTCTCCAGCTTTCCGCATCCCCGCCGCCGCAGGCCATGGCATAAATATTAAGCGCTGCCGCCACACCGTCAGATACATTTTCACAAACCGGATAAAGCCTGGCCTGCCAGAGCTTTTCCTCCCCCGCGTCCCATAGCTCCTCCGGGGCAATTTCATTTTTCTCAAGGAAATTTTCCAGAGTCGTCCCTAAAAAGGAACCTTCTTTTCCGGCTTTCGGATTATCCTCTGTTCCGAAAATACGCACCACAAAGCGGCTGTCCTTTAATTTCAGCCCGTGAATCACCACATCGTCAGGAATCGCCTCATCGTGGATATCCACGTAAGAGAGCAAAACATTGTTGCCGATCCTTGCCTTATGGTGAACGTAGGAAACCTCCAGATAAATGTTTTCACCGCAAACCGCCTGCTGGGACAAAACACTGTTATAGCCGGAAACGCCCTGCTGGGCGATACTGCTGTTGACTCTGTTATTCCATCCCAGATGGCTGTACTCTTTAATCTCTTTCGCCATCAGGCCCATAATCTCTTTTGTGGTTCCGAAATGAATAAACTTCGCCGGCGCCAGACGCAAAAGCTTCATGCGATAGGCATGAAGCGCCTCCCACACCGCCTTCCGGCATACCGCAAGCTCCTCTGAAAAATCCCCCTCCGGTTTTTCCTTATAGAACTGCTCCAGGGTTGCCTGACTTCCCAGCGGGTAGAGAAAATCCGCATAGAGGGAAAGGCGTACCTTTTCATTCACGAAGCGGCCGTACTTTTCCTCGTCAAAGCAGCCATCAGTGCTGATTAGCTGATACAGAGAGGTAAGCATTGCCGAAGAAAAAATAACGGCTCCCGTGTCGATATCCACACATTCCCGGGCGTTCACCGCCCCCGCATCCTGCAGAACCTGAGTGGGCTGTTTCTGCAGACAGGCCGCCACGTTTCCGTCCTCACCCCTTAAATAAACGCCGTGGTTTTTGCCTGTCTCCACATGCTCTTTAAAGGATATGGCCGCCGCTCCGTTTCCATTGTAATCAATCTGCAAAGGATTAAATAACAGCAATACATCACCGGACAAAAGCAGCATTCCCTCACGGATTCTCGCCGGAACGCTGGACATGGCAATCATAAACTCATCAAACAGCGTGGAGGAACGCCCATCCGGCAAATCGTGGGGCACCGGAGAAAACAGCTTGCCAAGCGCCGAATACTGCGGCACCCGCTTGCTGTCTCCGCCGCTGTGAATCACAAGAATACGGAGCCCTCGAAAATCCGTGGTCTTCTCCTGCTGTGATATATAGCGGATTACGTTTAAGGTAGCCCCGCCGCTTCCTACCCGCTTCCCCTCCGGGTCCGGCAGCACCGCAAAGCGCGTCTGCTCCGGCAGAAAACCTTCCCGCTGCCGAAGCTGGGCCCGGAAGCCCTCCGCCTGCTGCTCGTTGGAAGCCGTGAGAATGACATAGTCCCACCTTGCAAAATCCGCCCGGTTCAGCGAACGTATATAATCATCCCATGCGTCCTGATAGGATTGGGACAGGAATAAAGAAACCAGTGATTTCATAATTTCCCTCATTTCTGCGCTGTATAACAGTCACAGGCATCATCACATGCGCATAATGCCTGAGTATACATACATAAGCACAATCTCTTAACTTTTTCTATTGAGGTTTATTGTAACATGGATTTGGGGAAAAATCCATGAAAAAAGACCGCTCCGCTGTTTTATGCGGAACGGCCTTTTTCTGAACTTTCTTAATCTGTTACGCCTTTATTCTGTCAATGTCTGTTAAATGGTTTCCTGAGGCAACCTACTTCTCCCTCGCTCTCTTCCTTCCGCCTTTATCCTGATACAGCTCCACATTCCCAATCCCCTGAACAAACTTGGAGAACTGGCTGTAGCCGAAATCCTTCACGTTAAAATTATCAAACTTATTATACACGTGGTTGCCAAGCTCGCTGATGCCGATACCTCTTTTTCCTGCCTTGTGAATAATCTCCCTCACAAAGTCTATGATTTCCTCCCGGGACTGTTCGTCGTCCTTTAAGTAAATCGTAATGACATTCTGCCTCTTTTCCAGAAGGAAAAGCCCGGCGTCCTCCACAAACTTTGACAGAAGGCTGTAGCCGTAATTTCTCACGTCAAAGTCAGGGTACATATTCACCAGCCTGTTCCCTACTGCTGCAAGCTCCACGCTCTTTCCTTTATTTTCATTCTCGTTAATGATATTTGTAATCGCACTGTATATAACTTCCCGGCTGATGGTATTGTCCTGATTATCCTTATTGTCCGTATCTTCATCCTGATTGCCGAGATTCTCAAGATTTACGAATCTGGTGCAAGCCACCCTGAATGAGCGGGGCGTCTTTTCCTCGCCCATCCCAATCACTTCCATGCCGGACTCCCGAAGCCGGCTCGCCAGACGGGTAAAATCGCTGTCGCTTGATACGATGCAGAAGCCGTCCACGTTACCGGTATAAAGAATATCCATTGCATCTATTATCAATGTTGAGTCCGTGGCATTCTTCCCCACGGTATTGCTGAACTGCTGTACCGGAATTACGGAATTTTCCAGAAGCTCCCCTTTCCACTTCGTTGCCTGGGTACTGGTCCAGTCCCCGTAAATTCTTTTATAGGTGGTGATTCCGTAGGTGGAAAGCTCCTCTAAGATATCACCGATATATTTTGCCGAAATATTATCTGCATCAATAAGCAGGGCAAAACGTTTATTTTCCATTCCGTTCCTTTCTTCTGCGCTGCCTTTTGCATACCTTAAATCTGTGAATGCAGCGCCGCGCAAACCTGACAGGGTGAAAAAACTGTTTTCACTCCCCCTTCAATTCCATTTAAGACAAATCCCCCCACACAATCATTTTGCATGGGGGGTAATTTACAAAACAGTTGAAACTATACCGGATATGCTGCGTTCCTGGTATCCGCCTGGGTCATATCCACTTTTTCCTGCTGTGCCTGACGATACTTGAAGAAGTCTGTGGCAACCTGAGGGAACAATGCGTAGGACAATACGTCCTCATCCTGCTGTTTCCATTCCTTCATCTCTGCCTCTAACTTATCCATCTCGTTCTCAATCAAATCAGCGGGACGGCAGGTGATTCTCTTCTCGCCGGGAATAACCTTGTCGATAATTTCCTGATTCATAGGCTTAACGGTCTGGCCGTACTCGCCGCGGAGAACTGCCTTGGTCTCCTTGGTGGCCATCTTGTATCTCTCGCCCATAAGTACATTGAATACCGCCTGTGTACCCACAATCTGGGACGAAGGTGTAACAAGAGGCGGCTCGCCCAGGTCTTTTCTAACTGCCGGGATTTCTCTGAGCACGTCGTAATACTTATCTTCCGCATTCTGCTCCTTGAGCTGGCTCACCATGTTGGAAAGCATACCGCCGGGAACCTGATACAGCAGAGTCTTGATATCAACGCCCATAACCTTGGGATTGAGAAGCCCGCTTGCAAGGCACTCGTCTCTGTAAGGTCTGAAATAATCGGCAATTTCGGAGAGGGTATTCTGGTCGTAACCGGTATCGTAAGGGGTTCCCTTAAAGGTTTCAACCATAACCTCCGTAGCCGGCTGTGAAGTACCCATTGCAAAAGGTGAAATTGCACAGTCAATTACGTCAACGCCTGCCTCAACGGCCTTCATGTAGGTCATGCTGGCAACGCCTGAGGTATAGTGGGTGTGAAGCTGAATCGGCAGCTTCGTCACGGACTTCATAGCCGCAATCATTTCGGACGCTTTATAAGGAACAAGGAGTCCTGCCATATCCTTGATACAGATGGAATCAGCGCCCATCTCCTCAATCTTTCTGGCCATATCTGTCCAGTATTCCATTGTGTAGGCGTCGCCTAATGTATAGGAAAGAGCAACCTGCGCATGGCCTCTGCCCTCTCTCGCCTTTACCTTGTTGGTTGCGTTTACCGCCGCCTGAAGGTTTCTCAAATCGTTTAAGCAGTCAAAGATACGGATAATATCGATACCGTTTGCGATGGACTTTTCAACGAAGTTATCTACAACATCGTCTGCGTAAGGTCTGTATCCTAAGATATTCTGCCCTCTGAAAAGCATCTGCAGCTTGGTGTTCTTAAAGCCGTCACGAAGCTTTCTCAGTCTGTCCCAGGGGTCTTCCTTAAGGAAACGAAGGGAAGCGTCAAAGGTTGCGCCGCCCCAGCACTCAACTGCATGGTAACCAACTTTATCCATTTTTTCAACGATTGGAAGCATCATATCGGTAGGCATTCTTGTCGCAATCAAAGACTGATGTGCGTCACGAAGAACGGTTTCCATAATTCCAACCGGTTTTTTAACCTGTTCTGCCATTTTTACATCCTCCTAATTTCAGTTCCGCTGCGGCCCTTCCAGTACACCTGGTTCATAACAACTTACGGCCGCTTTCCGCGTCCGAAACTTGTTCCGTGCACTGTACGGGCCCTCGCTGTTTTCAGTTATAATCAATTAAAATACTCCAAATACCGCCATGAATGTACCGGCCGCTACCGCCGTACCGATAACGCCTGCAACGTTCGGTCCCATTGCATGCATCAGCAGGAAGTTGGTAGGGTCTGCCTCTGCGCCAACCTTCTGGGAAACTCTGGCCGCCATGGGAACTGCCGACACGCCTGCGGAACCGATAAGGGGATTTACCTTGCCCTTGGTAGCAATGCACATCAGCTTGCCGAAAAGTACGCCTGCCGCCGTTCCGAATGCAAAGGCAATCAGTCCCAGCGCAACAATCTTTAAGGTGTCCACATTCAAGAAAGCTTCTGCGCTTGTAGTGGCTCCTACGGAAGTACCAAGCAGGATAACCACGATATACATAAGCGCATTGGACGCCGTATCTGTAAGCTGTCTTACCACGCCGGACTCTCTGAACAGGTTACCTAACATCAGCATACCTACAAGAGGCGCTGTGGTAGGAAGAATCATGCAGACAACGATGGTAACCACAATAGGGAAAAGAATCTTTTCAAGTTTGGATACCGGACGGAGCTGGCCCATCTTGATTTTTCTTTCCTTTTCCGTTGTGAGTAATTTCATAATAGGCGGCTGGATAATGGGAACCAGTGACATATAGGAATATGCCGCCACCGCGATAGGTCCCAGCAAGGCGGTCTGCCCCAGCTTTCCGGCAAGGAAAATGGAGGTCGGGCCGTCCGCGCCGCCGATGATGGAGATTGCCGCCGCCGCTTTGTCGTTAAAGCCCATGGCAATTGCTCCGAAATATGCCGCGAAAATACCAAACTGCGCCGCAGCGCCAAGCAGGAAACTCTTAGGGTTGGCAATCAGGGGACCGAAGTCGGTCATGGCGCCCACACCCATGAAAATGAGGGAGGGGAGGATTGCCCATTCGTCTAAGAGATAAAAATAATACAGTAAGCCGCCGCTGCCATTTGCCGAATCTTCAATGCTTATCATAATATCGGGATAAATATTAACCAGCAGCATACCAAATGCGATAGGCGTCAAAAGCAATGGTTCAAAGCCCTTGGCAATCGCAAGATAAAGAAAAACACAAGCCACAAGAATCATCAGATAATTGCCCCAGGTCAGATTAAAGAACGCTGTCTGATGAATCAGGTTGGACAGTGTATTCACGATATAATCCATTTCTTTTACCTCCTGTTGTTTTCCCGGAAAACGCCTGTCCGAAGCGGAACACATACATCTGTTCAATCAGGGGACAGACAGATTCCATAACTAGTTCAACGTTGCCAGTAAAGCGCCGGCTTCTACAGCATCGCCAACAGCCACGTCGATACTTGCCACGGTACCATCCTGAGGTGCAACAACGGGAATTTCCATCTTCATCGCTTCCACGATTACCACCGTGTCACCAGCCTTGAGAGACTGACCTACGCTTGCTTCAATCTTAAATACCTTGCCGGCCGCGCCAGCTTCCACTTTAATGCTTCCTGCACCGGCAGCAGCCTTGGGCGCTGCGGGAGCTGCTTTGGGCGCTGCCTTCGGAGCAGCCTTGGGCGCCGCGGGAGCTGCTGCTCCTGTGGAAGCCCCTTCTTCCACTACTACGTCATATACGTTGCCATTCACAGTAATTGTATAATTTTTCATTACGAAAGTCCTCCTGAATTCAATGTTTTCTTTCTTCTTCAAAGCTTACATATTCAAGTGCATATATTCTCTAAATACCTGCGCTCTGCCATTTTTTGCCCGAGCGTTTAATGCTTCTCACTACAAATCCGTCTGCGGAAGAAGTCCCTTCATATGCCGCAATCGCCGCTGAAATAACGGCAACCAGTTCCAAATCGTCGGACAGCTCTTCTTCTGCCGCTGCGGGAGCTGCAACTGCCGCCACAGGCTTTGGAGCCTCGGCCGCCGCAGGTTTCTTTGAAAGCTTATCCTGAAGCTTCGGAATAAATCCAAACAGACCGATGATAAGGGAAATCAGGATAAGAACGCAGAAAACGGTTCCCATTCCAAGGAGCGTATTGAGCGCCGCCTTTTCCATCTTTTCACCAAAGGTATATTCCACATTGGTTGCAATACTGGTAATATCACCCTTTTCATAAACAATTTCCACTATCGCCTCACGCAGAGAGCCTTTCACCCTGACGTCAATTACACCGTCTTCTCCGTCAAATTCAGACTCCGTGCTGATAACTTCTACATAATCACCCATATCCTCCGTTGCGGATTCCCAGCTTGCAATGGCGCTGACGTCAACCGGGGAAGTGTACTGTGACTGCATATTCATAACCACACACTGGTTAATGCTTTCCACAATGCCCTGGCCCACTGTCTCCGCTTCCTCCGCCGTAAGCAGAGGCTCATTGGCTTCCTCCGCCTGGCCGCACGCTGTCAAACCGAGCATACAGGTAATCATACCTAATATCAATAACCATTTTTTCATATTAAGTAAGCATCCTTTCTAAACTGTACCGTGTTTTTTTGCAGGACGGTCTTCTTTCTTGGAAAGCAGCATCTCGAAAGCGCCAATCACATACTTTCTTGTGGCCGCCGGTTCAATTATCTGGTCTACATATCCTCTTCTGGCTGCGCCCTGAGCGCTGGTCTGCAGAGACGCATATTCTTTTGCACAGGCTTCAATTGCTTCCGCGCCCTGTCCGTCGCAGATAATCTTGGCTGCCAGCTTCGCATCCATGGTGCCAACCTGGGCGTCAGGCCATGCCATAGTGATATCCGCTCCGATTGCCTTGGAGTTCATCGTCACATAAGCGCTTCCGAATGCCTGTCCGATGATGACGTTCACCTTGGGAACAGTCGCATTTGCAAAGGCATATGTAAGCTTTGCAGCCGCTCTGGCAATTCTCTTTTCGGAACACTTGTCAGCCTTGAATCCCTTTACATTGGTAAGGGAAAGAACCGGGATATTAAAGGCATCGCAGAACTCAATGAAATCTGCCGCCTTGTCGCACCCTGCGGGCGTTAAAACAGCGTCAAACTTATCCGTCACCGTTCCTTCGTCGCCGTAAACCTCGGTGCGGTTTGCAACAGCGCCTACGGTTTCGCCGTTTAATCTGATAAATGCCGTAACCATTTCCTTCGCGTATCCGGCCTTTACTTCAAACACTTCGCCGTTGTCGGCAAGCTGGGACAGCGCAATGGACGTATCTCCCACGCAGCCTGCGATTTCCGCACATTCGCGGTTCAAATCGTCTGTGCAGTCCTCATAAAGCATATCATCCTGATTGTTCGCGGGAAGCATGCATACAAGTTCCCTGATTTTTGCAAGAACCCCTGCCTCGTCGGCAACCACGTCCACAATGCCAACCTCTTCGCTCTGGAATGCCGCCGCAGACGTATCGCATCTGCTGATTTCATTTCCGTCAAGCGCATTGGGCGCATTCACAAACAGCTTTGCTTTCTTTTCTTCCATGAAAGTAAAATCCGTCAATGTGGGAATAAGCGCAAGACCTCCGCCGCATGTACCGAAAATAGCCGTAATCTGCGGAATCACACCGGAACTGAGCACCTGCTTTTTATAAATCTCGCCAAAGCCGTTAAGCGCATCAGCAGCCTCCTGGAGACGTAAGCCCGCGGATTCAATCAGCCCGATTACAGGCGCTCCCGTTTTCAAAGCAAGGTCATAGAGGTTTGCAATTTTTTTCGCATGCATTTCGCCGACGCTGCCGTTTAATACAGAAGCATCCTGGCTGTATACATACACAAGGCTGCCGCCTATGACTCCATAGCCGGTAATCACACCGTCAGAAGGAGTTTCTGTCTGTTTCAGATTAAAATCAGTGCTCCTGGCAGTTACTCCGGCACCAATTTCAACGAAACTGTTTTCATCGAGTAAAGATGCTATTCTTTGACTCGCCTGTGAATTAGTACTCATGTTTCAGCCCTCCATTTTATATTA
>CAMSTM010000056.1 GCA_947063675.1 uncultured Lachnospiraceae bacterium | reverse complement strand
CTGCCAGCTCAGAGGAGTTCTGTTATTTGGTAAAAATACTGTTTGATATGGAGGTAAACCTTATCACAGAGGATGAAACATACCATATAGATACAATCAGGGATACGGACGGGCAGAAAGCGGCGCTTTACAAGATGGCAGAGGACTTTATTAGCCTGGACCCGGAAAGGTATTCTGTGTGGAAGGAAAATGTCATAGGAAAGATAAGAAGGATTTAGAGAGATACGGGGAGTGAGACGGCGTTATGGATGGGCATATGGAAAAGCGTTTAATAGAAGAACCAGAGGGAAAAGGCGGGGCTGGCAAGCCTGCTAAAGTAGCTCAGGATATGGAGCGGAAGGAGAGGAAAGAAGATATACGACGGAGGGTTCAGAACGCGGCAGTAACGGAAGGCACGGTTTTCCGCAAAGCAAAGCCAAAGCCGTCCATTATGGATAAAGGGAGTAAGAACGTGGCGGTATATGCCAGGGTCAGCACCAGGAATGAGGAGCAGGTTTCCTCCATTGAAAATCAGACGAAATATTATACAGAAAAGATTGAACAGACACCTGACTGGGATATGTACAGGATATACGCGGATGAAGGAAAATCCGGCACGTCCATGAGGAAAAGAACCGAATTTCAACAGATGTTAAAAGATGCTGCCGACAAGAAAATGGACCTGATTCTGTGTGCCAGCGTGTCACGTTTTGCAAGGAATGTTTCAGACTGTATTGAGCAGGTGAGGCAGTTAAAAACTGTCAACCCCGCTAATCCTGTTGGGGTTTATTTTGAAACTGAGAATATCTATACGCTGGATCCGGACTGCGGGCAGATGCTTTCTATCCATGCAATGCTTGCCGACTGGGAATCAGCCAATAAAAGTCGGAGGATGATTCTGTCCTATGACCAGAGGATATGTACGGGTCAGTATCCCGTATCAGACCTGCTTGGTTACAGGCATACATCAGAAGGCGGTCTGGTGATTGTAGAAGATGAGGCTTTGACAGTAAGGTTTATTTTCCTTGCATACCTGATGGGGTATTCTTTAGGCGCGATTGCGGAAATTCTGACGGAAAAGGGAAGGAAAACCCTTACGGGGAGAACGGACTGGAATGGGGGCATGGTGCGGAACATTATGTCCAATGAAAGGCGGTGGGGTGACCTGGAAGCCAGAAAAACAATCGTGGTCGATTATGTAAAGGGCAAGAGCATCAAGAATACGGAAATCAGGGATTCTGCTTTTGTCCCCAATCACCATGAGGGAATTGTTTCAAGAGAGATAGCGGCTGCGGCTAAAATGGTATCGGCAAGCGGCAGGGCGCTTGAAAGCGGAGTGCCGGAGACGGCAGTGATAGGAGCAGGGGCATTAAAAGGGTTTGTCAGTATAAACCCTGTTTTCAGCGGGGTGGACAGGGCGGTATTGGAGGAGCTCAGCAGAAGTGTATATTCCGAAGAAGAATATGAACGACTTGAAAGGGAAGTGGAAATCATCAATGGGGAGGTACACAGTAATATTTTGTCGAAAGACTTCACAGGCTATTATGTCCCCAGCAGTGCGTTTTTTATCGGAAAAGACACGCCAACGCTCACCCTGACGCGTAAGCAGATAAAATTTAATAAAAAGTGCCATGAGAAACTTGAAGGCTGCGTCTGTATAGAAATGCTTTACCATCCCATGTTACAGGCTGTTATGATACGGCCCTGCCGGGAAGGGGCAGGCAATGCCGTTCGGTGGGAAAACAGCAGGGGCAGGATTCAAGAGGAGATTTCGGCCCATGCTTTCTGTGGAGCAGTTTATGACATAATGGACTGGAAGCCGGAGTATGGGTTCAGGTTCCGAGGCATTACAAGGGAAAGAGGCAGCCGGAAAGCCATGGTATTCTTCCTTGACGAGCCGCAGATACTTGTGGACGGAAAAATGCAGGAAAGGTCGGATGCCTCTCAGGAAAGTCTGCTTTCAAGATATATACCATACCGGAACAGAGATATTGGGAAAGCAGAAACCGGAATGGTATATGCTCTCCGAAGAAGGAGAGACAGCATGGTCGATACTATTACGGAGAAAGACATTTCTGAAAAAGGAATTGTAATGGATAACCCTCTGATAGGAAAGATTCCTACAAGGAAAGAAGTCAGGGATGAGCTGAATGAACTGCTGATGTCAATGTGAAACGGAGGTTGTAGGATGGAAAATAAAAGGATGATGCAGGATACCGGGAAAGCTGGAGATAAGCAGAAAGGGGAAGCTTATTCCTATGGGGACCAGGAACTGATTCGTCAGCTTGTGAAGTCGAGGATGGCACAGAAATCTGAACTGGAATATGAAAGTCTGGACGGATATATGCTGCCGCCCCGCACGCAGTTTTCCATGTTAAATAAGCCCGCGGTCAGCATTAAGTATGGAAGGATGACGTTTAATATGGCATGCATCAGGCTTTTTGAAAGCGTGGAGTTTATCCTGCCGCTGGTGCATCCGCTAAAGAAGCGCCTGACCGTGGTTATGTGCGCCGAGGAAGAAAGCGCCTCAGTTGCATGGGCTAGGAAGAGACAGAAAGATGCAGCATGGGTCAACCGCGATATCACATCGGAGGATTTCATTTTTAAGCTTTACAAAATGATGGAATGGAAAAATGACTGCCGCTATAAGGTTCTTGGGAGAGTGGCAAATTCCAGCCAGGGACTTGTGCTTGTATTTGAGCTGGACGAGGCAATCATGTTTGCATCAAAGCCTGTTGAAGTGGTAAATAAGGAGACGGGCGAGGTGAAGAAGAAGCAGGTCAGATATTATCCGGATGCCTATAAGGACTGCATTGGACGGTTATATAACGATTATGTTGAGGCAAGGCAGATGAATATGTTTGAGTATCTGGAGGAGTATATGGGGCAGACTTATTCGGATAAACCGTTGGAAACAGAGGACAAGATAAGAGAGGATTCCGTACAGGAAAGACAGAAGAGTGAAGACGAAAACGGTAGTTGGACAAGAGGATTGTCTGCGGAGTAGGGCGAAAGAATGGTGGAGGAAGTTATGAATGGTATAAAAACCTCAAATAACAGCGAGAGTCAGGGGAAAAAGGCTAAAAATAAGGTGAGATTGAACGTTTCCATTTACGGGCGTGAAAGCGCGCTTTATATTGGAAAAGATGTAATGCGTGTACTTGGAGCTCCAAAGGATGTATGCCTGAAAGTTAGTCCGAGGATGGATTCTTTTGTCATAATGCCATGTGATGAATATAATGTTTTATCTTTCCATGTGCCGGATGATTTCATGTTAAACAGTCACCGGATGATGAGAGTTATAAGCAAATCGTTTGTCACAGGGCTACTGGCAATGAATGATTTAGAGACTGGCCATACCTATAAAATTTCCGGGACTTATTCAAAGAAAAACAATGCTGTTATCTTTAATATGTCAGATATACGCAGGTACAGGTAAAAAGGAACAGTCCTACAGCTTTTCCAATAAGAATGTCCTGTTTCACAATCTATTTTCCTTTCCCCAATAACTTCATCAAAAATTCCACACTCCCGTTAATCACAAGCTCCGCCGGAAAATCACATTCCCAAAGCAGGGGAAAAACAGATTCCATATCCCCTATATGCTCTCTGCCGTGGCTGTCGCTGGAAAGCAGAACCGGCAGGCGCATTTTTTTACAGAGAGAAAGAATTTCCATGGAATTTTTATAGCCGTCCGTCCGGTAAGCGCCGGGCATAAGGGAAGCGTTATTGATTTCCGGGTAAACCTGATATTTTTGGCAGGCGGAGAGAAGCCGCTCGTAGTCCGCAGGAAAACGGCCGTCGTCAGGGTGGCCGATAAAACGGACGCCGGGGTGTTTCATGGCGTTGATATACGCGTTTGTACAGATATCCCGGAAAGATTCCCGGCCCAAACGGGAAGAAGATACGCCGGTGCCGCCATGCGAATTATAGCGGCTGGCGTCCCCGCCCTGAAAAACAGGGTGGTGCAGGCTGATAAAGGCATAATCCAAAGAAGCGATAATCGAATCCTCCAAATCCACGTCGCCTTTTTCGTTTAAGATATTCAATTCTGCTCCATATAATAAGGAAACGCCGAACCGGCTGCGCTGCGCGAGACGAAGGTTCCTGAAGTAGGAGCTGCTTCCGGCTCCGGAGGTCTTTGGGCCGTGGTCGGAAATCCCCAGTATTTTAAGGCCGCGGCCGGCGGCTTCTCTCGCCATATCCGTGACGGTGTCACGGCTGCCGTGGCCGCTGGAGATGCAGTGGGTATGAATGTCCAGTAAAACAGGGTAATTCCGCATATGAGCCTCCGCAATAGCGTTCTTTTATCGTGTCAGTTTTTTTGCACAAATACCAATTTGTCTTATTATCTCATAAAAACAAGGAAAAAACAACAAAAACCACGTAAAAGCAGAAAAATAATTGGAAAACAAACCCAAAAGCAGGCAAAAACGGAACAAAAAAGTTGTTGTTTTGTGTTGACTTTGCAGGCACAATAGGATATAATTGAATCATCGGAAAAGTAGACAATAAAAACGTTCCGACAATCACTTTTTACAGCATTTAGCACATGGGGTATAAGAATGGAAGCAAAGCAAAGAATCATACAGGAACTGGTACCCGGTAAACAAATCACTCTTGCCCACATCATTGCAAATCCCGACGAAATTCTTTATGAAAAACTGGGGCTGAACCCGGCTGTGGAACACGCCAAATCGGCTATCGGCGTATTGACGGTGAGCCCGGCGGAAACAGCCATTATCATGGCGGACATTGCCATCAAGGCGTCCGGCGTGGAGCTTGGCTTTGTGGACAGGTTTTCCGGTTCGGTGATTGTCACAGGCACGGTATCCGAGGTGGACGCGGCCATAGGAGCGATACTGCTTTATGTAGAACAGACCCTTGGCTATACGGTGTGCGGGATAACCAGAACATGAAAAGGCTGATTCTTATGGGGCGCAGCGAGGCGGGAAAAACCACCCTGACCCAGGCCCTCAAAGGCGAGACGATTACCTACAAAAAAACCCAGTATGTGAATTACTTCGACGTGATTATCGACACACCGGGGGAATACGCGCAGACCGCGAAACTGGGACGGGCTCTTGCCCTTTACTCCTACGAAGCGGATGTGGTGGGGCTTTTGCTTGCGGCCAACGAGCCCTATTCCCTTTATCCGCCCAACGTTACCTGCATGGTGAACCGGGACGTGGTAGGGATTGTGACCAAGATTGACAGAAAGGACGCCAATCCGGCCCGGGCTGAGAAATGGCTTCGCCTTACCGGCTGTAAAAAGATTTTTTTCGTCAATTCAACCGCAAATGAAGGGGTGTCGGACATTCTGGAATATTTGAGAGAGCCGGGGGACGTGATGCCCTGGGAGGTATCGCCGGAATGATTTTTAGGCAGTCCCTGAAGCGCAATATTTATGGGAGTAATCCACGGGAATAATCCAAAGGATTTCCATCCCGGGAATTAAGTAAATCATAGAAATGATATAAAGCATAAAAGAAAAGGAGAAAAAAATGGCACTGAACGAGTATGAAATCAAAAAACAGATTTGCGACATCGGCAAAAGAATCTACGACCGCAACATGGTTGCGGCAAACGATGGAAATATCTCCGTCAAGCTGAGCGACAATGAATTTCTTTGCACACCTACAGGTGTGTCCAAGGGCTTTATGACCCCGGAATTTATCTGTAAGGTTGACGCAAAGGGAAATGTGATTCAGGCAAACAAGGGCTTCCGTCCATCTTCCGAGATTAAAATGCATATGCGCGTTTACCAGAAGAGACCCGACGTCGGAGCGGTTGTACATGCCCATCCTACTTTTGCGACCAGCTTTGCAATCGCAGGTATTCCCCTGACACAGCCCATCATGCCCGAAGCGGTAATCGCTCTTGGCTGCGTGCCCATCGCGCCTTACGGAACCCCTTCAACCATGGAGATTCCCGACGCGGTAGAGCCTTATCTGGAGCATTTCGACGCAGTGCTTCTTGAAAGCCACGGCGCCCTTACATGGTCCACGGACGTTATCGCCGCTTATATGAAGATGGAATCCGTTGAGTTTTACGCCGAATTGCTTTACAAGGCAAGAGCGCTTGGCGGACCGAAGGAATTCAGCCCTGAGAACGTTCAGAGACTGTATGAAATCAGAAGACAGATGGGCCTGCCGGGACGTCATCCCGCCGACCTGTGCCTGAACAAAGGAAAAGAAAACTGCCATAACTGCGGTTCCTGTTCTTCTTCAAAGTCTGCAGGCGACAGCCAGGAGCTGGTAGCCGCAATCACAAAGAAGGTTCTGGAACAGCTTGGAAAATAATCCATGGAAAAACAGCATCTTGAAAAAATAGTAAACAGTCTGGTTGGAAAGGCCATTGTAAAGGAAGTGATGTCGCTGAAGCTGGCGGTGGCGCTGATTCAGAAGGTGGAGGAAAAGGCGCGGGAGATGGACATGCGGGTAGTAATCGCCGTATCGGACGCTTCCGGCAGACCGGTAGCGGTCCACTGCATGGACGGCGCTTATCACGGAAGCTTTGACGTGGCGCTTAATAAGACGTATACTTCCACCGCCTTTCAGATGTCAACAAAGGAGTTGTCCCGCTTATGCCAGCCCGGTCAGGATTTGTACGGACTCCAGTTTTCAAACGACGGGAAAGTGATGATTCTGGGCGGCGGCGAACCGCTGACGGTGGGGGACACTATGATAGGAGCCTTGGGTGTGTCCGGTGGAACGGCGACCCAGGATACGGAATTGGCCGCTTATGGCAGGGCCATGTTAAAGGAGGTAATAGCGTGTCTGTAGACGAAAGTATGATACATGACATTGTACAGAAAGTCATGGCAAATATGCAGATAGCCAGCCCGGCCAGCGGGATGCACGGCGTGTTTCAGGATATGAACGAAGCCATAAAGGCATCCATCGAGGCGCAGAAGGTTGTCCGCTGCATGTCTCTGGACCAGAGAGAAAAAATCATCTCTGTCATCAGAAGAAAAACACACGAAAACGCTGAAATCATTGCCAATATGGGCGTCAGTGAGACGGGAATGGGCAATGTGGGAGACAAAATCCTAAAGCACAAGCTGACAGCCGACAAGACGCCCGGAACAGAGGATTTGCACACCATTGCATGGTCCGGCGACAGAGGGCTTACGCTGGTGGAAATGGGACCTTTCGGGGTAATCGGCGCAATCACGCCGGCAACCAATCCTTCGGAAACGGTTATCTGCAATTCCATCGGAATGATTGCGGGGGGGAACACGGTGGTATTTAATCCCCATCCCAATGCAAAGAAAACCACAATCTATACCATTAATATGATAAACGAAGCTTCCCTTGAAGCAGGAGGACCGGACAATATTGCGGTGACGGTGGAGGTTCCCACCATGGAAACCAGCTCTATTATGATGAAGCATCCGGCAATTCCGCTTCTGGTGGCCACCGGCGGCCCCGGCGTGGTGACGGCGGTTCTCTCCTCAGGAAAAAGAGCCATCGGCGCAGGCGCAGGCAATCCGCCCGCACTGGTTGACGAGACGGCTGACGTGCGAAAGGCGGCAAGGGATATCGTCAACGGCTGTACCTTCGACAACAACCTTCCCTGTATTGCGGAGAAGGAGATTGTCGCCCTTGACGGAATTGCGGATGAACTGATGAATTACCTGATTTCGGAAAACGGATGCTACCTTGCAAGCAGGGAAATTCAGGATAAGCTGACGGCGACGGTGATTACGCCGAAAGGCGCACTCAACAGAAAGTGTGTGGGAAGAGACGCAAGAACCCTTCTTTCCATGGTCGGCGTTGAGGCGGGACCGGAAATCAGATGTATCGTATTTGAAGGCCCCAAAGAGCATCCCCTGATTGCAACGGAGCTGATGATGCCGATTCTCGGCGTGGTGAGAGTAAAGAGCTTTGAGGAAGGCGTGGAGACCGCCGTATGGCTTGAGCACGGCAACCGTCATTCCGCGCATATCCATTCCAAGAACGTGGATAACATTACTACATACGCAAAGGCGGTAGACACGGCGATTCTCGTAAAGAACGGCCCCAGCTATGCGGCCCTTGGATTTGGAGGCGAAGGCTACTGTACCTTTACCATTGCTTCCAGAACCGGCGAAGGACTGACAAGCGCGCAGTCTTTCACAAAGAGAAGACGCTGCACCATGTCGGACAGTCTGTGCATCAGATAACTAAAAAACAGCGAAAGCCCGGACAATGCACGGAACAGTTTACGGATGCTCTGGCAGCCGGAAATTGTTCCAGACAAAGGTGTATTGGCTGGGCTGCAGCGGAACTTATAAACAGCGAAAGCCCGGACAATGCACGGAACAATTTATGGATGCTCTGGCAGCCGGAAATTGTTCCAGGCAAAGGTGTATTGGGAGGGCTGCAGCGGAACTTATAGTAGGAGAATGATAATGGCAGTAAATGAGAAAGAGCTTGAACTGATTGTCAAGCAGATTCTGAATCAGATGTCGGGAAGCGGCGCGGCCGCTCCGGCACAGTGCCAGAGCAGTACGGGAGGAAGCATTCCGAAAACGGCTCATGTGGCAATGCTGACGGCTCTTGAGAAATTTGAAGTGAAAGAATTTCCCATGCCCGAGGTTGGCGACGACGACATTCTGGTAAAAGTAGAGGGGTGCGGCGTCTGCGGAACGGACGCGCACGAATTTAAGAGAGACCCGTTCAGCCTGATTCCCGTGGCGCTTGGCCATGAAGGAACCGGCGAAATCGTAAAGATGGGCAGGAATGTCAAGAAAGACAGCGCCGGAAAAGATTTGCATTTGGGAGACAAGGTGGTAACCTGTATGATTTTCCAGGACAATGCGGATATCACCATGTATGACTTAAACAAACAGAACGTGGGTGCGGCGGATGTATACGGACTTCTCCCCGACGATGATATTCATCTGAACGGCTGGTTTTCCGATTACATATTAATCCGCGGCGGTTCCACCGTATTTAACGTAAGCGATTTGGATTTGGATTCCAGAATCCTGATTGAGCCCTGCGCCGTTTTGGTGCATGCGGTTGAGAGAGCAAAGACAACGGGAATCCTCCGCTTCAACAGCCGCGTGGTGGTACAGGGATGCGGCCCCATCGGACTGATTTGTATCGCGGTACTCCGCACGCTGGGAATTGAAAACATCACGGCGGTTGACGGAAACGAGATGAGACTGAACTTCGCCAAAAAGCTTGGCGCAAGCCACACGGTAAGTTTTAAGGACTTCCAGGGAATCGAGGCGCTTACAGGCGCGGTGGAAGCTTCCTTTGACGGGCATCTGGCAGACTTTGCTTTCCAGTGTACCGGAAATCCCGCGGCCCACGCTAATATTTACAAGTTTATCCGCAGAGGCGGCGGGCTTTGCGAGCTGGGCTTCTTCGTAAACGGCGGAGACGCAACCATCAATCCCCACTTTGATTTATGCTCCAAGGAAATCACGCTGGTGGGCTCCTGGGTATACACTTTAAGAGATTACGCTACAACCTTTGATTTCTTAAAGAGGGCAAAAGGAATCGGGCTTCCCCTTTCCGAGCTCATTACCCACAGATATCCGCTTGAGGAGATTAACGAGGCGTTAAAGACAAACCTTGCAATGACGGGACTTAAAATTGCAATTGTAAACAAGTAGTTGCCGGAAAGGAATAATCCATGGGAGAGCAGACAAAACATGAGGCGGTAGGACTTTTAGAGGTATATGGTCTTGTATGTGCGTTTCTTGCTGCGGACGCGGGCTGCAAAGCGGCCAATGTCCGTCTGGAGGTGTTTGACAAGAACAAGCCGGCTAATGCGGATTCTCTTCCGGTACCGCTTCTGGTCACTGTCAAGTTCAGAGGCAGCGTCGCGGATGTGGAGGAAGCCATGCGGGCCGCTGAGGAAGTTGCCCTTGCAAACACAGGGATTGTGTGCAAGCACATTATTCCAAGACCTACGGAAGATACAGAAAAAATGCTGAAAATCAGCGCACTTGATAAAAATTAGGAAGTCGAAAAGGAGGACTAAAAATGTCACAGGAAGCTTTAGGAATGGTAGAAACAAGAGGACTTACCGCAGCGATTGAAGCGGCGGATGCAATGACAAAGGCTGCAGAGGTTGTTCTGATTGGAACGGAGAAGATTGGTTCCGGTCTGGTAACCGTAATGGTACGCGGCGACGTCGGCGCTGTAAACGCAGCGGTGGAAGCCGGAACAAACGCGGCAAGCAAACTGGGCGAGCTGGTGGCAACCCACGTAATCCCCAGACCTCACAACGATGTGGAGAAGATTCTGCCTAAATTTAAGGGATAATCGGCGGAACTGGAATCAGCGAAAGCCCGAACAATGAACGGAACGATTTACGGATGTGTAAGCAGCCGGAAATCGTTCCAGACAAAGGTGCATTGGGAGGGCTGTAGCGGAACTGGAATCAGGAGAACCAATATGAGTAATGCATATGGATTCATAGAGATTTCCGGAGTGGTGGCCGCCATGGATGCGCTGGACATTATGTGCAAGGCGGCGAACGTAACGCTGGCTACATGGGAGCGCAAGCTGGGCGGCAGACTGGTTACTCTGGTGGTGGAAGGCGACGTGTCGGCGGTAAAGCAGGCCGTTGAAGCCGGAAGCACAGGGGGGCTTCGCAAGCCGGCGGCAACCGGTATGATTGCCAACCCCCATCCTGAAATTGTCAGAATGGTGGAACTCTCGGCCAGCCGCTTTAAAGGCAAGGCGGAACCGTCTTCGGAATCCAAAATGCTGGGCGAGGACCCGCCGGACTTTGTTCCGAAGGAAAAGCACGCCCACAAAAATAACAGAAGTAAGAAATAAAAAGTAACTAATAAACAACAGCGAAAGCCTGTACAGCGCACGGAACGATTTACGGACGTGTAACGGCACGGCCTCACAGAGGCCGGAAGCCGTTTAAGACCAGGCGCGCCGGGAAGGCTTTTGCGGAACTGGAATGGAGGAACTATTTATGGCATCATTAGAAGCTTTGGGAATGGTAGAGACCAGAGGTCTTATAGCGGCAATTGAGGCAGCCGACGCAATGTGCAAGGCAGCAAACGTAACACTGATTGGAACGGAGAAGATTGGTTCCGGTCTGGTAACCGTAATGGTACGCGGCGACGTGGGAGCGGTAAAGTCTTCCGTTGAAGCAGGCGCAAGCAGAGCGGAGAGACTCGGCGAGCTGGTAGCGACCCATGTAATCCCCAGACCTCACGGCGATGTGGAAATGATTTTACCGAAGGTACTGCCGGAGGCAGAATAGTATGGAAGGATTCGGCAACGTAGAACAAATAACGAGAATGGTGCTTCAGACAATTGAAAGCGCAAAGGCAAATCAGAATCGGATGACTGTTCCGGTTGGCGTATCCGCAAGGCATATTCATCTGACGAAGGAGGACGTGGAGAAGCTGTTCGGCCCCGGTTATGAGCTCACGAAAAAGAAAGAGCTGATGGGCGGCCAGTTTGCGGCAAACGAACAGTGCACGCTGGTAGGCTTAAAATTACGCGCCATTGAAAACGTGCGTATTTTAGGACCCGTAAGGAGCAAATCCCAGGTGGAGATATCCGCCACGGACGCCCGCACGCTGGGCGTAAGCGCTCCCCTCCGGCAGTCCGGTGATACGGCCGGCTCCGCGCCCATTGCCCTCGTGGGACCGAAAGGCGTTTTATACTTAAACGAGGGCTGTATTGTGGCGGCGAGACATATACATATGACGCCGGAGCAGGCAAACGCTGTTTCCTTAAAGGACGGAGATTATGTTTCCGTGCGCATGGGAAATGAAAGAGGAGCCGTGCTTGACAATGTGAAAATACGTGTGGATGAATCGTTTTCACTGGAAATGCACATTGATACGGACGAGGCCAATGCCTGTCAGGTAAGACAGGGAGATTTTGCGACGATTATTCAGACGATATAAAGAGGCTGGCATTATGATAATTGGAAAAGTAGTGGGAAGCTTATTTTCCACCAGAAAAAGTGAAAAACTGGTCGGCAACAAGTTTATGATTGTGGAGCCGGTGGAGACGATGAAAGCCGCCGGAGAGCGGGTTGTCGCAATCGACATTATAGGGGCCGGTATCGGAGAGTATGTGCTGGTAGCGCAGGGCTCCGCGGCAAGAATCGGCTGCGACATGGCCGACGCCCCTGTGGACGCGGCAATCGTGGGAATCATTGACGAAGGACAGGATTGGAGCAAGTAGTCATGCTGATTAATGAACTGAAAGATATCGCAAGAGAATATGGTGTGGTGGGAGCCGGCGGGGCCGGTTTCCCCTCCTACGCCAAAATGACGGAGAAAGCGGACACGGTAATCTTAAACTGTGTGGAATGCGAACCGCTTTTAAAACTGCACAGACAGCTTCTCGCCATGCATGCGGAGGAGATTATCCAGATGTTAGACGAGGTCAGGGAGACCTTAGGCGCGAAGGAAGCGGTCGTCGGGGTGAAGGATACCCATGTGCATACCATCCAGATAATCACTGATGTAATTAAAAATTATCCCAACGTGAGAGTCTGCGCGGTGCGGGCCACCTATCCCATGGGGGATGAGGTTATCCTCATTTATGAGGCAACGGGGCGCGTTATCAAACCGGGCGGGATTCCCATTGATGAAAATGTGGTTGTGTATAACACGGAAACCATGTACAATTTATACAGAGCGGTACATATGCAGATACCGGTTACAAACAAGCTGGTATCCATTGTAGGAGAAATCGACCATCCGTTAACTGTCCGTATCCCTTTGGGGACCACGGTGAGAGAAGCCGTTTCACTGGCGGGAAAAGTGACGACAGAGGACCCGGCCTACGTGATGGGCGGCCCCATGATGGGAAAACTGGGAACGGAAAATACAATTATAACGAAGACAACAAACGCCATTATCATTCTGCCAAAAGAGCATCAGGTGGTAAGGCGTATGAATAAGAATTTAAATATAGAAAGAAAACGTGCGGCTTCCTCCTGCTGTCAGTGCAGGACCTGCACGGAAATGTGTCCAAGACATGCGTTGGGGCATCCCATTGAGCCCCACCGGGTGATGAGAGCATTAGCCAATCAGGACACTGGCGATTTGTCGGTTTATATGAACACGGCGTACTGCAGTAGCTGCGGGCTTTGCGAAAACTATGCCTGCCCTCAGGGACTATCACCCAGAAGCGTGATTGCGGAATTTAAAAACGGATTGAGAGCGGCCGGGATTCGGAGCGAAAATCCAAAGGTAAGCGAAGTGGCTGACGACAGGGAGTTAAAAAAGGTGCCGGTCAAGAGACTGAAAGCAAAGCTGGGATTATATTCCTACGACGTTCCGGCTCCGTTCATCGACACGACGCCTACCACGAAATATGTGAGGATTCAGATGAGCCAGCACATCGGCGCGCCGGCAAAGCCTTTTGTAAAAGCCGGTGAGCAGGTGAAAAAGGGACAGAAAATCGCGGACGCCGCAGAGGGCCTTAGCGTGGCAATCCATTGCTCCATAGACGGCGTGGTGGAGAAAGCGGATGAGAGGGAAGTCATCGTCCGGGAAAATTAAAATTTTGCAGCAACCGGCATATGCGCGGGAAAGGTTTGCAGCGCATAAAAGGAAAGTGGCGCCCGGGCAGCTTCAGGCAGAGAACAGGGCAGTAATTGTATCAGCATGAGAGGATAAAAATATGGCCAAAGCAATTGGTATGGTGGAAGTTACAACGGTATCGACAGGATTTGCGGCAGCGGACGAGATGGCCAAAGCCGCGGACGTGGAGGTTTTGCAGGCGGAAGTGACCTGTCCCGGCAAGTTTGTCATTCTGGTGACGGGAGAATTAAGCGCGGTAAAGGCTTCGGTTGACCGGGCGGAAGGACGGTTTGGAGAAAAGGTAATCGACACCTTTGTTCTGGGCAATCCCCACGAATCCATTTTCCCGGCAATTTACGGGACGGCGCAGCCGGAGGATGTAAACGCGCTGGGGGTTCTGGAAACCTACGACGTGGCGGCGCTTATTGTGGCGGCGGATATTGCGGCCAAGACCGCAATCGTGGAACTGATTGAGCTGCGGCTTGCAAAGGGCATGTGTGGCAAGAGTTACATGACGCTCACGGGAAGCGTTTCCGCGGTGCAGGCGGCAATCGACAAGGCGAAGGCCGAGGCCGGCGACAGGGGAATGTTCCTTGACAGCACGGTAATCGCAAGGCCCTCAGATAAAATTAAGAAGTACATATTTTAAATAACTTTTCAAGGCAGCCGCAAATTTACACCGTTTATGGGAGCTGTTTGTACCAACTATTATTGAAAAATATTACGGAGGCAGAATATGTTAGCGGCTGAGAGAAGAAATCGTATTTTGGAAAAGGTCCATGAGAATAAAAAAGTAATCGTGAACGAGCTCAGCAAAGAGTTCGACGTCTCCGAGGAAACCATCAGGCGGGATTTGGATAAGCTTGAGGAGGACGGCCATGTGATTAAGAGCTATGGCGGCGCGGTATTAAATGAAAAGAGCAGCATTGATTTGCCTTTTAATATCCGGTGGAAGTCCAATCCTTCGGGCAAACAGAAGATTGCGGATTTAATCAGTGATGAAATCGCGGACGGCGACCACATTATTCTGGATGCCTCCACAACGGCGGTATTCATTGCAAAGAACATCAAGCAAAAAAGGCACCTGACAGTGATTACCAATTCCATAGAAATCCTGCTGGAATTATCCGACGTGTCAGGGTGGGATATCATTGCAACAGGCGGCCTCCTGAAATCAGGCACCATGTCCCTTTTCGGGAAGAAAGCGGCGGACAGCATCAGTTCCTACAATGCGGATAAAGCCTTTTTTTCCTGCAAGGGAATTGATTTGGATAAAGGAGCCACAGACAGAAACGACGACAGTGTGGTGGTAAAGCAGAGCATTCTCTCCTCCGCCGGGAAAATCTATCTGGCGGTGGATTCCACCAAATTCGGGAAAGTGGCATTTTCGAAAATATGCAGTTTATCAAAGGTTCACGTGGTAGTCACGGACAAAAAGCCGGACGCAGCCTGGCTGGAAGCCTTTGAAAAAATGGGAATCGAGTGCATTTACGCAGAATAATAAATTCAGCGAAGGTCCATAAGGCGCACGGAACAATTTTCAGATGCGAAGCAGCGGGAAATCGTTCCAGCCCAATGTGCGCCGCATGGGGTGAAGCGGAACTAAAAAACAGCGGAACCCCATAAGGCGCACGGAACAATTTCCAGATGCGAAGCAGCGGGAAATCGTTCCAGCTCAATGTGCGCCGTTGGGGTGAAGCGGAACTATAATGGAGGATATTTATGAACACATATGATGCTACACCTGTGGAAAAGACAGAGCGAATCGGAAAACTGGTAGCGCATTTGTACGCAAAGCTGCCGGAAATCGAAGCGGCGAGAGCGGAGCTTATTACAGAGTCCTACAAACAGACGGAAGGACAGCCTATCGTAATGAGACGTGCGCTTGCGTTTGCCCATATACTGGAGAATATTCCCATTATTATAAGGCCCGACGAGCTGATTGTGGGAAGTTCCACGATTGCGCCCAGAGGCTGCCAGACCTACCCGGAATTTTCCTATGAATGGCTGGAAGCGGAATTTGAAACGGTGGAGCACAGAGCGGCTGACCCTTTCTATATTTCTGACGATACAAAGAAAAGATTAAAGGCGGCTAATGGCTACTGGAAGGGAAAAACCACCAGTGAGCTGGCCTCCAGTTATATGGCGCCGGAAACTCTTCGCGCTATGGAGCATAATTTTTTCACACCCGGGAATTATTTTTATAACGGCGTGGGACACATTACGGTACAGTATTACAAGGTTCTGGCGATTGGATTTGGCGGAATCAGAAAGGAAGCGGAGGAAGAACTTTCCAGGTGCCATTTTGGCGACGAGAATTATGCCGCCAAGAATACTTTCTTAAAAGCGGTGATTATCTCCTGCGACGCTGTCATTCACTATGCGGAAAGATATTCGGCCCTTGCGGCGGAAATGGCTGAAAAGGAAACGAATGCCGCAAGGAGAAAAGAGCTTCTTGCCATTTCTGAAATTTGCCGGAAAGTGCCGAAGGCCGGCGCGGAGAGTTTTTATGAGGCGTGTCAGTCTTTCTGGTTCGTGCAGCAGCTTTTGCAGCTTGAATCCAGCGGACATTCCATCTCTCCCGGACGCTTTGACCAGTATATGTATCCTTACTATGAAAAGGATTTAAACAGCGGCAAGCTGACCCGGGAATTTGCCCAGGAGCTGATTGACTGTATCTGGGTAAAACTAAACGATTTGAATAAATGCAGGGACGAAGTCAGCGCGGAAGGCTTTGCGGGCTACTCCCTTTTCCAGAACCTGATTGTAGGCGGCCAGACAATAGAGGGAAAAGACGCCACTAACGATTTATCCTTCATGTGTATTTCCGCGTCAAGGCATGTATTTCTGCCGCAGCCTTCTTTATCCATAAGAGTGTGGAACCGCTCGCCCAAAGACCTTCTGCTGTATGCGGCGGAGCTTACAAGGACAGGCATCGGGCTTCCGGCTTATTATAATGACGAGATTATCATTCCGGCGCTGATTAACAGGGGACTTACCCTTGAGGACGCCAGAAATTACAATATCATCGGCTGTGTGGAGCCTCAGACGTCGGGAAAAACCGAAGGCTGGCATGACGCGGCGTTCTTCAACATGTGCCGCCCGCTGGAAATGGTATTTTCCAACGGCTACGACAGAGGCGTTCCCGCCAGCATCCAGACAGGCAATGTGGAAGATTTCAAAACCTTTGACGAATTTTACGACGCTTACAAAAAGCAGATGGAATACAATATTTCCCTGCTTGTGAACGCGGACAACGCCATTGATATGGCGCATATGACCCTTTGTCCCCTGCCGTTTGAATCCTGTATGGTGGACGACTGCATGAAGCGGGGAAAGAGCATTCAGGAGGGCGGCGCGGTTTATAACTTCACCGGTCCCCAGGGCTTTGGCATCGCAAATGTGGCAGATTCCCTCTATACCGTGAAAAAGTTGGTGTACGAGGATAAGAAAGTGACCATGGGCGAACTGAAAAAAGCCCTTGAGATGAATTTCGGACAGGGATTTGACGCCATCACGGCAAAAGAAGTGGCGCTGCAGGTGGCGGAGAGTTTAAAAGAGCAGGGCAAAGAAGTTACGCCCGATATCATTGCCATGACCATTAAAAACGTGCTTACCATGGAGCTTCCGGCGAAAGAGAAAGCGCGCTATGAAGAAATCCGGGATATGATTGACGAGCTGCCCAAGTTCGGAAACGATATTGACGAGGTGGATATGCTGGCGAGAGACGCGGCATACACCTACACGAAACCTCTGGAAACCTTCAAAAATCCAAGAGGAGGGATTTTCCAGGCCGGGCTCTATCCCGTATCCGCAAACGTGCCCTTAGGCGCGCAGACCGGCGCCACACCGGACGGCAGACTGGCCCATATGCCTGTGGCGGACGGCGTGTCACCGTCCTCGGGAAAGGATGTAAACGGCCCTACCGCAGCGTGCAACTCCGTGGCAAAGCTTGACCACGGCATCGCCAGCAACGGAACCCTTTTCAACATGAAGATGCATCCTACTGCAATGGCGGGAGAAAAGGGCCTTGAGAGCTTTGTATCGTTGGTTTGCGGCTATTTTGACCAGAAGGGAATGCATATGCAGTTTAACGTGGTTGACAGAGCCACGCTGTTAGACGCCCAGAAGCATCCTGAGAAATATAGCGGGCTGGTAGTCCGTGTGGCCGGTTATTCGGCGCTTTTTACCACCTTATCCAAATCCCTGCAGGATGATATCATCCGCAGGACGGAGCAGGCAACCAACAGGTAACAGTTTGACAGGTCAGAATCTGACCGATAGCAGAAAGCAGCAGACGGGAGAAAATGAAAGACTATTTAAATGTTTCGGGAAGAATATTTGACATACAGAGATATTCCATCCATGACGGAGTAGGCATCCGTACCATTGTATTTCTGAAAGGCTGCGCCCTTCGGTGCCAGTGGTGCTGCAATCCCGAGTCCCAGGAGTTTGCCATAGAGACCATGATGGTAAACGGAAAGCCCAAAACCATAGGCCGGGACGTGACGGTGCGTGAAGTGATGGAAACGGTAAAGAGGGATATGCCCTATTACGGGCGCTCCGGCGGAGGACTCACCTTATCCGGCGGCGAATGCCTTCTGCAGCCGGAATTTGCAGCGGCGCTTCTGCACGCGGCAAAAGATTTGGGAATTACAACCGCCATAGAGAGTATGGGATTTGCAAGATTTGAAGTGATTAAGAGCCTTTTACCCTATCTTGATACCTATTTAATGGACATCAAGCATATGAATCCGGCCAAACATAAAGAATTTACCGGGAAGGAAAACACCATGATGGTGGAAAACGCAAGGAAAATTGCGGAAAGCCGCATGTGCGAGCTGATTATCCGGGTGCCGGTGATTCCGGGATTCAACGATGCGGAGGAAGAACTCCTTGCAATAGCCGCTTACGCGGATACCCTGCCGGGCGTTACCCAGATACATATTCTTCCTTACCACAGATACGGCGAAGGAAAATATGAGGGCCTGGGACGTCCCTATCTGCTGAAAGACGTTCCCATGCTTCCGGAAGGAAAAATGGAAAGGCTCAAAGCATTAGTTGAGGAAAAGACAGCACTGTCCTGCCAAATTGGCGGGTGACACCATAAAAAAAGAAAATGAAAATGGAGGGGACAATTCATGAAGAAATGGGTGTACTTATTTACGGAGGGTAATGCCGACATGCGCAACCTTTTGGGAGGAAAGGGAGCAAACCTGGCTGAGATGACCAATTTGGGTCTGCCGGTGCCGCAGGGCTTTACCATCACCACGGAGGCCTGTACTCAGTACTATGAGGACGGAAGACAGATTAACGATGAAATCATGGGACAGATTATGGAACACATCAGCAAGATGGAGGAGATTACCGGAAAGAAATTCGGTGATAAGGAAAATCCTCTGCTTGTTTCCGTGCGTTCAGGAGCGAGAGCTTCCATGCCGGGTATGATGGATACCATTCTGAACCTGGGACTTAACGAGGATGTGGTTGAAGTCCTTGCCGCAAAATCCGGCAATCCTCGCTGGGCCTGGGACTGCTACCGCAGATTTATCCAGATGTATTCGGATGTTGTTATGGAAGTGGGAAAGAAATACTTTGAAGAACTGATTGACAAAATGAAATCCGATAAAGGCGTGACACAGGACGTAGAGCTGACCGCAGAGGATTTGAAAGAACTGGCGAACCAGTTTAAGGCTGAATATAAGGAAAAAATCGGAGAGGACTTCCCGGCCGACCCGAAAGCACAGCTCCTTGGTGCAATCAAAGCCGTGTTCCGTTCCTGGGATAATCCCCGCGCTAACGTGTACCGCCGCGACAACGACATCCCTTATTCCTGGGGAACCGCGGTAAACGTTCAAATGATGGCTTTCGGAAACATGGGCGAAACCTCAGGGACAGGCGTTGCCTTTACCCGTAACCCGGCAACCGGAGAAAAGAAGCTGATGGGCGAATTTCTGATTAACGCCCAGGGTGAAGACGTGGTGGCAGGCGTGCGTACGCCTCAGCCCATTGCACAGCTTGAGGACACCATGCCCGAAGTGTTCGGACAGTTTGTGGATATCTGCAACAAACTGGAAGACCATTACAGAGACATGCAGGATATGGAGTTCACCATCGAGGATAAGCATCTTTATATGCTCCAGACCAGAAACGGAAAGAGAACCGCAAAAGCAGCCCTCAAAATCGCCTGTGATTTGGTAGACGAGGGAATGATTACTGAGGAAAAGGCTGTTTCCATGATTGAGCCCAGAAATCTGGATTCCCTGCTTCATCCCCAGTTTGACGCCGACGCACTGGCAGCTACGGCGCCCGTTGCAAAAGCGCTTGCGGCAGCGCCCGGCGCAGCCTGCGGCAAAATCGTATTTACAGCCGAGGATGCAAAAGCCTGGGCGGCAAGAGGCGAAAAGGTGGTTCTGGTAAGACTGGAAACCTCCCCCGAGGATATTGAAGGCATGAAAGTGGCGCAGGGCATTTTAACCGTAAGAGGCGGAATGACAAGCCATGCTGCCGTGGTTGCAAGAGGAATGGGCGCATGCTGCGTATCAGGATGCTCCGCAATCACCATGGACGAAAAGAATAAGAAATTTACCCTTGCCGGAAAAGAATACCATGAAGGAGATGTGATTTCCTTTGACGGTTCCACAGGCAATGTGTACGACGGCGCAATCAAGACCGTGGACGCAACCATTGCCGGCGAATTTGGAAGAATTATGGCATGGGCCGATAAATACAGGACACTGGAGGTCAGAACCAACGCCGACACGCCCGCCGACGCGAGAAAAGCAAGAGAGCTTGGCGCAGAGGGAATTGGACTTTGCCGTACAGAGCATATGTTCTTTGAAGGCGACAGAATCGACAGCTTCCGTGAAATGATTTGTTCCGACACAAAAGAAGAAAGAGAAGAAGCCCTCGCAAAGATTCTTCCCCTTCAGGAAGGCGACTTTGTGGAACTGTACGAAGCCATGGAAGGAAACCCTGTAACCATCCGTTTCCTTGACCCCCCTCTTCACGAGTTCGTTCCCACCGAGGAAGCCGATATTAAGAAGCTGGCGGATACAAAGGGCAAAACCGTGGAAGAAATCAAGGCAATGATTGATTCCCTTCACGAGATGAACCCCATGCTTGGCCACAGAGGATGCCGTCTTGCCGTTACCTATCCTGAAATCGCAAGAATGCAGACAGCGGCGGTAATCCGTGCGGCAATCAAAGTGGAAAAAGCGCATCCCGACTGGAACCTTGTTCCTGAAATTAT
>CAMSTM010000055.1 GCA_947063675.1 uncultured Lachnospiraceae bacterium | reverse complement strand
GGTAATCATGACGAAAATCATGGATACCATCATAAGATTCATCAGGATATTCATGCAGTAGGTCATAAGGCTCATAAGCTGCCCTGTGGAAAGGCTCCCTCCCACAATCATTTTTGCGCCCATCCAGCTAATCAGCAGAATACAGCTGTACATTGCAAGGTTCATAACGGGGCTGTTCCACGCTACGATATTTTCCGCCTTGCAGAAAAGATTGTAAAGATTTCCGCTTGCCTTTTTAAATTTCTGATTTTCGTAGTCCTCCCGGACATAGGCTTTCACCACCCGGATAGCCGAAACATTCTCCTCCACGCTCTCATTCAAATCGTCGTATCTGGGAAATACCTGTGAAAAATGCTTTGTTGCATTCGTCACAATAACGGCGAGAATTACTCCGAGAATGATTACCACAATCAGATAGATGCCCGCAAGGCGGGGGCTGATTAAAAAGGACATTGCCATGGCGATAATCAGGCTGATTGGCGCCCTCATACACATACGCAGAATCATCTGATATGCGTTCTGTATATTCGTCACGTCCGTGGTAAGCCTTGTCACCAGCCCGGAGGTGCTGTACTTATCAATATTGGCAAAGCTGAAGGTCTGGATATTTTCAAACATTGCCTTTCTCAAATTTCTGGCAAAGCCCGTGGACGCCCGGGCGCCGTATTTTCCTCCCATGATGCCGAACACAAGCCCTGCGATTGCCGCCGCAATCATAAGGCCGCCCATACGGTAAATATGTCCCATATCTCCCGCTTCCACACCCTTGTCAATAATGGACGCCATCATCAGCGGGATAATCATTTCCATGATAACCTCCAGTATCATAAAAACCGGCGTTATCAGTGAATCCTTTTTAAATTCCTTAATCTGTGCTCCTAATGTTTTCAGCATTTGATATCTCTCCTCCCATTACAGTTCCGCTGCAGCCTTTTGCTGTTTTCAGTTCTCCCTGCTCCTCCGTCTCCCGTCTCATCCTCTCCAGATTTCCCTTTACAACATCCAGGAGCCGGAGCAGCTCCTCCTGCTCCTTTTCGCTTAAGCCGCGCATCATCTGTTCTTCCATCATGTCCATATGCGCCTCGGCCTGCCTGTGGCCCTCTTTTGCCGGTTCTGTCATCACAATCCGTTTCAGTCTTGCGTCCTTATCCATGGCGCTTCTTGTAAGCAGTCCGTTCCGCTCCATCACCCGCAGCGTATTCGTAGCGGTGGCCCCTGAAATATTGAACGCTTCCTCGATATTCTTCTGATAAACGGGCTGCTCCTGATGATGATATAAATAAGCCATAATCCCCGCCTGAAGCTGTGTCTGGGGCCTTTGCCCGGTAACCGGATGGGTTTTGGAAACAACTTCCTTAATCAGATTGTTGATAAATCTTACTTCAAACCCAATCATTTTTTTATGCAGCATTTTTCCCCTCCTTTTATACCGTCCCTTATATAGTTAGCGCGCTAATTATATTCTTAGTGAACTAACTATATAACTTTATGAATTTTTGTCAAGGGGGATTTTAATCCTGCGGAAAACATGCCCGGTGACTGCCTGCAGACAATTAGTCCGATTCATTGTTTTCACATAACAAAAGACGCTGCTCCCCGCAGCGCCTTTGACTCAGGCTTTTGCTTCATATACATTTTTCGGCCTGCACCATACATTCCTTCTCATAAAATGCCATTCCGTATTTTATGATTTTCTTCATTCCCTTTCTCTTAAGCCCCACATCATATTTCCGTTCCTCAATCTGCAAAAGCGCCTCTGTACATCCTTTTTCCAGATTCCCGTCGTCAGCATATTTCAGCTCGATGACGATGCCTGTTCTGTCCGGTATACAGATGGAAATATCACTGTAGCCTTCCCCCAGCTCTGCATTGGATTGAATCAGCCAGTCACCCCGGCTCTGTAAAAGCCCCAGAACCATGCCATGGTAGAAATTCTCTTTCATACTGATTCTTACGGCGGTATCCCTCACGCTGATGGAATCCCATAGATAATCCCCCATCATCTCCTCAATCAGGGCGGCGTCACCGGCTGGAAATGCCGCACAGAACCTCCCAATTCTCGATAAGTCCGCTCTGGTGGTTTCCCGAAACCAGTCCTTTACCAAATCAGCAAACAGCTTTTCTATCTCCCTGTTGGGTATCGCCAGCGCAATCTCGTCGCCGGAGGCTTTTCCTCTATAGGTCAGATAGCCAGTGGCAAAAAGCACACTCCAGAGGTTGTCCAGGGAACTGTCAATCTCTCTGTAGGTCAGCTCCTGTTTTACCGGTTTACAAATCGTTCCGCCCGATAAAAGCCGCTCTATTTCATCCTTTGTGCTCTTGTCAGCCTTTCCTATGAAACGCCGGACCAGCCCGTTACCGCTTGTGTTGGCCCAGTAGTTTTTCGGTTCTGCTTCCCTGTCCGTCAGCAGTTCATCACAGTAATTTATTACGTCCCAGGGACAGTACACGGAAACCCGGCCAAAAAGATAACCGTCATACCAGTTACGGATTGTCTCCTTATAGGATGCCAGACCATAAAGTGCCAGCATCTCGTCAACATCTTTATCCGTAAATCCAAAATATCCGTCATATCTGGCATCGGTGGCTGTGTGCACTTTCAGATTATTCAGCCCGGTAAAAATGCTTTCCTTTGAAATCCGAAGGCACCCGGTAAGGACCGCAAACTGCAAATTGTCGTTTGTCTTTAAGGCATTGCCGAACATATTGCGGATAAGGTCCACCATCTCATCATAATACCCTGCCTGAAACGCTTTATCCAGAGGGACATCATACTCGTCAATCAGCAATATAACATTCCGCCCATAGTGCTTTGACAAAAGCTGTGACAGAGTCTGGAGGCTGTCCGTAAGCGCTGCGTCCGACATGGAAAAAATAGCCTCGCTCTCCCTCCCCACCTTTATAAGCTGGCGATACATTTCTTTTTCATCTTCCATCAGCATGTCACTATCCAGAAGAAAGCGGAACCGCATAGCTTCTTTTCCAATAATATTCCGCATGGCCGCGCCTGCTGCCGCAAAACTCAAACCGTCCACACCCTTAAGCGTTATGGAGATGACCGGAAACTGTCCCATATATTTTTCACACAGTTCCTTTTCCCGGGAAATTTTCAGCCCGTCAAACAGTCTTTTGTCGCACCCTATTTCAAAAAAGCATTTCAGCATACTCATGTTCAGGGACTTGCCAAACCGCCTTGGCCGGGTAAAAAGGTTCACTTCGCCCCAGTTATGCAAAAGCTCTGCGATAAACATCGTTTTGTCCACAAAGTAAAAATCATTGGTTCTGATTTTCCCGAATCCGTCTATTCCAATCGGAAGCTTTTTTCTCATACTTTAAACACCTCTATGCGCCGACAGGCCGCTTTCCCTTATAAGCGCTGCTTCATCTATCCTCTGTCAGGCACTTAAAATACTATACCGCATTATTTATAAATCAGTTATAAATTCACTTTACCACGCAAACACCTGACAGTCAAGGCTGCGCCTGATTTCCGAAAGTAATCATTGAATTTATCTCCCTCATGGACTATAGTAAAAAAAGATTAATGTGCGGGAGGATTGTTCATGCAGAAAAATACCGATAAAAATGAGCTTCTTTTACAGATAATGAGAGAGTTTTCCAAAAACGATATTGCCGTCGCTTTTTCCGGCGGCGTGGACAGCAGCCTGCTTTTGAAAATCGCATGCAGCTTTGCCGGGATAAGCGGCAAAAAAGTATATGCCATCACCATGCAGACCAGACTCCACCCGGCAGGAGAGATTGCAGACGCCCGGAAAATCTGTGAGGAAATCGGCGCCTGTCACATCGTAATCACTGTGGACGAGCTGCTGGAAGCCGGAATCCTGAACAATCCCACAGACCGCTGCTATCTGTGCAAGAAGCATCTGTTTGTAAAAATGCTGGAAAAAGCCGCTTCCCTCGGCATCAGCACCGTTATAGAGGGAACCAACGAGGACGACCTTCATGTGTACCGCCCCGGCATCCGCGCCCTGCGGGAGCTGAACATTGAAAGCCCTCTTGCCAGGGCAGGCATGACAAAGCAGGATGTTCGGAATCTGGCGAAAGAATACGGCCTTTCCGCCGCTTCCAGGCCCTCCACCCCCTGTCTTGCCACAAGATTTCCTTACGGAACGGCTCTGTCCTATGAGGACATGGCGCGGGTGGAAAAGGGGGAAGCCTGGCTGAAAAATCTTGGATTTTATAACGTACGCCTTCGGATACACGGGCAGATTGCCAGAATTGAAACAGATAAAGCGGCATTTCCCGCGCTTTTAGAACAGGCAGAGGAAATTACCGCTTATTTAAAGGACCTTGGGTACGATTATATTACTCTGGATTTGGAGGGGTTCCGGTCGGGGAGTATGGATATTCATATCCCCAAGCCGGATTAAGTTTCACCCCTCAAATCTTCCTGCAAAGGAAGCCAGCACCTTCTGCAGCGGCAGACCGCTTTTCCCGGCAAGCTCCGCCGCACTGTCATACTCAGGGTAACACCTTACCTGTCCGTCCGGCAGTATGCATTTTTTTGCTTTCATCTCCCCTTCCTTTAACGTCACAGTTACACTTTCCCTTTGCAGTATGCTGCGCTCCATCTTTATCCGGCGTATGCCGATTGTGGTAGTCTCCTGAAAAATAATCTGTTCCAGTTCTTTTATTTTACACGCGTCACAAATCACCGTAAGCTCACAGGCAGGCCGGTTTTTCTTCATATACACAGGGATAAAATGCACGTCCCTTGCCCCGGCTTTCAAAAGCCGTTCCATCACATAGCCGAGAACCTCCCCTGTACAGTCGTCAATGTTGGTTTCCAGGCGGTAAATGGTATCCTCTTTCCTGCCGGCACTCAAATCTTTCTCCTGGGAATTCCCTTTTTCCCCGTCGCCGGCTCTTTCTTCACCAGCCTCAATCAACATAGCGCGCAAAAGGCTTGGTCTTTCATAATTCCGTTTCCCGGCTCCCATGCCTGTTTTCAGAATGATAAACTTCTCCGGCAGAGCAAAGGAGGTTGCGGCTGCCGCCACAATCGCCGCCCCCGTGGGCGTTACCAGTTCGCCCGGCACCTCCGTAATTTTCACGGGAATGTGGTGCGCCTCCATAATATTTGTCACCGCAGGCACCGGCACCGGAAGAACGCCGTGCTGACATCTTACGGTTCCTCTCCCCTCGCACAGGAAAGGCACAATCACCTCCGTGATATCCAGATTGTCCAGACATACCGCCGCCGCTACAATATCCACGATAGAATCCACCGCGCCGACCTCATGGAAGTGTACCTCATTTTCAGGGACGCCGTGAGCCTTTGCCTCCGCTTTTGCCAGAACCTTGAAGATTTTCACCGCTATCTCCCTTGCTCTGTCGCAGATGGCAGCTCCGGCAATGATATCCAGTATTTCCGGAAGCCCTCTGTGCTCGTGGGCGTGATGATGTTCATGGGGATGGACGTGCTGCTCCCCGTGAGAATGGGCATGTGTATGTCCGTCTGCAACGGAATGATTACAGGCCTGTTCTTCCTCCGCAGAATGTTCATGGTGATGGTGATGTTCATGCCCGTGCAGATATTCCATATCGTGGTCGTGGTTTTCATGCCCTTTATCCAGCTTTACATTGAAATCGCAGGCGTCCAGCCCCGCTTTTTTCACCCTGCTGATTTCTATCTCAAAGCCCTGCACCGGAAGGCTTGTTAACGCCTCCTCGAGGACTTTTCTGTCCGCCCCCAAATCCAGCAGAGCCGCCACGGTCATATCGCCGCTGATTCCCGAATTACATTCCAGATACAGTGTTTTTCCCATTTAACCGTTCTCCTTTCCTGTCTGTACATAGATTCTATATGACGTAAAAAGCGCCGGCAAGACGCCCTCACGCCTGGCGGCTTTCTTCCCGAATCCCCAGCCGGTTTATCTGTGTGGCAATGTAACCGGCTCCGTAACCGTTGTCAATATTCACCACCGCAATCCCGTTGGCACAGGAATTTATCATCGTGAGAAGCGCCGACAGGCCGTGCATGCTTGCCCCGTATCCGATGGAAGTGGGCACGGCAATCACCGGCCTGCTCACCAGACCTCCAATCACACTGGCTAATGCCCCTTCCATACCGGCAACCGCCACCACGCAGTTGGCGCTCTGTATCACATCCAGGCGGGATAAGAGCCTATGCAGTCCGCTGACTCCCACGTCGTAAATCCGCTCCACATTCGCCCCGAAATATTCCGCAGTCTGGGCCGCCTCCTCCGCAACGGGAATATCCGCCGTTCCCGCCGTACAGACGGCGATTTTCCCCTGCCTTTTCTTCCCGCTTTTTTCAATTTTCAGAATATGGGAGACTTCATCATAGGTTACCTTTGGCAAGACCGCCCTCACAAGTTCGTACTGGCGGCTTTCCGCCCTGGTTCCGAAGACCTCTCCGTTTTCCTCATACATTTTCCGGTAGATGTTCACCAGATATTCATCAGGCTTTCCGCTGCAGAAAACCACTTCCGGGAAGCCGGAACGTATTTCCCTGTGGGTGTCCAGCTTGGCGTAGCCCATTTCCTCATAGGGCTGCCTCCTGAAATACTTTTCCGCTTCCTCCACGGAAAGGGCTCCCGATTTTACCTGTTCAAGCACTTCTCTTGCTTCCATTAAGACCTCCTGTTTCATGTTTCTGCCGATTTACCGGAAAGCGGATGGAGACATATGCCCTCACCCGCTTTAATTTTTCCATATTGATTCTTTATCCAAATACCGCCTGTTTTCCTATTTTACCTCAACAACCCAGCCCTCGGGAGCCTTGATGGTTCCCATCTGGATACCGGTGAGCGTCTCGTACAGCTTCTTTGTCACAGGCCCCATTTCCGTCATTCCGCTTGCAAAACAGATTTCTTTCCCGTGGTCTGACACCTTGCCCACAGGTGAAATCACCGCCGCCGTACCGCACAGTCCGCATTCCGCAAAATCGGCAAGCTCCTCCAGGTAAACCTCTCTCTCCTCGGCCTCCAGTCCCAGATACTCCCTTGCAACCTGAACCAGTGAGCGTCTGGTAATTGAGGGAAGAATGCTGTCCGATTTGGGCGTTACCACCTTTCCGTCCCTGGTCACGAAAAGGAAATTGGCTCCGCCGGTTTCCTCCACCTTCGTTCTGGTTCCCGCGTCCAGATACATATTTTCATCAAACCCCTGCTCATGTGCGTCCACAATTGCATGAAGGCTCATGGCATAATTAAGCCCCGCCTTGATATGTCCCGTTCCACGGGGCGCGGCTCTGTCAAAATCGCTTACCCGGATGGTAAGAGGCTTTACGCCGCCCTTAAAATAAGGGCCTACCGGCGTGGTAAATACACGGAACTGATACTCGTCCGCAGGCTTTACCCCGATTACAGGGTTGCTTCCGAACATATAGGGGCGCACATATAAGGTCGCGCCGCTGCCGTAAGGCGGCACATAGGCGGCGTTTGCGCCGATGGTCTTAAGTACTGCCTCCACGAACCTTTCTTTCGGGAAAACCGGCATTTCCAGCCGTTTTGCACTCTGCTCCATCCTCTCGCCGTTTAAGTCCGGACGGAAGGTAACGATTCGCCCGTCCGCCGTGGTATAGGCCTTCATCCCCTCAAATATCGTCTGCGCGTACTGTAATACCCCTGCGCACTCGTTCAGTACCAGATTCGCGTCCTTTGTCAGGCCGCCCTCCTCCCACGCGCCGTCTTTATAGTTGGCCACAAAACGGTAATCCGTGGTAATATATCCAAATCCAAGATTTGCCCAGTCTATGTTTTTCTTTTCCATCCTTCCGCACTCCCCTCGCAAGTTTTTTACTTATTATTATCCCATTTTTTGCAAAAGTCAAGAGCGTTCATATTTTAAAAAGCGATAAGTAATATCGAAATAAACCTGTTCATCGCTGTCCGCCGTTATCCTCCATTCCGGCAGCCTGTCCAGATTGGGGATATGGGCGTCGGCCTCGTAGGAATGGTCTATTTTCGTGATGTGCGCCGTGTCGCAGTACGGCAAAAGCAGTCGGTACACACTCTCCCCGCCGATGATATATACGTCCTTCGTATCATACTTTTTCAATTCTTCCAGAAGTTCTTCCAGACTGTGAACCACCGCCGCGTCCTTTACCTTAAAAGACGGATTGGACGACAAAACAATGTTTGTACGGCCTTTCAGCGCAAGTCCCTGGGGAAACGTGGCCAGCGTCTTTCTGCCGTACACCACCACCTTTCCCATCGTCTCCTGCCGAAAAAGCTTATGGTCCGCCGGAATGGTGATGAGAAGCTCTCCTTTATTTCCAATTGCCCAGTTTTCATCTACTGCCGCGATTAAATTCATATTCTTTCAATCCTTTCTGTGCCGCTTTTGCCTGCCCTTTAAACCAGGCCGCCGGTCATGCTTCTTTCCCCCGGACGGTCCGTTCTTCTCCATGAATATACCATAAAATCAGCCGGAGGAAAAGAGGCTTCCCGCTTGCTATTTCCCCCTTTTCAGCGTATATTTAAATTACTGAACACAGGAAAAGGAGCTTTTACCATGGATTTATCCGCACTCGGCGTGCTGCGCCGGAATATTTCCAGCGTTATGATTGGAAATGAAAATACAATAACGCTTTTACTGACCGCCCTTTTAGCCCGGGGCCATGTGCTTTTAGAGGACGTGCCGGGCACCGGAAAAACCGTGCTGGCAAAGTCGCTGGCCAAATCCATCGACGCCGGCTTCGGGCGCATTCAGTTTACCCCCGACCTTCTGCCCTCGGACGTCACCGGCCTTAATTATTTTGACAATAAATCAGGCGGGTTTGTCTTTGCAAAGGGCCCCGCCTTCTGCCATATTTTACTGGCGGATGAAATCAACCGCGCCACGCCGAAGACACAGAGCAGTCTTTTGGAGTGCATGGCGGAGCATCAGATAACCGTTGACGGCATAACCCGTCCTCTTGAAGAACCCTTTCTCGTCATTGCCACCCAGAATCCCTTAGAAACGCTGGGAACCTTTCCCCTGCCAGAAGCCCAGATGGACAGATTTCTCATGAAAATATCCATGGACTCCCTGTCAGTGCCGCAGGAAATCGCGCTGATGGAGCGTTTTATGCTGAATACGCCTCTCGACGAGCTTAAGCCCGTCTGCACTAAGGATGACATTCTTGCCCTCCAAAAGGAATGCGGGAGCGTTTACGTGCACCCTGAGCTTTTAAATTATATGGCGGCTCTTGTCCATGGCACAAGGAACCATCCAAAAGCAGCCTGCGGCGTCAGTCCCAGAGGAACTCTGGCGCTTCTGCGCGCCTCCCAGGCCAGGGCCATGATTTCGGAGCGCATCTATGTGGTTCCCGAGGATATTAAGGAGATTGCGCCTTTCGTGCTTGCCCACCGCCTCACTCTCCTTGCAGGAGCTGATTTTGACCGGTCGGCGCAGCGGATAGTGGAAGATGTCCTTTCCGCCACTGCCGTTCCTACGGAAAACTGGGCAGAAAGGTAAGATTATGCTGTTTTTACTTCTTCTGGGCGTCCTTCTCGCCTGGCTTGCAAGCCGTATTCTTTACCGGAAATACTGGAACAGGGGGCTGTCCATTCAAATTGAATTTACGCAGCGCTGCATATATGAGGGAGAACGTTCTTCCATGAAGGAAACCATAACCAATGACAAGCTCCTTCCCCTGCCGGCGCTGGAAGTCCGTTTTTCCGCCAGCAGAAATCTGGAATTTTTAAATGAAGCCAGGGCAAACACGAGCGCCACGGACAATTGCTATAAAAGAGACGTGTTTTCTTTCCTCTTTCATCAGAAAATCGAGCGGACTCTGCCTTTTACCGCCCGGAAAAGAGGACTTTATCAGATTTATGAAGTCGCCGGCATCGGCTATGACTTCTTTTTCCGTTCCGGCTACTACGTGGAGCTGCCGCAGCAGACCTTTCTTTACGTTTATCCCCGTCAGGTGGATACCCGCCGGATTGACGTGCTCTGCCGCGCCATTTCCGGGACAGTGCTTTCCAGACGCCGCCTGCTGCCCGACCCCTTTGAATTTTCCGGAATCCGGGAATACCAAAGACAGGACCCGGTAAACCACATTAACTGGAAGGCCAGCGCCCGGACGGGAAAGCTGATGACCAACCAGTTTGACTCCACCACCAACACATCCCTCACGCTGATTTTTGATATGGAGGATAAGCTGATATTAAAATACGAGGATTTGGTGGAGGAAACCCTGCGGATTGTATCTTCTCTGTCCGCCCGTCTTGCCAGAAGCCGCATGTCCTTCCGCGTTGTCAGCAATGCTGCGGACGCTCACGCCCTGCCGGCTGCCGGAACCCCCTTTTCCATAGCCATAGACGAAGGCTGCTCAAATATCGGCCTTCTGAACCAAAAGCTTGCCTGTATTGACAGCAAAAACATTGTCACGGAAATGGAAGCTCTGCTGAAAGACGAAGCTTCCTTAAAAAAATCCGGCCACACCTATGTAGTCGTCTCCAAAAACAGGGACGACGGCATCATACGGGGGCTGCGCTCTCTGGTTCAGGCAAATAATGAAGCTTTGTGGGTACTCCCCATACGCCCGGCGGACGCTTCGTCACTGACCTTCTTTCGCGAGCCCGGCATCACACGTATTCCATGGGAAATTTAACGCAAAGGAAAATTATATGAAATTAAATCAGACTCCTCTGTTAAAAATTACAGGCTTTTTTCACGCACTGGCTCTTTTTTGGGTTTTTTATCCCATGACAGCCTCCGCCATGCAGTTTACCGGACAACAGGGCGCTGCCTTCTGCCTTACCGGCATTCTTTTGCTGATTCCCGTTGTGCTGAGTTTTTACGCTGTCCGAAAAATCAGGCATTTCATTCCCTGTCTCCTCTTTGGGATATTCATCTCTCTGCTTATGGGAATTTGCGGCGGATACGGCGCACTTGCCGCCTGCGGCAGCCAAACCGCTTTCCATGCCGGAGCCATTCTCACAGGCGCTTTATCTTTGCTCCTTTTCCTTATCCGAAGCTATATCCGTATCAAAAAAGGACAGCTCCGGAAAGCCTTAAAGGAAATGCCTATTTCTGAAGCAGGGGAGCCTGACATCTGTGAGCTTGAGGTTTCGGTTTTTCTGGAGATTCCCCATCCCCTCCACTGGGCTTTTTTTGCCGTTCATTATATCATCGGCGCTCTTGTGAAGTCCTCCCTTTACTGGCACATGGCCTTTTATCTCTTCCTTCTGGACGTATTTTTATGCTTTACTTATCAATTTACGGAAAATTTTTACCGTTTTCTCAGGGAGCATGAGCGCAGCGCAAACCTGCCCGTGCCGACCATGAAAAAGGTGGTAAAAATCATCTTCGGCATGGCTTCGCTGATTTTGCTGTTGTTTGTCCTGCCCTCCCTCCTTTACGGAAAGGAGCCCTTAAGCACCCTCACCCCAAAGGAGTTCGAGCTTCCTGCGGCTCCTCCGGAGCCGGAACATACGGCGTCCATGGGAATGAATCCCGCCCTGGAGGAACTTCTGGCCATGACAGAGCATAAGGAGCCCCCGTTATGGCTGCAGCGCCTTTTTACTCTGCTCTTTTATCTGCTCAGTCTGGGCGTCGGCGCCGTCATACTTATCATGATTTACCGTGCCTGCAAAAGAGCCGGGGAATTCTTTGCCGCCGAATCAGAAGACGAAATTCAATTTCTTGACAAGGATTTTTCCGACAAAAATTTTTCCCTGAAAAGGAAAGCCGCCTCTTTCTCCGCAGCCTCGTCCGTCAATCTGCGGATTCGGAAATATTACAAAAAAACCCTTCGGAAAGCTCTGAAAAACTCTCCAAAGGGTTCTGAAACTCCGTTTGAATTAGAATCCGCAGCCGGACTGCCTGAAAATGAAGCCCGGCAGCTTCTTCACTCCTGCTATGAAAAAGCACGCTACAGCAAATCAGGCTGTACGGAAGACGAGTGGCACAGTCTGCGGAAGTAAGCCGCGCCTCCAAAATGCCGGGCATAAAGCGCATATCCGCAGCTGCCGCTTTGCCCCTGAAATTATATCGCCACAGGAATATCCTTTATCTGTTCCCCTGTTACATAACCGTCAAGCTGCACATCGTTTCTGGTAAACTGATAAAAGTCCTTTATCTCCGGGTTCAGCCGGAATTTCGGCGCCGGATGGGGCGTCCTTTCTATCAGCTCCCTGATAAGCGGAATATGCCTGTCATAAATATGTGCGTCCCCAATCACATGCAAAAGCTCGCCCGCCTTCATGCCGCATACCTGAGCAAGCATATGCAAAAGCACCGCATACTGAACCACATTCCAGTTATTGGCGGTAAGAACATCCTGTGAACGCTGGTTCAAAATGGCGTTCAGGGTAAGCCTATCCTCCCCCTTTTTTTGTGTCACGTTGAAAGTCATGCTGTAAGCGCAGGGATAGAGATTCATTTCATGCAAGTCCTGATGCACATACAGGTTCGTCAGGATTCTCCGGCTGAAAGGGTTGTTTTTCAAATCAAAAATCACCCTGTCCACCTGGTCCATCATTCCCTCTTTATATTGGTGCTTCACCCCCATCTGATAGCCGTAAGCCTTGCCGATAGAGCCGTCCCCGTCCGCCCACTCGTCCCAGATATGGCTGTGGAGCTCATGGATATTGTTGGACTTTTTCTGCCAAATCCAGAGCATCTCGTCCACTGCGCTCTTAATCGCCGTCCTCCGAAGCGTCATGATGGGAAATTCCTCTGAAAGGTCATACCTGTTCACCACCCCGAATTTCTTGATAGTGTAAGCAGGCGTTCCGTCCTCCCAATGCGGCCGCACCTTCTCTCCCTCCGTGCTGGTCCCATTCTCCAGAATATCCCGGCACATACTTATAAATATATCATCTGCCATGCTCATGCTGCTTTCTCCCTGTAAACTTTAACTTTTCGCTTAATTTATCGTTTGCCAACAACACAGCCCCGTCAGGGCGTGCTGCTTCACACATCCCACTTATCGCAAAGCGAATTCACCTGGTCCGCAAACTTCGCCAAATCCTTATTTGCGCCGCCCTCATTCTTATGGATAACAGCAAGCAGCCTCTGCCCTGCCGCCAAAAGACGCGCAAATACATCGGATACCCTTGTTTTCTTCTTCACAGGAATCGGCTCCGCCTCGTATTCCAGTTTTCCTGTAATCAGGTTAAATTCCGTTCCGCTGTAGGGAGCATAGGTACTGAATCCGTGCTCCACCTTAAGGCATTCCGCAAGCGCCTTGCAGGAACCGTCGTCGCCGTGGACGAGAAATACTTTTCTGGGTTTTTCCTTAAATCCCTTCACCCACTCAATCAGCCCGTTTTTATCGGCGTGTCCCGACATGCCGGCAAGCTGTCCGATGGCCGCTCTCACATAAATGGTCTCCCCGAAAAGCTTCACTTCCTTTAGGCCTTCCACCAGCGCGCGCCCTAAAGTGCCTACCGCCTGATACCCCACAAATAAAACGGTACACTCCGGCCGCCAGAGGTTGTGCTTTAAATGATGGCGGATTCTTCCGGCCTCGCACATGCCCGATGCTGAAATAATCACCTTAGGCTCATTATCAAAATTGATTTCCTTCGATTCCTCGCTGGTGATTGTCAGATGAAGCCCCGGGAATGAAATCGGATTGATTCCCGCCTCCACCAGCTTCATGGCGTCCTCGTCAAAACAGGTTTCCTCATTTTTATAAAAAATATTGGTAGCCTCTACTGCCAGGGGGCTGTCCACATAAACCGGGAAATTTTCATGCCCCTTTACAAGCCTTGCTTCCTTTATCTTCCGAAGATAATATAAAATCTCCTGCGTTCTTCCTACCGCAAAGGAAGGGATTACCACGTTTCCTCCCTTGTCCATGGTCTTTTTGATAATCGACGCCAGCTCCGTCACAAAATCCAGCGTGCTTTCAGCGTGGAACCTGTCGCCGTAGGTGGACTCCATCACCACATAATCCGCTTCCTGCGTAAAACTCGGGTCCTTAATCAGAGGATGGTTTTTATTTCCGATATCCCCCGAAAAGACAATCTTTCTTGTGGTTCCATCTTCCGTCGCCCACACCTCGATACTCGCGGAGCCAAGGAGATGCCCCACGTCGGTAAACCGTATTTTTATACCCTCGCAAAGGTTGATTTCCTTTCCGTAGCTGCATGGCACAAGCTGTTTGATGGCTGCGTCGGCGTCTTCCATTGTATAAACGGGCTCACTGACTTCCATGCCCTCGCGCCGCTTTGCCTTACGGTTTTTCCATTCTGTTTCCTGCATTTGAATGTGCGCGCAGTCCCGCAGCATAATGCTGCACAAATCCGCAGTCGCCTCCGTGGTGTAAATCTGTCCCCGGAATCCTCTGGCCGTCAGCTGCGGAATCATGCCGGAATGGTCTACATGGGCATGGGTAAGCAGCACATAGTCTATGCTTGCCTCCGCCACCGGCAGCTCGCAGTTTTCAAACACATTGACGCCCTGTTCCATGCCGTAATCGACAAGGATGTTCTTGCCGCAGGCATTTAAATAATGACAGCTTCCCGTTACTTCATGGGCCGCGCCTACAAAAATAAGTTTCATTTCACCCCTCCATTCCAGTTCCGCAGTCGTACGGTCACTTCAACTTATCTTTCCTTACCATAATCATTCCCCTGACCAGAGGATATGGTCCATCCGGCCGTACATCTCCTGTACCGCTGTGAAAAAAATATCCCTGTCCTCCTCGCTTTCCACATCGCCGTGGAAAAAGAAAACTGTTACATTGTAGAGCCGCTCCAGTTCCTCCTTAATTAACCGGCCAAGCTCCTTGTTTGTATCCATGAAAGCAATTATGCACCCCGCCCTGGCATACTTTTCTAACATGGAATATTCCTTAGCACCTGTCTTTCCGGTGAGTACACATACTTCTTGACTCATCATAATGGCTTTTGTACCTTTCTTCTGCCCGTACTGACAAATTTTTCATCATATTATAAGCAAATTATAACATAATGGAATATGATATAGCAAACGCTAAAGGCAGTAACAGCTCAGAAATTAATATGAATTTATCAATTTATTTTTTCTTATTACTGGTGACGGTCCTTTCCATGGACGCTTTTGCCGCCGGATTGTCCTACGGTGTGGAAAAGGTCTGGGTGCCCTTCTCGTCCCTTTCCATCATCGCCCTGCTCTCCGGCGGCATGCTGACCGCATCTTTGTTTGCCGGGAACCTGCTCCTTTCCCTGATTCCCGACAGACTTACAAAAATACTTTCCTTCCTGGTGCTTTTTCTTCTTGCATTATACAAATTATATGACGCGGCCGCTTCCCGCCGTCATCAGGAATCCGGCTTTACCACCGGTAATCTCTCCCGGAAAATCAACAAAGACGACAAGGCGGTTCTTTCCGGCAGGGAAGCGGCCATCCTTGCTTTCGCCCTCTCTGTGGATAACATCTCGGCCGGCCTTTGTACCGGGACGGTAGCTTTGCCGCCCGCCGTAATTTTTGCCATTACCACCCTTATCCACTTTCTTGCGCTTCGTCTTGGGCTTTTTACCGGTCAGCTTCTCGCGTCAAAGAGCTCCCGCAGCTTCGCCTGGCTTTCGGCTCTTATCCTCATGGTTCTGGCCTTTGCCCGGATTTTCTGATTCCTCCGCGCCGGCCTTCTTAAGAAGCGCTTCCGAGAGAACCAGAAGTTCATGTATCACCAGCGGCACACAGGAGAGAGCGCCCAGAATCCCCCATTCCGACAGGCTTAACCGGCTTGTGCCGAAAAGCCCCACAAAATACGGTATTTCCGTCACAAGTGCCTGAAGGGCAATCCCTGCCGTCCATGCAACAATCATATATCTGTTTTCCAGATGGTTCATTTTAAATACTGATTTGTTGGTATCCCGCATTCCCACCGCGTGCACCAGCTGGCTCATCCCCAGCACGGTGAACGCATGGGTCTGCGCCTTGTTTAAAACAGGCGCAAGGCGGAGTATCTTTTCCAGGTTCTGTATGGTAACCGGAAGGTTCTGCCGCACCAGCTCTCCGTAGGGAACCGTGAGAAAGGCAAGAAGGCTGATGAGTCCGATTACCACGCCGTAGCACAGCGTACAGCTTAAGCCTCCATGGGCAAACAGGCTGTCGGAGCTTTTTCTGGGCTTTTCCCTCATAAGGGCTTCCCCGTCATTTTTATCCATTCCCAGCGCCAGCGCCGGAAGGGAATCCGTAATCAGGTTAATCCACAGAATATGGCTTGCCTTTAAGGGAGAAGGAAAACCTGCAAGTACCGCAGCCAGCATCGTGATAATTTCCCCGAAATTCGACGACAGCAAAAACAGAATGGTCTTGCGGATATTTTCGTAAATCCCTCTGCCTTCCTTCATTGCTTTCTCTATGGTGGCAAAATTGTCATCCGTAAGCACCAAATCGGCGGCGCCCCTTGCCACGTCCGTCCCTTCTTTTCCCATGGCAATCCCCACATCCGCCGCCTTTAAGGAAGGCGCGTCGTTGACTCCGTCCCCGGTCATTGCCACAATCTTTCCCTTTGCCTTCAGGGCCTCCACAATCCGTACCTTATGCTCCGGGGAAACTCTGGCAAATACATGAATTCCCTCCGCTTTCTCCCGGAAAGCCCCGCTGTCCATAGCCTCTATCTCCGCGCCGGTCATACACTCCTTTCGGCTTTCGGCGATTCCCAAATCCCTTGCTATGGCAAAAGCGGTATCTACATGGTCTCCGGTTATCATTACCGTGTCCACATGGGCGCCCTTAAAGCTCGCCACCGCGCCTTTCGCCTCCTGCCTTGGCGGGTCTATCATTCCCACAAGCCCAAGGAACACCATGTTTTTCTCGTCCTTTAAATCCCCTTTGCGTTTTGCCGCCACCGCAAGCACCCGGTAGGCTCTGCCGGCCATTTCTTCCACCGCTTCCCGCGCTTCTTTCCTTGCCCTGGAGGAAAACGCCACCTCTCTGCCATGCATGGAGGTGTGGGAGCACAGGGAAATCATCTCGTCGGCAGCGCCCTTGATATAGGCGATTTTTTCCGTACCGGCGCTTCCCGTCCGCCTGTGTACGGTGGTCATCCGCTTTCTGTCCGAATCAAAGGCCCGCTCGTCGATGCGGGGTATCCGCTCTTCCAGCTTTTTCTTATCAAATCCATGGCTTTTGGACAAATCAAGCAATGCCAGCTCCGTGGGGTCTCCTATCCTGCTGCCCTCAATCATGGCATCGTTGCACAGGGTACAGGCTTCCAGAAAAAGAGCATGCTTTTCCGCATCGAGCTCCTTCTCCTCCACGAGCTGCCCGTCCACATAGCATTCTCTGACCGTCATCCGGTTCTGCGTTAAAGTGCCTGTCTTATCCGAGCACACTGTATTTACTGCCCCCAGCGTCTCCACGGAGGGAAGCCGCCGCACAATAGTTCCCACCTTTACCATTCTGGAAACGCTTAAGGCAAGCACAATGGTGACAATTGCCGCAAGCCCCTCCGGCACGGCGGCAACCGCAAGGGAAATTGCGGTAAGGAGCATGTCCCCCACGTCCCGCTTCTGCAGCACCGCCACCAGAAACATAAAGACGCACACGCCCACTGCAAGGATGCTGAGCAGCTTCCCGAGGTCTGCAAGCCGCTTTTGAAGGGGCGTCATTTCACTGCCTCCGGCGTCAATCAGCCCGGCGATTTTCCCGATTTCCGTGGACATTCCCGTATTTGTCACGATGCCCGCGCCCCGGCCATAGGACACTGTGGTTGACATATAGGCCATATTGATTCTGTCCCCTATGCTCTTTTCCCCGGGAGCAAGCTTTTCCGAGGTCTTGTCCACCGGCACCGATTCCCCTGTAAGCGCGGATTCCTCTATTTTCAGGTTCCGGCTCTCCACCAGACGCAAATCCGCCGGCACCTGTCTTCCGGCCTCCAGAAAGACGATATCCCCCGGCACCAGCTTTGCGCTTTCAATCTCATATTCCCTGCCTTCCCGCAGCACCAGCGCTCTGGGGCTGGAAAGCTGCTGCAAAGCCTCGATTGCCTTTCGGGCCTTGTCCTCCTGCACCACGCCCACAATGGAATTCAGTAAAATTACTGCCGCAATGATTGCCGCATCTCCCGCTTCCCCGAGAAAAAGCGATATGGCAATGGCCGCCATCAAAATATAAATAAGCGGGTCGTTTAGCTGCTCCATAAACAGCCCGAAAACTCCCTTTTTCTTCTGTTCCTCCAGTTGATTTGGGCCATACTCGTCAAGCCGTCTTTCCGCCGCCGCTTCAGAAAGTCCCGCCTCGATGCTGCTTTCAAACTGTTTTATCACCTCTGACGCATTTCGCTCTGCATACATAATTAATCCCTCCTGCTCTTATGATTTTATATGCCATGAGCGGAGGGATTATGCTTGTATTCTTTTAAAGTTCCGAAAGACGGTTGGAGGGCGGCCTACTGGTTCCCCAGCGCCGGCGTGTAGTTGTCAACATAACTGTAATTGCACCTTACGCAGGTATAAACCGTATACCCCTGTGTTGCACTGGTGGCCGGAATAATTGTGGCCCGATAGGTATGGCTGTTTAAATCGCGTTCTATAGATTCCGCATAACTGCTCCCGCAGCCGCAGATAAAGGAACGGATTCCCTCCTGCGTACAGGTTGGATGCTTTAAAATATAGGACTGGAACTCATGAGAATGGCCTGACGCCGAGGGCGACGCATTGCTATCCGGCGCATTGGAAGCCTGAGACTGTCCGTTTCCGCCCGACGCATTCGGCGCTGCCGACGAGCTGGTCTGGCTGTTGCCTGACGCGTCGGCTGATGCTGCCGGTGTTGACGTAAGCTTGTTTACCGGCCTTGAATCCAGAAGGACGCCGCACACGCTGCAGGTTCTCTGCTCGGTTCCCATCTTTGTGGTGGTAGGGGCTGCCGCCACCTCCCAGTCCGTCGCCACATGGCCGAGAGCAGGTATCATTTCCGTATAAAAGTTTCCGCACTCACAGGTATATTTCCGAAGCCCGGCAAGCGTACAGCTCGGCTCCCGCTCGGTGTTTGCCGCATATTGATGGACATGAGGCCCTGACGCGGCATTGCCCCCTTCCCCGCCGGCTCCCGGCGAAGCGGCAGCGCCCGCATTTGTGTCTGCATAAGGTACGCTCTCCTGTGCCACAATCTCGTCGCAGTAGATACATTTCTTTACCCGAAGGCCGTCGGCTCCGGCCGCTGCCTTTCTGGATACCTCCCAGTCTCCTGCCACGTGTCCGGTTGACATCACGTCCACATAATAAACGTCTCCGCAATCCTCGCAGGTATATTTCAGGCGTCCCGCCCTGTAACAGGTCGCCTTCGTCTCAATGCTTTCCTCATAATCATGGACATGGTTCGCCAAATCAACCTGCCGGTTCGCCGGCGTCGCGCTCACCAACGGAGTCGGCGCAGATACGTTTTCGGACTGTTCCTCCGGAACGGTTGTGGGAACAGGCTGCTGCTCTCCGGCATCGGCGGCCGCGCTTTCTCCCGCTTCATCCTGACGGGGCTCCTCCATATTTTGGACAGTTTCCTCGTCGTCCTGAGGCCTAATCATGGAATACCCCAAAATTCCCACCGTGGCAAGGCAGGCGACTACCGCCAAAACGGCAAGAACACCGGTTAACACTTTAACTATTGCATTCATTTCTTTTCTCCATATCTATTGAAAATATTTTGATTGCTTATGCTGTTCTTAGTATATATTTTTTGGCGATATTTGTAAACACTCTGGCTCTCACAATTTTTTCCTGACGCAACAGTTTGGCCAATACTTCCCGGTAGCATGTCACATCAGTATATTCCCGTTTTCATCCGGTTCCTTTGGAATCGCAATCATCAAATCAATCAATGTCATGGCAAAGGGAAATCCTGTCCAGAAAAGCAGCAGGTAGAGAATCGCCGAAGGATACTGCCTGGCATAAAACCTGTGACCGCCCATCCATCCGGTGAGAAGGGCTATAATCAGATATTTTTTGCGGCTCACGGAATGTAACTCGCGGGCTTCCCTTTTATCGAAGAAATTTGAAATCGCTCTGGAAACTTTTCCTTCTTTTACCTCCACTCCATATTTTTGCCTTGTCTCGTCCAGCTCCTTCTGCAGCGCAAGGTAATCGTCAAAGCTCACTTTCTCATCTTTCTTTTTATCGGTTTTTAATTTCATATGCTGCCCGCTCCTTTTTAAGAACAGGCACCGGAAAAATACCGGTGCCTGTTTCAGTAATCATTCCTGCTTCAAATTTTCAGCTTATTTATGTATCCCAATTATTCTTTCAATGCCTTTGCTTTGATTGCTGCAATTTCTTCCTGAATCTCTTCCATCTTTTCCTTGGTCAGCGGATAGAACTTCAGGGCTACAACGTTACATAAGCATCCCAGAATAATCATACCGTACATCAGGAACACGCCTACATAATGCAGAGATGTGCTGTAGGGTGTGGTTGCGTCGGGAAGGGCTTCCTTGAATCCGATTGCGGAGAACATCAGACCTGCAATCATGGGAGCCAGGGAAGAAATCACCTTGTCAACAAAGCTGAACAGTGTTCCCATCATACCGGGAACGTATTTACCGGTACGGTATACCTCATAGTCCGCACAGTCCGCCGTCATGGGGATAACGATATTTCCGGCAACGCCCTGGAAACCGCCCATAAGGATGGTAAGCAGAATATATGCAATGGTAAAGAATCCAAACGCAAGTCCTCCGTTTCCGTTATCCATGCTTGTGGGATTGCCGAATAACCACAGGATGGAAAGCAGGGCACAGACGATGATTTCACCCCAGGAACCAATCAGCATGGCCTTTCTCTGTCCGAGGGTAGTTGCAAGTCCGCCGATACCGAGAATCAGTAAAATCGTGGTAGGGATGGAAGTAAATCCGCTTAAGATTCCGTAGAGAGCAAAGTTACCGGCAACAACACCGAACATAACCGCCGTAACCGCGCTGGTTCTTGCGGAAGATGCAAGCTTATCGGTAGATGCGGATACCACCAGCATCTGGATAGCACGGTTGCCCTTTAAGGTATCGGC
>CAMSTM010000054.1 GCA_947063675.1 uncultured Lachnospiraceae bacterium | reverse complement strand
CATAGAGCGAGGGTATCGCCCTGTCATCTAATTGGATGATTTTGCGACACCCTCCTGATAGTAATAATTCTTATTCTGCAATGATTTTTGATTAACCAAGTAAGGACAATACGCCCTGATTGCTCTGGTTGGACTGTGCCAGCATTGATGTACCGGCCTGCGCCAGAATCTGGTTGTTCGCGTACTGAACCATGGTTGTAGCCATATCCGTATCGCGGATGGTAGCCTCTGCGCTTGTAGTGTTCTCCACTACGTTATCCAGGTTCGCAATAGTGTGCTCAAGACGGTTCTGAACAGCACCGAGGTCAGACCTCTGTAAGGATACTGTCTGCAGAGCGCTCTTAACGAATGCATTCAGGCTTGCGAAATCGTCAGCCTTTGCATACGTTTTTGCATCTGTAGAGTTGTATTTTTTCTGGAACTTGTCAATTACCTCTGACGCTACAACATTAATTGAAGCGCCGCCAGCCGGATTATTCCGGTAAATCTTGGTGCTTGTCGAAACCAGCTTCTCCATCTTCATGGATGTGATGGTAATATTAATATGCTGTCCTGCCTCCGCGCCAACCTGCAGTCCCTTATTGGTAAAGGAACCGTCTAACAGGTTCTGCTCGTTGAATGTAGTAGTATCGGCTACACGGTCGATTTCTGTCATCAGCTGTTTGATTTCAGCCTGGATATAGGACTGGTCAACAGATGACAATGTGCCGTTCTCACCCTTAACAGCCAGTTCGTTCATACGCTGTAATATATCATGAACTTCGTTCAGAGCGCCTTCTGCCGTCTGTACGCAGGAGATACCGTCCTGTGCGTTCTTGGAAGCCTGTGTAAGACCTCTAATCTGCCTTCTCATCTTCTCAGAAATGGAAAGACCTGCCGCGTCGTCGGCCGCACGGTTAATCTTGTAACCGGATGACAGCTTCTCTGTGGTCTTAGCCTGGCTGGCAGTGTTTACTCCTAACATTCTGTTAGAATTCATTGCTGTAAGATTGTGTTTTACTATCATTGACATAACATATTCCTCCTTGAATTATTACGCAAATCCGTTTGCGTAGTTTGGTTTATAAACATTTATAGTAACCGGATATCAAAATCCTTTTGGAGACGGGCCCTGCCTCCAAACCGCTTAAGATTCCCGATTATTATCGTTTAAATTTTCAGGGCTCCAGATTCCCCCGTGTGATGCAGATACGGGGCTTCTTTTTCTTCAGATACTTTTTATCTGTTTCCGGCTCCGCATAATACTTTGGCAGTTTCTCATCTTCCCCGGAAGCGGCAAGCCTTTTTTCCAGTACAGTGCTTCTGACAATGTTCACATCCTTCGGGGCGTCCACCAGAATACGGATATGATTTTTGGTTCCTCCCAGGAATACAATTTTAATATTATCATTCAGCATCAGATATTCTTCCGTGCTCACTGTCAGCCTTACCATACCGAAGCCTCCTTTCGCTTTTTCCAATGCATTTACTGCCATGCATATCGTCCGTTTTTACAAAATACAACTATCTTTACTATAATGTTGCATTATCTGTGGTAAGACACCGCAAAATGGAAAAGGAGGTTTTTATGAGTACGACACAACCAATTAGAAACACTGAAAAACTAAAATTATTTAAGGAATATTTTAAGTATGAAAAGCCCAACATCAGGAATTATACTCTGATTATTATCGGCCTCAATTCAGCCCTGCGTATATCGGATATTTTGCCGCTTACTTACGGGGATATTTACGACTTTGAAAATAAAGAATGGAAAACCCATATTGTATTGACAGAACGAAAGACCGGCAAATCAAACAGAATCTATATTAATGAAGAAATCCGAAAGGTTCTGGAAGCGCAAAACTGCTCCTTCAGGAATGCAAAAGACTGGATTTTTTGCAGCCGCTTGCATAAAAAACAGCATTTAAGCCGCTATCAGGCATTTCGCCTGATTAAGGAAGCCGCCTCTTATGCCGGGCTGGAGGCCGATATCAGCTGTCACTCCCTGAGAAAGACCTTTGGCTATCATGCCTGGAAGCAGGGCACGCCCCCGGCCCTTCTGATGAATATTTATAATCATTCCTCTTATCAGATAACCAGAAGATATCTGGGTATTGAGCAGAACGACAAGGATGAAGTCTTTGAAAAAATCAGGCTATAGCGTGCCAGACTCCGCTGTAAAAGTCATGCCGCCAAATTGGCTGAAAAATTTTTATCCGGGGTATAAAGTATTTTTAATTCTATCCGATAATAATAATGAATGTAAATGCAACATTATAGTAAATAATGTTGCATTTATTATACCCATTTTTATTAAGAAACATTTGTTATAACTTCCCAAACACCGGAATATTTCAGTCAGTTAAATTAATTTCACAATTTTTCCATAATTTATAAAATTTTTATAAATTGACAATATCGCAAATATCTAATATTATAATTTATGATAAGTTCCATATTCTACGAAAGGAGGGGCTGAGATGTACGCTGATTATGATTCTTATGATGTGATGGCTGCATTAATAGGTACCGGTGTATTTACTGTTTACATGATTTTTGCGCTTGCACTTCTTGTTCTGACAATTATTGCAAGATGGAAAATCTACACAAAGGCCGGCAGACCCGGCTGGGCAAGTCTTGTACCCTTTTATACGCAGTATTGTCTTTACGATATTGCCTGGGGTACCGGTTGGTTATTCCTGCTTGGTTTTGTGCCTATTGTAAACATTGTAGTTGGCATTATGTTAAACTTTAAGCTTGCCAAAGCTTTTGGTAAGGGTACCGGATTTGGCTTCGGACTTCTGTTTTTGAACACCATTTTTATCCTGATTCTCGGATTTGGTGACACAAAGTACGTTGGTCCTGCTGCCTGACCGCTACATATCCTGCTCCAAGAACCGCCCTGTCGGCGGTTCTTATTTTTTTGCAATCAGCCGGCTCGCGAAGTGTGACAGCGTTTGTTTCGCATAAGGGCTATTCCTGAAGCGTGCCGTCTGTCGTTTCCTGATGGAATTTCCGCAGTATAAAGGAATATTCCCCGCTGTCCCGGTGCTCCAAATCCACCTCAAATACGCCGCCTTCATAAAGTAACGCCGCAATATCTGACGGGACAAAAATTATTAATTGCCCTTTCTTCTGCAAATCAGCTATGCTCTGCTGCGAGCCGGATGCTGCTTTCTCCAGAACCGCCGTACAGAGGATGCCGGAATCTTCTTCACCTTCCTCATTAATCTCCTCTTTCAGCTCTGTCACTTTGATAACTGCATGTTTTATAAAAATGCCGTCTTCCATTTCCGCTGCATTGACATTGTCTGTGCTCTGGCCGGACATGCTGCTTTCTTTTTCCTCTGTCATCGCCTCTGCCGGCTGTGCCGAAAAATCGTCTGCGCTCCCTGTCGCTGCCTCCCTGTTCTTAAGAGGTGCTGCAGCATCTTCGTCTTTTTCGCCGCCTCCCGCATCCATCGGCATATCGTCGTTTTCATCTGTCTCTCTGTCCATCATCACAGCCTGTTTCTGCGCGGCTTCCTCCAGACTGTCCGACTCCGAACCGGTCTCCTTAATACTCCCTGCTTCCGAACCGTCTTTCTCCTGTGGCATTGCCATGTTCCCGGCAGCCCCTGCATCTGCCGCAGCAGACTCTGCAATTTCCTCAGTGGTATCCGCAGCGGAATATCCCTTAAACTGCGGTCTTAAAAGTGCAATTGCCGGAAGGATAACCGCCACGCAGACCGCCGCCGCAATCACTCCCGAATATCTTTTTAAATATTGAAGGTTGACAGGCTTTCTCTTCCTGTCAGCGTTCTTTTCCGGCGTCGCTTCCCCTGACGCAAATTCTTTTCCTGTTTCTGCTTCTGCGGATGCAGCTTCTTTTCCTGTCTTTGCTTCTTCCGGTACAACTATGTCTCTATCTGCTTTTTCCTCCGGTACGGATTTGCTTTTAAGTCCGGCTTCGATTCTGTCCCATAAGTCAGGAGCTTCCATCTGCGCCGCTTCTTTATATGCCTGCTCAAAATCCTTACTCATATCCGCACCTCCTTAATTTTTTCATTGCACTCTGGTACTTCCACGTGACGGTTCCCATAGGGATATTCATGCTCGCCGCGATTTCCTTAAAGGTAAGCTCGCCCAAAACCTTCAGGCTGACTATCTGCCGCTCCGCCGGTTTTAAGGTTTCAAGTGCTTTACTGACCGTCATGTTTCCAAGCACTTCCTCTTCCACCGCGCTTGTATCCGTGGAAAAACCGGCATTTCCCTGATAAATCCCCGCGTCCCGTCCTTCCTCTTCCGGTCCTGCTCCCAAATCCTGCATCAGCGCGGTAAGCTCCTCCCGTCTGTGCTTTCTTATAAAATCAATGGCCATATTTCTTGCCATAACCGCAAGGTATCCCCTGTGACCGCTGCCGGGCTTAAACTGCTCCGCCTTATCCCAGAGCCTTAAAAAAAACTCGCTGGTCACGTCCTCTGCATTTTCCTTATTCAGCAGCACTTCGTAAACAATCCGGTAGATATACCCTACATAATTTTCATAGATTTCTTTTAATCCGGTCTTATCTCCCTGTACCATCCGTGCCACGGCTTTTTCAAATTGTCGCTCGTCCACTCTTATCCCCTCTGTTTTGATACGTTTAGTGCCATAATGATTTATGGTGCAAAAAAAGTAATCCTGCTTTATTGTAAGAAAGATTACTTTTTTCAAATTCGTTTCATAATGATGCAGACTGCTTTGGAGGTTCGCCAGGCAAAGCTGCCGCAATCTTCTACAGCGCCTTAATTCTCTCAACCGCTTCCACGGTATTTTCATAGCTGCCAAACGCTGTCAGGCGGAAGTAGGTCTCGCCGCTGGGACCGAAGCCGGAACCCGGCGTTCCTACTACATTTGCCTTTTCAAGAAGATAATCAAAAAATTCCCAGCTCGTCATCTTATCCGGGGCTTTCAGCCAGATATAGGGGGCGTTCACGCCGCCGGACACCGCATATCCCGCGTTCTTTAAGCCTTCCAGAATGTACTTTGCATTGTTCATATAATAAGCCACCTGCTTTTTCAGCTGCTCTTTTCCCTCCGGGGAATAAACCGCCTCGCCGGCCTTCTGTACAATATAAGGCGCGCCGTTGTATTTGGTTCCGTGCCTTCTTGCCCAGAGAGAATGAAGGGAAACGTCCCCGCATTTCAAATCCCTGGGAATCACTGTAAATCCAAGACGCACGCCCGTAAATCCCGCATTTTTGGAAAATGAATGAAGCTCGATGGCACAGGTTCTTGCGCCTTCGCACTCGTAAATGGAGTGGGGCACATCTTCTTCCGATATATACGCTTCGTAGGCGGCGTCATAAATAATCACCGCGCCCACCCTGTTTGCATAATCCACCCACTCCTGAAGCTGGGATTTTGTGATTGTGGAGCCCGTGGGATTGTTGGGGAAGCACAGGTAAATCAAATCCGGCGTTTTTCCTTCCCCCGCAGGAATCTGCGGCGCAAAATTATTTTCCGCAACGCAGGGCATATAAATTACGTCGCTCCAGGTTTCCCTTACGCTGTCATAGGTGCCTGTTCTTCCCGCCATCACATTGGTGTCCACATAAACCGGATAAACCGGGTCGCAGACTGCAATTTTATTGTCCACGCTGAATATTTCCTGAATGTTTCCCGAATCGCATTTTGCGCCGTCGGATATGAAAATCTCATCAGGGGAAATATTGCATCCTCTTGCCTTATAATCGTTTTCACAGACTGCATTCCGAAGGAACTCATAGCCAAGGTCAGGGGCATACCCCTTAAAGGTTTCCGCCCTGGACATTTCGTCCACTGCCCCGTGAAGCGCCGTGATAATCGCCGGGGCAAGGGGCTGCGTCACATCGCCGATTCCAAGACGGATAATCTTTTTATCCGGGTGCGCCGCCGCATAGGCGTTCACCTTTTTTCCTATAGTTGAAAACAGATAGCTTCCGGGAAGCTTTAAATAATTGTCGTTAATCTTAAACATCGCCATTCCTCCTGCTGTTATGAGTTCCGTTTTATATTTCAATTTCTCCTTCAAATACGGTAGCTGCCGGCCCGGTCATATATACCAGATTTTCCTTTCTGTCCCACCGGATATCCAGACTTCCCCCTGTCAGTTTAACAGTAACCTTCTCGTTCGTCAAACCATTTAATATACATGCCACTGCTGTGGCGCAGGCGCCGGTTCCGCAGGCTAAAGTTTCACCCGTTCCCCGCTCCCATACGCGCATTTCCACATTATCCCTGTCGATGACCTTCACAAATTCCGTATTCACCCGCTTCGGAAATCGCGCATGGTTCTCAAACCCCGGACCGATTTTGTCAAGAGGGAGGGTTGACACCTCGTCCATAAACACAACTGCATGGGGGTTTCCCATTGACACGCATGTCATTTTGTATTCCCTGCCGTCAACTTCGATTTTTTCGTCAATGACTGTCCTGTCTCCGGCTCCGGCATTACCGTCAAAAATAACAGGAATCTCTTCCGCTGCCAGCACCGGAGAGCCCATATTGACTTTAACGGTCGATACCTTTCCATCCTTGACGCACAAATCAAGATACTTTATTTTCCCAAAGCTGCAGATACTGACGGAGGTCTTGTCCGTGAGCTTCTTATCGTACACAAACTTCGCCACACAGCGGATGCCGTTTCCGCACATTTCCGCCCGGGAGCCGTCCAGATTGTACATTTCCATCTCAAAATCCGCAATGTCGGAGGGATTGATAAAAATCACTCCGTCCCCGCCAATCCCGAAATGTCTGTCGCTCAGCCGCCTTACAAGCTCCGGCTTTTTCTCCGCCGGAATCTTTTCCGTCTGCCCGTCCACATAAATATAGTCATTGCCGCATCCGTGCATTTTTGTAAATTTCATTTTCAATTTTTCACCCCGTTTCCTGTCCTGTATTCGCTTTTTTTGCGAAAGTAAATCAACAGAGACAAAGCCCTCATTTCCGCAAGAATAAGTCAGGCAGATGCAAAGCATCCATCTGACTTATAGTTTACCATCTTATTTCCCGCAGCAGTACCGCTTTCGTTGCGGTGTAATTTGCAAAAAATGCTGTTATTTCCTGATTGACCCATAGCAGCTAAATACAGGCATTGCTCTTTACCTTGCATTCACGGTATGCACAATAAGATACCTGTTCTCCCTAAGTTCCTCTGTTTCAAGACTCATTTCGCAGGAGGAAATACCGGCGTCCGTCATCGCCCTCTCCATATACCCCTGCTTATAGGCATCCGACCGGTAGGCCCGATACAGCTCCTCCAGCAAATCAGCTCCCCCGACTGCCAGCGGAAAGCTGTAGGAGCCCGCCCCGTTTGACACAATCCGGCTGTAGCAGCCGTCATAGTAGTCCGCGAGGGTATGTAAAACATCCTCCGGCCTCAGGCCAAGGTCCTCAATTCCCCGAAGATTTTCACCGGCTTCGCTCCCTGCTTCCAGATTGCGGTACATCTGCCCGTTACAGGGCGGCAGATAAACCGACAGCTCCTTCCGCGCGTGGGTGTCCGCATAATCGCTGTCCGTCTTGTTGAAATAGTCGTAATTTCCGCCGTCCACATCGTCCCATGTAGTATCCACGTTATAAAAGCCGTCCTCCAGACGGATAATATTCCACGCATGGTTTTCCCCGGCGTATCCGGTGCAGTAGTAGCAGGGAATTCCCATCTGCTGCAGCAGATACTGGAAAGCCCTTGCATATCCGGCGCAGACCGTCTGTCCGTTTACCAGCGCGCTGTAAGCGCTCTGATTCATCTCCGCGCCAAGATTATAGGTTATCCTGTCAATCAAAATATCGTGCACCAGTTTTTCCTTTTCATAATCGCCCGAAAGGGCAGAAGCCTGATTCTTTATGCTGTCCGCATTTTCCTGAAAAACAGCTTTCGATGCCTCCAGGTTCTGCGCCGTGCGGTTGAACCGCAAATCGATTTCCACGCACCGCCCGTCCCTTCTGTACTTTCCGTAATAAGCGGTTTCCATCCAGAAAAGTTCGGGATGGTCGTTGTAAACCGCCTCGAAAACCGTCTTAAGCTTTGCCGCTCCCACTTCTTCCACCGGTGCAAAAGCGCCGGTCAGAGCGTTTGCGTTCGCATAAATCTGCCGGTAAAGGTGTTTTCCCTGTTCGTCCAGCATTTCATAATAGGGATAAAAAAGCGGGTCGAAGGAAAGCCCGTCTCCTGTCTGTCCCGGCCCCAGACTGCTTTCCAGCGCCTTTGCGGAATCATCGTCAACCTGCTCCGCCTCGCTTTGAATCTGCTGATAGCCGTTCCGGCCCGAAACCTTTTCCGGCACCGTAAGCTCCGCCTCGTCGGGGGCAATGTATTCCGGGCGGATATTTTCCGAAAGCCCTTCCTTTCCGGCATTGCCTGCCGAAGTCCCGTCCTGCCGCGCCCCGTTCCCGTTTCCCCGGTCAGGTTCGCCCGGAAGAATGCCCTGCGAAAGAGCCGATGCATCAGAATCTGCATTTCCTGCAGAGCCGGCTCTGGGATTTCCCGCAGCGTCTCCCGCTTCTCCGGCATTGCCTTCCGTTCTTCCGGCTCCGCCCCTTACGTTTTCCGCGCCTTCTTTGATTTCTCCCGTTCCGCTCTCAGTCCCCGCAATGTTGTATCGGTCAGGATAAAGAAACTCCGCAATTTTCTCCGTAAGCTCCGGATTATCGGCGCAGACAAGCACCAGAACCACAAGCCCGATAATCAGAGCAAGTAAAATACCGCCCAAAACCTTCAAAAACTTCATGCTTCCACACTCCCTGATTTCTTCATAACCCCCCGTATGCAGTCAAGGAACCTCTCCCCGTACTTATCATATTTATATTCGCCCACACCCGAAACCTTCAGCATTTCCGCCTTTGTTCCCGGCTTTAACATACACATATGCACCAGCGTCCTGTCGGAGAAAATAATATAGGGCGGCACCTTTTCCCCTCTGGCGATTTCCGTCCGCAGGGTGCGCAGCCTTTCAAACAAAGCCTCCTCCGCCGGGGAAAGCTCTGCGCTCCCGGCACTTGCGCCGGATGCGCTGTAGGATAATTTTCTCCGCCCGCTCTTTCCTTTCTCCGCTTTGGCCGGATGGGGCTGCTCCTTTGCCAGCTTCATAATCACCGCTTCCCCGCCCCTTAAAATATCTTCCGATTTTTCCGTCAGCTTTACCACCGCATACTCGTCGTCGGTCATCGCCAGATAATTATGTATCAGCAAATGATTCAGCACCTGCCGCAGCCTTAGGGACGACGCCTTTGCACATCCGCCGTAAAAGGGGTTTTCATCCATGCGATAGCTTCGGATTTTCGCCGTGTTCGCCCCGTGGACCGTGTCCAGAATCACATTGATTCCATACCTCTGGCGGCAGCTTTCCACGCACCCGACAAGGCTCTTTGCGATTTCCGTCACATCCGTGTTTTCAAACTGGCTGAGGCAGTTGGAGCAGTTTCCGCAATAATTTTCCTTGTATTCCCCGAAATATCTCAGGATATAATCCCGCAGACATTCATTGGTGAAACAGTAAAAGGTCATTTTCCGCAGCCTTTCCCTGTCCCTTTCCATCACAAGCTGCCGCAGTTCCGTATCCAGCTCCTGATTATCCTGATTATTCTCGATAAAAAACTGATTGGTAGTCACGTCCTGGCCGCTGTACAGCAAAATGCACTCGGCCGGCTGCCCGTCCCGCCCGGCCCTTCCGGCTTCCTGATAATAGGATTCCAGATTTTTCGGCATCCCGAAATGGAGTACAAATCTCACATTGGATTTGTCAATTCCCATGCCGAACGCATTGGTGGCCACCATGACAGGCTTTTTATCATAAATAAAATCCTCCTGATTGCCTTTTCTCTCCTCATCGGAAAGCCCGGCGTGATACCTTGTGACCGCAAAGCCTTCCCCGGCAAGCCTCTCACAGACCTCCTCCACATTTTTCCGCGTCAGACAGTAAATGATTCCGGCGTCTTCCGGGTGGCATTCCAGATAATTTTTCACCGCACCATACCTGTCCTTTACCGACTGTACGCCGAAATACAGGTTTTTCCGGTCAAAGCCTGTGGTAATCATGGCCGGATTCCGAAGCGTCAGAAGGTCGATAATATCCTCTTTTACCTCCTTTGTCGCCGTGGCGGTAAAGGCCGCCACAACCGGCCGCACCGGCAGAGCATCTATAAAATTTACGATTTTCAGATAGCCGGGACGGAAATCCTGTCCCCACTGGGAAACGCAGTGCGCCTCGTCAACCGCCACCATTGCAATATTTGCATTCCGCGCAAAATCCATAAATTCCGGCGCGGGAAGCCGCTCCGGCGCCACATAGATAATCGGATACCTCCCCTCCTTTGCAAAAGAAAGGGCTTTCCTGTACTGTCCCGGCGTCAGAGAGCTGTTTAAATACGCCGCGTGGATTCCCGCCTGATTTAAGCCCTCCACCTGGTCCTTCATAAGGGAAATCAGCGGGGAGATTACCAGCGTAACCGCCCCCGCGCGCCTCTTTCCCGAATTTTCACAGGCCCCGTGCCCGCACGGCGCATCTTTGCTCATTTTCCGGCTGCTCTCTTCACTTTCTTCACGCATTAACAGCGCCGGGAGCTGGTAGCAGATAGACTTTCCCGCGCCGGTAGGCATAATTCCCAGCACGTCCCTTCCCTCTAAAATACTGTCGATTAAATATTCCTGTCCTTCCCGGAAGGAATCATAGCCGAAGTATTGCTTTAAAAGCTGATATTTATCCATTTGCTTATAGCTCTCCTGTCACATTTTCAGTACCAATGTTAACACGAATAGAAAGCGATGTCACGTTCAAAAATAAATTACCACCTTAAACAAATCACCGTCAATCTCCACCGAGAGCTTCCCTCCCTGCAGCTCCGCAAAGCTTCTTGCAATGGCAAGCCCAAGCCCGCTCCCTTCCGTATTTCTTGCGCTGTCTCCTCTCACAAACCGCTCCGTCAGCTCCTCAGGCTGGATATTCAGCTCGTTTGCCGACATATTTTTCAGTTCGATAACGATTCCCTTTTCCGTCTTATCCGCATTCACATAGACTCTGGTGTGGGGCATGGCGTATTTGATGATGTTCACATAAAGATTCTCAAATATCCGATAGGTTTTCTGGCTGTCAAGATGCAGCATCACCTTTTCCTCGGGCATGCAGAACCGGAAAATCAAATCCGCCTCCTCCACCCTGTCCTCGTATTCCAGATAAACCTGGCGCATAAGATTACAGATATCCACTTCCACAAGATTCAGCGTGACGTTTCCGCTGCTGGCCTTGCTGACCTCAAATAAGTCCTCTATCAGAAATTTCAGTCTCTCGGATTTCCTTTTCAGCACCCCCAGGTATTCCTTCCGAACCTCCGGCGCAAGATTATCGTCCTCCAAAAGCTCGATATAAGTGGTTATCGCTGTAAGCGGTGTTTTTAAATCATGGGAAACATTGGTTATCAGCTCCGTCTTCATTCTCTGGCTTTTTACCTCTTTATCCACCGCCGCCTTAAAGCCGTTTTGAATTTTGGAAAGCTCCTCCTTATAGGATTCAAAAATTCCCCAGTCCTCCGAAAGCTCTGTCTGCAAATTGCCCTCCGCAATGGAACGTGTGGCAACAAACAGCTGCCGGTACTGTTCCTGAATCCTGTTCCCATATTTTTTTATGAAATAATAAGCCGCAAAGGTATAGATAATCAGCACCGTATAACCGCCTACCCACATGGTGCATGCCACAGCGGGAACCACGAAGTTGAGTGCAAGAAGCCTGATGATGGTTTTTTCGATATTTCCTCCCAAATCCACATGTAAAATTTCTTCCTTAAACCGGCTGGTTCTCTTTTTACATCCTCCCACCGCCCAGCGCGCAAACATCACAATAAGGCTTCTTTGCCCTATAAATTCCTTTACTCCTATATCAAACACCTCCCCGAGCGAGGTTATCAGGTAATACCAGATGCCGAAAAACAGGAACATCACAGCCGCGTTAATGGTTTCCGTGAGCAGAGGATAAAAATACTCCGGTACAAAACCCATATATTTGCCGTAAATATCCGGGAAATATCCGCCGTTTGTCAAATATACCAGTTGGATAGCAAAATAGATACAGACGCCAAATACCAGAAGGATAGCCGTCAGAGTAACCTCCAGATGCACCTTAAAAGAGGCAAGCCGGTGAAGGCAGTATCGCTTTATTCTGGTGCAGGCAAGAGCCAGTATACCCAAAATGATAAGAAGCACCCAGTAAATTCCCGGCGTTCCGGCCTCATAATAGGCATTCTGCACCTCCCATTGATATTGAGCGCCAAACCTGTCTCCAAAATTGCCGTTCCGCACCATTTTAAGAATGGTTTCCTTCTGCCTGGCAGTGAGGGCATAAATAAAGGTCATATTTTTCGGCCTGTCATTTACATGCAGCTCCAGCTTTTCCGGCATCCCGTCCTCCCCGTAAAAATAGACCGTATCCTGATATTGGAGAATATTAATGGCCGCATCCGCAAAGCTGCCTCTCAGCCACTTATTCGTCATGGCGCTCTGCACTTTCTTTAAAAGCTCATCGGAATTTTCATCCCGCACCGATATATTGGAAACAGAACCCGCTTCGTCATAACTCATCATCACATAATAAGCATAGTCCTTCCCTGTGTTTTCGGTTCCTTTACTTCCCCTGCCTTCATAAAGAGCATCAATGCCTCTGCCGGTGTTTTTTATCATCTCGCCTGTCTCATGGTCAATGACACAGTAATCCGCATACTGGGTAAAGTTTCCAAGAATACTGTCTTCCCAGTCCTCGAAAATCTCCTCCATCACCCTGCCGAGCCGGGATTTCAGATATTCCCCGCTTACTTCTTCCTCCGAGTATACTACCCCCTCCCTGCCTGTCTCCTCCTCTGAAGCCTTCCCGCTTTCCATTGTCAGATATAAATCAGAATAAAGAACCTCCTCCTGCTGCGTCTTATCCAGCATCTGTTTATTAAGGACAAGGTTCCCCTGGTATAAATAAAATAAAAACTGGTCGCTTTTTAAATAATCCGAATAATGGTAATCCGCCTGTTCTCCCATAGCCGGATAAAAGGCAAGAAATACCGCCGTGGCAGCCGCCACAAGAGCGCCCGCTAAAAGGAAACTGAATTTTTTACTGCCTGTCGATTTTGTATCCAACGCCCCACACCACCTTTAAATATTTTGGTTCTCTCGGGTTTACCTCGATTTTTTCCCGAATTTTCCTGATATGCACCATAATCGTATCCGTATTGATTGCCTGCTCGTTCCATACCCTCTCATAAATTTCTTCCGCCGAAAATACCCGCCCCGGATTCTTCATGAGAAGCAGAAGTATTTTAAATTCCAGCGGCGTAAGCTTCACCTGCTTTCCGTCCACGGAAACCTCCACCGCCTCCTCGTTCAGCTCAAGCCCGCCAATCACGTAAATCTTTTCATCCTGCTGTTTCTCCCCCAAAGCTTCGAGAAATTTTCCGTATCTGCGCAGATGGGAGTTCACCCGGGCAAGAAGCTCCATTGTCGTAAAGGGCTTTGTCACATAGTCGTCCGCGCCCATATTCAGCCCCATGATTTTATCCACCTCCTCCGACTTGGCGGAAAGCATGATGACCGGAATCTCACACTTCATTTCCCGGAGCCGCATAACCATGGTGATTCCGTCCATTCTCGGCATCATCACGTCCACAATGGCAAGATGAATTTCCTCCTGACGGATTTTTTCAAGCCCCTCCACACCGTCAGCCGCCTGAAAAACGGTGTAGCCCTGGTTTCTTAAATAAATTTCTATTCCCTCTCTGATTTCTTTATCGTCTTCCACAATTAATATGTGATATGCGTTCATGGCAATAAATCCTTTCCTTACCTCATAATTTCAAATATGATAAATCATCCGCGGGTGATAAGGAATCCTTACCACATATTACAAGTATACCACATCTCTGTTTCTGCGATTATGTTTTTGCGCCTCTTTTATCTGTCTTACCAAAATGGCTTCCGCATAGGCCGACAGCGCCCTTTTTGCGATTTCGCTTCCCCTGTATTCTTCCGCAGTCTGTTTTGCGCCCCGGCTTAAAATTTCCAGTTCCTTTTTCTCCAGAACATCCATTATCTTTTCTGCAAATTCCGTTTCTGACGCATCTGTCATATACCCGTTTTTCCCGTTAATTACCACGTCGCTGACCCCCGTTGCCTTTACTGCAATGACAGGCGTGCCGGCGGCCATTGACTCAAGCAGTACGATTCCCTGGGTTTCCGAGAGCGAGGTGAACAGGAAAGCGTCGGAGGCACGGCAGTAATTTTTTATCTCCTGATTCGGCGCCTTTCCTGCAAAGAGGATTTCATCCATAAGCCCCAGTTTTTTTACCTGCTTTTCCAGCTCCTTCTTCTGGGGGCCTTCCCCTATCAGCGCCAGCCGAAAATCCCCTCCCCGGCGTTCTTTCAATATTTTTATGCTCCGCAGCAGAAATTCCAGATTTTTTTCCTTTGCAAGCCTTGCCACAACGCAGAATAAATGCTTTTTTTCTCCTGCAAGCTCCCGCCGCAGCAGCTTCGCCTTTTCTTCATCCGGCAGATAGCTGTCGCTTAAAAGCCCTGTGGGCAAAACCCGCACCCTGCTCTTAATCCCCACTTCTTCCAGATAATTCTTCATAAGAGGCGTAGGTGCAAAAACCATGTCGCAGCTTTTCATGCATCTTCGCAGATAAAAAGGCATCGCTCCTTTAAATGCGGAAAGCCCCACATAATGAAGATACTGCTCATATCTGGTATGGTAAGTAAACACCAGCGGCACATGATATTTCCACGACAGATACCTCGCCGTATCCCCTATCATCATGGGATGGTGAACGTGAATCAGGTCAAAATCCTCCTCCTTGAACCGCCGCTCGATTTCAGGGTCCAGACTGTCAGGCACGGAAAATCCGTCTGATTTTCTGCGGAAAAGCACCTTGAATCTCACCACGTCCTCCTCCGCTTCCTGTTCCTCATAATAAGGCGCAAAAACCACCGCCTGATGCCCCATTTCCCGAAGTCCCGCCGTCAGCCTTTCAACCGAAATGGGTACGCCGCCGATAAACGGCTTATAATTATTTGTCATCATTGCAATCTTCATAATTCCGCTCCTTCACTGCCATCACAGATAACTTATCACCGCATCGCCGAGGAAATACCCGGCCCCCACAAAGAACAGATTCCACACGAAAATCCCCAGCGTCGAACTCACTGTGTACTTTGCCAGATTCATTTTCGCCACCCCCGCCGGTATGGAAATCAGCGTCCTTATCATGGGAATCAGCTTACTGATAAAAATACCGACGCTGCCCTTTTCCTTCACCCAGGAAAGCTTCTCCTCTATCATGGGTCTTTGCTTTGGAAATTTGTTTAAATACTTCTGCAGGAAAAGCTCGCCCCCCTTATATCCCAGCCAGTATAAAATAAGGCTTCCGGTGAGCCCCGCCGCCACAGTGATAATCAAAGCCGGTACAAAATGAATCTGGCCTTTCGCCGCCCAGATACCCGCAAGCGGCATAATCACTCCTGCCGGAAAGCCCGGCAGATTCAAATATTCCAGCAAAACTATCACAAAAATCCCGATTCCCCCGTATCTTGCAAAATACTCCATAATTACTTCCATCGTCATGTTCTTCACGTCCCTTCTTATATCTTTTCCTGTCCTTTTCCTGCAAAGCCCGCGCCTTACGGCCGTAATTCTTCTTTACAGCTCTAATCTTCATAACGAATCCTGTATTCATACTACTTCAAAAAACTAAATAAAATCCTGCGGGAAATCTTAAAAACTTCTAAAGATTATCGAAACAAACGCCGCCACTCTTCGCGCGCCGTCTTATTGTAATAAATTCCTTAGATTAGAGGATAGCTTTCTTGCCATCTACTCCAAACTATTGTACAATAAGGAAAATTCAGGTATTCGCGCAAAAATGCCGGCTCCCTTCTCACAGGCGTCAGGCAGCGCAAAACGGAGAACTATGAAAAAACATAAACTGACCACAACCGTAATCATCATGCTGGGATTTCTGGCCGGGGCTCTCGTCGGAACCCTGTGTCTTCTGCTTCCTGTAAGCCTGCGTCCGGGGCAGAAAATAGATTTTTTCGACGCTTTGTTTGTGGCAATGTCAAGCGTCTGCGTGACAGGGCTCTCCACCGTAAACATAGGCCAGACCTTTTCCGCCTTCGGACAGGTGGTGATTCTCTTTCTCATCCAGTTCGGCGGACTGGGAATCGTCACCTTTACCACCCTGATTTTATGTGTTTTCCACCGCAGAATCACCCTTTCCGACAGGATGCTGATTCAAAGCGCCTACAATCTGGACACCTTAACCGGACTGGTAAGGCTGACTCTGCGGATTTTCAAAATCACGCTGATTCTTGAGGGCATCGGCGCCGTTGGTTATTTCTTCGTATTCGTACCCCAGTTCGGAATCAAAGGAATCTGGTACGGCATTTTCCATGCGGTATCCGCCTTTTGTAACGCCGGTATCGACCTTCTGGGCGGCAACAGCTTCTGCGCCTACAGCGGTAACATCATATTGAATCTGACCACAATTTTTTTAATTATCGTAAGCGGCCTCGGTTTCCCGGTATACTGGGAGATTGCAAGAAGCCTTTTTCCCTATCGCTTCCAAAAAGAAGGCGGCTATACACGAAAGCTCAATCTCCACACAAGGCTCGTTATCATTGCCACTTCGTCCCTGATTGTAGCCGGCACTTTTCTGACGCTCCTTTTTGAATTTGATAATCCGGCAACCTTAGGCATTATGAGCTGGCCTGAAAAAATCATGGCGGCCCTTTTTCAATCCGTCACCCTTAGGACCGCCGGCTTTGCCACCATCTCGCAGGAGCTCTTCCGTCCTGTCTCCTGCCTTGCTTATCTGGTTTTAATGTTCATCGGCGGCTCTCCTGCCGGAACCGCAGGAGGCGTAAAGACAGTGACTATTGTTTTACTGTTTGCCTCCATGTTTGCCAATATCCGCGGAAAGAAGGACGTCACCATCATGCGCAGAAAAATAGCGGACGAGACAATCAGGCGGTGCGTGGCCATTGTCACTTTCAGCCTTTCCACCCTATTGCTGCTCACAATGGCGCTTCTGGCAGTCCAGCAGAGCAATTTTCTGGATACGCTGTATGAAATGACCTCTGCAATCGCAACCGTAGGCTTGTCAAGAGGGCTGACCGGTTCCTTAAATCCGGTGGGAAAATTAATTGTTTCCCTGACCATGTATCTGGGGCGAATCGGCCCCATCACCCTTGCGCTGGCATTCAACAGCAACGCTCCGGCAGAGAATATTACCCATGCGGAGAGTAAAGTTATTATCGGATAAAAAGGTTCACTGGCAGAACCGAAGCGGAACCGGAATGGAGGATATATATGAAAAAGCATACCCAAAAGGAATACATCGTTATCGGACTTGGAAGATTCGGAATCAGCGTGGCAAAGCAGCTCGAGGCCAACGGCTGCAAGGTGCTTGCCATCGACAGAGATGAAAAGAAGATAAGGCAGATTGCCGAGTATGTGACCCTCGCCATGTGTGTGGACGTCACCAATGAGGAAGCCCTAAAGGAGCTGGGCGGACGGAATTTTAACGGCGCAATCATATCCATCGGCCACGGCCTGGAGGCCGCGGTTCTGGCGTCTATCTGGGCAAAGGAGCAGGGAATCGGCCTGGTGATTGCAAAGGCCTACGACGAGACACAGGGAAAAATACTCACAAAAATCGGCGTTGACGAGATTGTCCATCCCGAAAAGGAAAGAGGCGTCCATCTTGCAAACGCCCTTGCCTTCAACAATCTCTTTGACGCAATCGAGCTTACCAGCGAATACTCCATTGCGGATATCGATATCCTTGGAAGCTGGATTGGAAAAAGTCTGAAAGAACTGAATCTGCGTAAAAAATACGGCGTGAACGTGGTTGCCATCAGGCGGGGCGGCACCCTTGTCATCAACCCGGACGCAGACGACCCTGTACAGAAGAACGATATTTTTGTGCTCCTCGGACTGAACAATACATTGAAGAGAATTGCAAGCATGTAGCGTTATTCTATGGAAACAAACTCCGCTTCATCTGTCTTGCTTATCGGACGCTCAGGGCTGACCCCGTCACAGCAGGGCAAATACACCGAAAACACGGTCCGCCCATCCGGCCGGCCCGCAGCTTTGATGTACCCGCCCTGTTTTCTCACAAGCTCTCTTGCCAGATACAGCCCAAGCCCCAGGCCCGCCTGCTGCCCTGCCGCTTCTCCCCGGTAAAACCTCTGGAAAATCTTCGGATATTCCTTTTCAGGAATCTGCGGCCCCTCGTTTACCACATCAATCCGCACATAAATCTCACCCTCCACAAGACATGTGGCGATTGCGCTGTCTCTGTTTCCGTATTTCACCGCGTTATCCAACAGGTTATAAAAAACCTCCTCCGTCCATTTCCGGTCAAATACGGCGGTAAGCTTCTGATTGCCGGAAAGCCGGATATCGTTTCCGTTTTCTTTTGCTTTCAGGGTAATCTGGTCAATGGCGCCAAGCAGTGCCGGAAGCACGGGCTGCTCTACAGGCTGCAGCTTTACAATTCCCGTTTCAAGCCGGGATATCTTTCCGAAGCTCTCCCCCAGCCAGGCAAGCTTTTCCGACTGCCGGGCGATGCTCTTTGCAAAAACCTGCCGCTCCCCGTCGGAAAGCTCCGTATCTTCCAGAAATCCGCTGTACAGCCGGATATTGGCAATAGGCGTATTCATCTGATGAACCAAATCGCTGATGGTGCTTCCAAGCTCCTCCTTCTGCCGTCTTTCCCTTTCCTCATAGGAACTGAGTATTCCATACAACTGGAAAATACCGTGTTGAAACTTCCCTAAAAGAGTATCCTCGGTTTCTGAAAACTTCGGCAGCTTCTTATGGTGAATCAGTCCTTCAATCACATCGTTTACCTGCTCCATTACCAGCCGGACTCTTTGTGTCAGCCTGTGGCAGCGCCAGAGCGCCGCTGCAAGACAAATACACAATGACAAAAGAACCGCAGTCAATATCCAGACTCCAAACTGCGCGCCCCGGCCGCCGGCCTGTCCGCATAATATATTCATCCTATCCCAAATGTCTGCCGATACCGCTCCTGCGCCGCTATTCATAACCATCGCTCCATTTATACCCAATCCCAAACACCGTACAGATATATTCGGGGTTCCTGGCGTCCTTCTCCACCTTCTCGCGCAGGCGGCTGATATTTACTTTCAGGGTCCGCTCATCCACATAATTTTCATAGGCGTCCCACACCTGTTCAAGCAAGGCTTCCCTTGTCAGCACCTGATTGCGGTGTTTCAGGAACACTTCCAAAAGCTTTCTTTCCGTTCCGGTGAGCTTCACGCTCTGTCCGTTGCGCAAAAGCTCCTTTTCCGAAAACCTGTAAACCAGTTCGCCGTGACAATAGACATTGCCGCTTCCTTTTCCCGCCCGCCGCAGCACGGCGGCAATCCTCCGGCGCAGAAGCACGGTGGAAAAGGGCTTGGTGACATAGTCGTCACAGCCCAAATCAAAGCTTTTCACCGCATCCTCTTCTCCGTCCCTGGCCGTCAGCACAATCACAGGCACCCCGCCTGCCCGGAACTGTGAAAGAAGCTCCCGTCCGTCGCCGTCCGGCAGATTCAAATCGAGAATTACAAGGCGGAGTCTTTCATGCCACGCCCGCCTTGCCTCCTTGAGGCTTCCGGCTTCTCTCACCAGATACCCGTCCTTTCTCAGGGCTAAAGCGATTCCCCGCCGCAAAAGTTCGTCATCCTCCACCACCAGAAGTTCTGTCGGCATCTATTTCTCCCTCCAGTCGTTTTTCCTGCTGATTTTCTTTCCGTTTCCCGCCTGCCGCCCTGTCCCTGTCAGAGCTTCGGCAGCTTCTTTCGCTTATTTTACTCAATCTCGCGGAGTCTTTCAACAATGGATTTTCTGTTTAAATTTTTTACCAGTATGTCCGTTGCCACAAAGGCAATTCCCGAAATCACCAGCGCCGCGCCCGCAGACGCCATTATAAAAAGCGCCGGGGAAAAGCCTGTAAACGTCCAGTCGCCCGCCACCATAAAGGCCAGGACACCGCCTGCGGGAACTGCAATCAGAACCGCCGGGAAACAATATTTCATCGCCTCCTTAAAAAGCATCCCCTTAAGCTGCTTTACCGTCATTCCAATGGACTGCAGCGCCGCCAGCTCCCTGCGCCTTGCAAACACGTCGCTGGTCAGGGTGTTAATCACGTTGGAAATCCCGATAATTCCCAGAAGAACCGTCAGGAAAAGCCCTCCAAAGGTCATGGTATATTTGTTATACTGTGCGTCGCTCCTTACCAGATAACGGGATTCCATCATAAGCTGGGTGTTGTGCTCTCTGGCGAGAATTCCCTGAATCTGCCCATTCTGCTCCTTTGTGAATTCCGCCTCTCCCAGAATCTGTAAAGAAGCAATCTGCTCCTCATAATCTGAATAAATCTCACGGAACATGGTATCCGGTATTATCACACTGCTGTAATCGATATCCGCCGTCCCGAAAGGGTCGCTCTTCTCCACCACAGCCATCACCTTTACCTGACGGCTTACATAGCTTTCCGTCCCGTCATCCCAGAACTGCAGCGTAAGCTCCTCCCCGGCGTGAAGCTGCTTTTCCTCCCATTCCTTACCGGACAGTCCCTTATTCGTCTGCATTTCCTGCCAGACGATATACTCTCCCGTGGCAAAATCCTCCGGGTTCAGTTCTCCCTCCAGTATTTGCAGATAAGGTATGTTTTTCATAAGCCGCCCGGCGGGAAGTCCTAAAACCTCCAGATAAACCTCCGTTTCGCTGAAATTCATTTTCTCCAAATCCTCGTTATATATTTGCCCGTACTCCGGGCATCCCTTCATTGCTTCGCGCCATTCCTTAAGCCTTCCCTCCAGCTTTACCCTTCCAAGGGAATTCATATACATCCGGTTTCCCTCGTATTCCACATAATCCGGCCAGGTTCTCGCCCTGTAAATCACATCGACTCCGCTTACAAAAGGAAGCGCCCTGATTTCCTCCACAAGGCTTTTGCTCATCGGCGCGTAAGGCTCCTCGCCCAGCCACCATTTGCTGC
>CAMSTM010000053.1 GCA_947063675.1 uncultured Lachnospiraceae bacterium | reverse complement strand
ACCTTCAGATTATTGAGGTCAGAAAAAACAGATATCCTTACATTAAAAAGATTTTAACAATGGAAATACTTTCAGAAACTGATTTCAGTAAAAATGCCGAAGCTTTTGCTCCTAACTATTTTGTTGATATCTCCGAATACATCGAAGATAAAATTGCGGCATTAAAAATATACGATACAGAGCTTGGCAAAGCCCCGTTTCCCAGAAATATTGAAGCAGTCAGAGCTTTGGCCCTCTTACGCGGAGGAATGTCAGGCAGTCATTATGCCGAAGCTTTCAAAATCATAAAAGAAATAGATTGAAAAGCAGGGATTTTTGTCAATCCCTGCTAAGCGTCCTCATTTTTTATCTGCCGCCCCGCAAAATCCATATGAAAATTATCTTTATAAATCAGCTTCGAAACGGGAACAATCTCATACCCCATATCCTGAAGCCGGGTAATCAGCGTATCGAGGGCTTGAGCCGTGTATTCCGCCCCATTATGGCACAGGATAATGCTTCCGTTTCCCAGATTTTTATGCTCCGTCACTGTGGAAATCACCGAATCCACGCCTTTATTCTGCCAGTCCAGAGAATCCACATCCCATTGGATAGTATAGTATTTACAGTCCTTTGCCACGTCAATCACCGCGTTGTCATAGTCGCCATAGGGCGGCCGGAACAGGCACATCTCATAGCCGGTAAGCTCTTTTACCTTATCATGTACCTTCATCAGCTCCTGTTTTTTATCTTCATCGGAAATCTGGCTCATATTCTTATGGTTTTCGCTGTGGTTCCCCAAATCGTGGCCTGCCTCCAGAATTGCCTTCACATCATCAGGATAATTCGTCACCCAGTCCCCTGTCATGAAAAAAGTGACCTTCAAATTATGATTTTTTAAAATCTCAAGAAGCTCCGCCGTATCCTCATTGCCCCAACCGGCGTCAAAGCTTAAGGCCACCTTCTTTTCTTCCGTTTCCACACAGTAAATGGGCAGCTCCCTCCCCTTTACATCGTTATTCATGGTTGCCGCGTCGCCAAATAAAGACGCCCCCGGTACTCCCTCGCCTGCGCTCTCCTTAGAGTCCTCCCCGACACCGTCCTTTTCTGTCTCCTCTCCGGTTCCTGCTTCCTCTCCCGGAATTTCTTCCTCTGATTGAATCGGCTCCCACTTAGGATTTTCCACCAGAAAGCTTTCCGCCGATGAAGGCGCATTTTCCTCTGTCCTTTCCGCTCTGTCCATTTCGTCTTTGTTTCCGCACCCGGTAATCAGCAGTACGGCCAATACCGCTGCCGTCAGCGCCTTTACAGACAATTTTTTTGCCGTTGTCATTTGTTTTTTTCTCATTTCCGCGCCCTCTTTCGAAATCCCTCTGTCCTTTACAGCATCAGCGACCGGGACGCACAAAACACGGACACCAGAATCATCAGCATCCACAAAATAATACCGCATATCTTTAATAAACTTTTCTTTTCCCTGTTTCCTTCTCCGCCCAAAAGCACTTCCATCTCCATGTCTTTTTATCCTTTCTTTTGTATTATTATCCACAAGGAAAATATTATCCAGTTCATGCATCATAGTTTCATCATTTTTGCATCATATTTGCATCATTCACTCAAAATTATCTATTCTCGGAAGGTTCCACTTAAACCCGATTGCCAGCACCCGCATGATAATCACGCAGACAGCTCCGGCAATCATAGCGACCTCCTCCCCGGCTCCTGTCCAGAGAAAAGCGCACACAAAGGCTCCCAGAATCGAAGCGCAGGCATACACGTGCTTTACGAATATATAGGGCCTGTCCCCCGCCATCATATCCCGCAGAAGGCCGCCTCCCACGCCGGTAATCGTCCCAAGGAATACCGGCAAAAAATAGTTCATCTCCATCCGGGTATCAAAAGCCGCCTTCACTCCTACCACAGTAAAAACCCCAAGTCCCAGAGTATCCGCCGCCATCAGCATTGCGGCAAAGCGCTGCCCCGATACGCCCTGATATCCTTTCTTGCCCGCATCGGCCACAGAATGCTCCTGCCAGCCTTTTTTCCTTGCTTTCCGCTCCCGGAAACAGATAAATACAAACATGAACATAGAGGTCAATAATGCCGTCATGGCATAAAAAGGCTCCCGAAACGCCTGGGGAGGCACAATCCCCAGGATAATATCCCGCATCATGCCTCCCCCCACGGCTGTTACCATACCAAGTATCATAACCCCTAAAATATCCATCTTCTTTTTAACGGCTGTCATGGCTCCTGACAGTGCAAAAGCAACTGTCCCAATCATATCCAGCACAAAAAGCATATGCTCCATTTTTGTAATTCTCCTGTCAAATCCTCAGGCTTAGCCCCTCTGCACAGCAATCCTGCGTGCATTTTCCGTTATCTTGCGCCGGCAATTTCCAGAACCGCCCTCTGCAGCTTTTCCGAAACGTCCATTGCCTGCAGCTCGCCTAAAAGCGCCGCGGGATTCCCGGCGTTTCTCTTGGCGGCTTCATAGACGGCATCCTTTGTGCCGAAAGCAATCTCCGCCTGATTTAAGAAATCGTAAAGCATTTCCTGTACCGGATTTTCCGATATCTCCGTTTCTTTTGGAAGGATAATCTCCACACGGTCACAGGGATTTATATGTGCCAGCGTCACGGTAAGCGTCGTCCCTTCCCGCCCGCAGACGTCTTTTTTCTCCTCGCCGTTTACCAGTACCACAGCGAAATTTGCGGTAATCTTATGCAGCTTAATTTTCCAGGTTCTTTCTGACGGAATCAGAGACAGGTCGCCCTCGGAGGGAGCAAGGATAAACTTTCGACCGCTCCAGTCAACCTTCATTTCCGTCCTTACACACTGGTTTTTCTGATAATCAAGGGATACGTTATCGTCCTCGTACAAAGTAAAGCTGTTATCCGCTCCGGGATAGACTCTTACGGTCAATTCATCCGGGTTATTCACCGCTTCCGCCGCGGAAAGCCTCTCCGTCATGGGCACGATGGCTCCGGCCTTTGCAAGCACGGGAATTTTATCAATCCCGCGGTACATACAAAGGCTTCTCCCGCCTTCGTAAACCGTATCCGTAAAGAAGTCGAACCACAGCCCTTCCGGCAGCCATACCTTTACCTCCGCCACATTCAGGCCTTCAATCCTCGCCTGCGTAACCGGCGCCGCCATCAGCTCGCTTCCGAATAAATACTGATTTTTCTGTTTATAGGCTTCCATCCTTGTGGGATAAGCATAATACATAGGCTGACAGATTGGCGCATCCTCGCTCCATGCACGGTAATTCATGGTATAAAGGTAGGGAATCATTTTATGTCGGAGGCGAAGGAAATCATTCATGGTATCATGAACCTCTCTCTTAAACCTCCAGGGTTCCTTCCCGTTAAACTGATTACAGGTGCTGTGCAGCCGGTTAACGGGTGAAAAAACGCCGTACTGGAACCATCTTGCCTCCAGCTCGTCATCCTTTGTCCCCATCATATGTCCGCCGATATCATGGCTCCACCAGCCGTAACCGATATTGGAAGCTGTGCTGGTGAAATAGGGCTGAAAATCCAGAGATTCCCAGGTAATCACCGTATCTCCCGAAAAGCCCACCGGATATCTGTGGGAGCCCGGGCCGGCATAGCGCGAAAAGGTCATGGGGCGCTTCCCATCTCTTCCGCTGTCCAGAAAATGATAGTGATTCAGCATCCACAAGGGGTCTAAGCCCTCAACCTTCGTACTGGTTCCCTGCTGCCAGTCCAACCACCAGAAATCCACCCCCTGACCCTCCATGGGATGATGCACCTTTTCAAAATAGACCTCAAGAAACTTCGGGCTGGCAATATCAAACTTTACCGCTTCTTCTCTGGAAGCGTCCACGCCCATAGCCTCTGCCACCTGGGGATAACATTCCTCATAGGCGCGGATACCGTCCGCCGGGTGCACATTTAAGGTGGTCTTCATTCCCCGCTCATGGAGCTTTTCAAGAAACCGCTCCGGGTCGGGAAAAAGCTCCCGGTTCCAGGTATAGCCCGTCCAGCCGCTTCCGTACTTCTGGTCGATATCCACCAGATGCCAGTCCATATCAATGACCGCCACCGAAAAAGGAATTTCCTCCTCGTCAAAGCGGCGCATCAGCTCCATATAAGTGCTTTCCGAATATTTGTAATATCTGCTCCACCAGTTTCCCAGCGCAAAGCGGGGGAGCATGGGCGTCTTTCCGCAAAGATAGTTAAAGTCCTTAAGCGCGTCGAGATAACAGTGCCCATAGACAAAAAGATATAGGTCACGGCTTTCTGAAAGCGCCTCTCCCGTCTGCCCGGAAATCGGTTTCTTCTGCCCCATTCTGTCCCCTCTCGGCTCCACCCAGCCGTCCTCCTTAAGGAGCAATGTGCGGGAATCGTCCAGCACAGCCACGCCGCTCCAGAAGGACATCAGGCCGTCCCCCAGCTCGCAGGCTCCGTTCACCTCGTCCAGCGTTCTTGTCGTACCCTTTAAATTCGTGCCCTTGTCTCCGTAATGCCAGGGTCTGCTGTAAAATCCTGACTCCTCCTCCTCGCCCATATAGGTGCAGGCACAGGAAAGCCCTCCTGGCGTAAACTCTTTCTTATCATAATTGAGGCAGAAGCAGTCTGTCCTGATTTCCAGTTCTTCCTCCGTCTCTTTACATGAAAAATCCACTGCAGGAAAATCACGGTTAAAAACCGTCTGAGACGCCTCGTCCACAAATTCCCCGCCCGGCTGATACTCAAGACGCACCAGACGCTTTGTCAGTACGGTAATCCGATAGTTTTCCCCCTGAATGATATTTTCCTTTCTTGCCGCCGGATGTGTTTTTGCCATTAAATGTTCTTTCATTCTATACTCCTTTTCTACAATTCTCACAGCTGCTTCCCGATAGCCGGACGCCTGCTGTTTCAGGCTCCGTTTTATAAAAGTTCCTTCAAAAGCCTGTTCACCATTCCCGGGTCCGCCTTCCCCTTCATGGCTTTCATGGTCTGCCCCACCAGAAATCCGATGGCTTTTTCCTTTCCCTTTCGATAATCCTCCACGGACTGCGGATTGGCGGCAATGACCTCCTCCACCGTTTTCTTAAGGGCTCCCTCGTCGTTCACCGTCTTTAATCCCTTTTCCTCCACGTAGCTTTCCGGGTCAATGTTTTCCTTAAACATTACCTCAAAAACCTCTTTCGCCACAGAGCTGTTGACGGCTTTCGCATCCGTCAGGGCAATCAGCTTTGCCAGATTGTCCGGTGAAAAACAGATATCCTCCGGGTCCATATTATTTTCTTTAAGGAGACGCAGAGTTTCCACCATCAGCCAGTTGGACACCTTTTTGGGCTGGCTTCCGAGAGCCACCGTTGCCTCGAAAATATCCGCCATATGCTTGCTTCCGGTGATAATTTCAATATCATAATCGGGAATGTCGAATTCTTCCTTATACCGCACCATCTTTTCCTCCCGGAATTCCGGCTGCTTTTCCCTGATTCTCTCAAGGAACGCTTCGTCTATGACTACCGGAACCAAATCAGGGTCGGGAAAATACCGGTAATCCTGGGCGTCCTCCTTACTTCGCATGGCGTAGGACTCTCCCTTTACATCATCCCACCTTCTTGTCTCCTGAATCACCTTCTCCCCGCTCTCAAGCAGGTCAATCTGGCGCTCCCTCTCCCCCTCGATTGCCCTTTTAATGGCCTTGAAGGAATTCAGGTTTTTCATTTCCGTACGGGTGCCGTACTCCTTTGCCCCGGCCTCCCGGACAGACAGGTTCACGTCGGCCCGCATGGAGCCCTCCTGCAGCTTACAGTCGGAGGCGCCCAGATACTGGATAATCATACGCAGCTTTTCCAGATAGGCAATCACCTCCTCTGCGCTTCGCATATCCGGCTCCGACACAATCTCTATCAGAGGGACGCCTGAGCGGTTAAAGTCCACCAGTGAACAGTCGTTCCACTCGTCATGAATCAGCTTGCCCGCATCCTCCTCCATGTGGATTTCATGAATCCCCACAAATTTTTTCCCTGCCTCTGTCTCGATTTCCACCCTGCCGTCCCGGCAGATGGGCAGATAGAGCTGGGAAATCTGATAATTCTGCGGATTATCGGGATAAAAATAATTTTTCCGGTCAAATTTGCAGTATCTTGTAATATTACAGCCTGTGGCAAGCCCCACCGCCACCGCATGCTCCAGCACCTGCCTGTTTAATACCGGAAGCGAGCCCGGCATACCGGTGCAGACCGGGCACGTATGCGTATTCGCCTCCCCGCCAAAGGCCGTGGAGCATCCGCAGAAAATTTTGGTCTTTGTGGCGAGCTCCACATGAACCTCAAGACCGATTACCGTTTCGTATTGTTTTTCCTCCTGTAAGAAATCTCCCGCCATGACTATGCCTCCCTCCTTTCGCAAGCTGTGTCTTTGCTTTCAGGGGCGTTGCCTGCCGCCTTTTCCGCCGGTGCTGCTTCGCCTGCATCCATACTTTGTGACATTTCAAATATCCCTCTTGCCTTCTCATAGGTGTAAGCCGTCTGAATCAGCTTCTTTTCCTGAAAACAGTCTCCAATCAACTGAATGCCGATGGGCAGCCCCTTTGCATCAAGGCCGCAGGGCATACTAAGCCCCGGAAGTCCGGCCAGATTCACCGCAATAGTATAGATATCGCCCAGATACATTTTAATAGGGTCGGACAGGCTGGCGCCCAGCTTCGGCGCCGTGGTGGGCGCAACCGGTCCCAGAATCACGTCGTATTTCGCAAAAGCCTCGTCAAAGGCTTTTTTTATCAGGGCTTTTACACGAAGCGCTTTCAGATAATAGGCGTCGTAATAACCGGAGCTTAAGACAAAGCTTCCCAGCATGATTCTGCGCTTTACCTCCGGGCCAAAACCCTCGGAGCGTGACTTTTTGTACATGTTATGAAGGCCTTCACAGCTTTCCGACCGGTAACCGTACTTAATGCCGTCGAAACGCTCTAAGTTGGAGCTGGCTTCCGCCGCCGCTATGGTGTAATAAGCGGGAATTGCATATTCTACCAGACTTAAATCAAACTCCTCCACCAATGCGCCCCTGTCCTTTAAAACCTGCGCCGCCGCAAGAACGGCTTCCTTTACCTCGCTGTCGAGCCCTTCTCCGAAATAATCCCTGGGAATCCCGATTTTCATTCCCTTTACGTCCTCCACAAGGGCGGAGGAAAAATCCGTATCATCCCTTTTCACGGAAGTGGAATCTTTGGGGTCATGGGAGGCAATTGCTTCCATAATCACGGCGCAGTCCGTAACATCTTTGCACAAAGGCCCAATCTGGTCCAGAGAAGAACCGTAGGCAACCAGCCCGTAGCGGGACACCGTTCCATAAGTGGGCTTTAATCCCACCACGCCGCAGAAAGAAGCCGGCTGGCGAATCGAACCTCCGGTATCCGAGCCAAGGGCATAGAAGCATTCCTTCCCCGCAACCGCCGCCGCGCTTCCGCCTGAGGAACCTCCCGGCACATGCCCGGGATTCCACGGATTTCTGGTAACCCCGAAAGCCGATGTTTCCGTGGTGGAGCCCATGGCGAACTCATCCATATTCGTCTTTCCGAGAATCACCGCTCCCGCCTTCTGCAGATTCAAAACCGCCTCCGAGGAAAAAGCCGGGATAAAATTGTACAGCATTTTGGAAGAACAGGTGGTTAAAAGTCCCTCCGTGCACATGTTATCTTTAATTGCCGCCGGAACCCCCGCAAGAGGGCCTGTAAGCTCACCGCCGTCAATCAGCTTCTGCACCCGCTCAGCCTGTGCAATTGCCCCTTCCCTGTCCACCGTCACATAACAGTGATACTCATCTTCCTTTTCCTCAATCCGTGCAAGAACAGCCTCCACAGCCTCCCGCACCGATACCTTCTTTTCCTTAATCGCCGCCCCTAAGGAAACGGCAGTCATGTCTAGTATATTCATATTTCCTCATTTCTGCGCAGCTGGCTGCTGCACCCGACAGAGTTTGTGAACGCCGCGCCGGCACAAACTCTTTTCACTTATTCTAATCAAAGGTTCTCGGCACCACAAACATACCGTCCTTTTCTTCCGGCGCATTCTTCAAAATTTCTTTCCTCATATCGCCGTTCGTCACCACATCCTCACGAAACACATTATTTACCGGAAAAACGTGGGACATAGGCTCCACACCCTCCGTATCAAGCTCCCCCAGCTTGTCAATATAATCCAGCATACTTCCCATATCCTTCTTCGCCTGCTCCCGCTCCTGCCCGGAAAGCTCAAGCCTGGCAAGAATCCCTACATATTCAATGGTTTCATCCGAAATGATATTTGCCATTTTACTGTCCTTTCTGCCTGCTGCATGCTTTTTAAATTTTCTACCAACTAATTTACTACGTTTACAGTCTGATGTCCACCGTTTTCCATTTCCTGCCGCAGCTTTTTTCCGCAGAATCTCAAGGCGGCCTGTGCGGTTTTCTGTTTAATTATTTTCTTTTTTATTATTTTTGTTTATGATTTCTTTATTAGACTTTGCAGGCTGAGTGTGATATACTTGCTATACTTACTGACAGAGAAAATTGCAAAATAAGGAGGTTATTGATGAAACCAACCGCAATATTCAAATTATTGCAGAAGGTCATCTTGACCTGTCTCGGAAGCTGGACGAATCTATCAAATATTCAGGCGAAATTAAAGCCAGACAGGAACTGCATGCAATTTATATCAACAGACATGAACGGATGCTGACTGCGTTATAATCAGCCATACACACTCTGCGGAGGCCAAAAATGTTACTGCTTCCTCATTTCATTATTTTATGGGTTTTATCGGACAAAACTTATCTGGAGCTTTACTGGAATACTTCTGCCAGCAGATTGTCTGTCTGTTTTCGGATTCTACTGGTTTTTCTCTACATAATCACCTTTTGCCTTTTACATATCATGCCCTTTATCCCCCGCAGGGACAGAAAGTCCATGTCCTTTCGAGTCAAAATCATGTACGGCGGCAGGCGCATCCTGAAATTTTGTTTCTGGGGAATTTTAGCGCAGCTCCTCGTTTATCTGACGAGGCTCCCCTCCCTTGTCGGCCCGCCGGACGCAAGCTGGCCTCTTGTCATGATTGCAGACGGAGTTTTTGCATTCTTCCATTTTTATCTGCTCGTTTTAAACGGTTATATCCGAATTTTATGTACCTGCCGGAGCCTTGGCATCTGGAAAAGGATTTTGATTTTCTGCTTTCTGTGGTTTCCCGTTTTTCATCTGCTTCCGGCAAGATACCTGACAAAGCGGGCTTATGAAGAATATGACGCGGAACGCTGCCGGTTTGAAAACAGGCTCTCCCGCCCTGATGCCCCCTGTGCCACAAGGTATCCTCTGGTTCTGCTTCACGGAATTGGATTTCGGGATTTACGCTGCTTTAATTATTGGGGGAGAATACCAAAAGAACTGGTGCGAAACGGCGCCGTTGTCTATTACGGACATCAGGAGGCATGGGGAACCATTGAGAATAACGCTGAAATTATCCAGGAAAAAATCAATGAAATACTAAAAGAAAATCACTGCGGAAAGGTCAATATTATTGCCCATTCAAAAGGCGGCCTTGACGCCCGTTATCTCATATCCGGCCTGCACATGGAAGATAGGGTTGCCTCCCTCACCACCATATCCACTCCTCACAGAGGCTCCGAGCTTTTAAATCTTTTAAACCGTCTGCCCGATGGAATTTACCGCTTTATATCATCCCTGTTTGACAGAGCCTATCGTCAGTTCGGGGACAAGAATCCCGACTGCTATCATGCAAGCAAACAGCTCTCCCCGGACTTTTGCCTGGAATTCAACAGAAAATATCCTGATTCCCCAAGGGTCTTTTACCAGAGCTATGCCTCCTGCGTAAAGCATACCCTTGGAGACGGCCTTTTAAGCATTCCAAATCTTATGATGTTCCTTGTCGGCGCGCCTAAGAATGACGGACTGGTTACCATAGAATCCGCAAAATGGGGAATCTTTAGGAAAGCCTTTGTCAGCAACGGGCGGCGGGGAATTTCCCATGGGGATATGATTGACTTAAAACGGGAGGATTATAAGGGATTTGATGTGGTGGAGGCTTATGTGGAAATGGTGGCGGAGCTTAAGGAGAAGGGGTTTTAACCCTCCTCCAAAAATAAAAATGCCATACTCTTACCTGCCGCGTCCGCACATTTCCCTAAGCGACTCCCCAAACGGCGCCCTTGCAATCCCGTTCTCCGTCACAATCGCGGTAATCAGCTCATTGTCCGTCACATCGAACGCCGGATTAAACACCTTCACGCCTTCCGGCGCCATGCGCTCCTTATACCACATTTCCGTCACTTCCTCCGACGGCCTCTGCTCGATTTTAATTTCAGCTCCTGTGGGCGTTGCAAGGTCGATGGTTGAGGTGGGCGCGCATACATAAAATGGCACGCCGTATCTTTTGGCAACCGCGGCCACCACGGAGGTTCCGATTTTATTTGCCGCATCACCGTTTGCGGCCACCCTGTCGCAGCCTACAAAGACAGCGTTGACCCAGCCGTTTTTCATAACCATGGCGGACATATTGTCACAGATTAAGGTCACATCAACTCCCGCGCTGTGAAGCTCATAGGCAGTAAGCCGTGCTCCCTGTAAAAGAGGTCTTGTCTCATCGGCAAAAACCCGAAAACCATAGCCTCTCTCCTGCCCGAGATAAATGGGAGCGGTGGCGGTTCCGTATTTACAGGTGGCAAGCTGTCCTGCGTTGCAGTGGGTGAGAATACCGTCGCCCGGCTTTACAAGGCTTAAGCCGTACTCTCCGATGGCTCTGCACACCTGAATGTCCTCTTCCTTTATCCGGCAGGCTTCCTCATGGAGTATCTCCAGAATCTCCTCCACGGTTTTTCCCTCTTCATGAGCGCTCCGGCAGACGCCGTCCATCCGGTTCAGGGCCCAGGAAAGATTCACGGCTGTGGGTCTTGCCGAGTCCAGATAATTCTTCTGCTCTGTGAATTTTTCATAAAAAACTTCCCAATCTGCAAATTTGCCTGCGTCTTTTTCGTCCCCGGATAGCTTTCCTGTTTCGGCAATTTCCCTGGCCAGCACATAAATTCCAAAGGCCGCCGTCACGCCGATTGCCGGCGCCCCCCGCACCTTTAAAAGGTAAATGGCGTCCCATATTTCCTGCGCCGTCCGAAGTCGGATAATTTCCGTTTTCCCCGGCAGCTTTGTCTGGTCAATAATCAGAATGCCGCCTTCCTGCTCATCCAGTTCCACCGTTTCGTATTCCATGATATTCCTGCTCATATTTTCTCCTCATTTCCCTGTTCTGGCCGGCAACGAATTGCCGCCGCCTCAAATTTCTCTGTCCCTCCCAGCAGTAGTACCTTCGATTTCCACGAGTCTCCCTGCGCTCTCATTTCTTCCAGGGCAGTTTTCCCCGCATCTCAAGTACATCCAGCAAGGAAAGAACCACGCACAATCCTACTGCCAGGAATGATAACTTTTTATCTATCCTGGCATTCATGCGCTTTCTCCGTTTCTGCCTCTGTTTTCTTTTCTTCTTTTCCAGTTTCCGGCGTTTTCTCTCGCTTAACTTCGCCCTTTCCTTATCCGCCTTTAACCACTCATATCCGTTTTCCAGCCATTCATGCTTTTTCTTCGGCGTCTGTTGTTCTTCCCCGCACTCCTGTACCTTTTTCATATATTAACTCCTTTGGTCGATTATGCCGGTTCCAATCTTTTATTGCTGTGTTCCCTGGCCTGATAATTTACAGCACCATAACCATTGTTCCCGCTGTTATCAAAATACATCCAATAAGTGACTTTACCGTAAACTGCTCGTGCAGAAACACAAAGGCCAGTATCAGGGTAATCACAACGCTGAGCTTGTCAATGGGAACCACCTTCGATACGTCCCCTATCTGAATCGCCTTATAATAGCACAGCCAGGAAGCGCCCGTGGCAAGCCCTGACAGAATCAGAAACAGCCAGCTTTTCCTGCCGATTTGCGCAAGTCCGCTCTGTCCATTTGTGAGAAACACCATTCCCCAGGCCATAATCACCACAACCACCGTCCTGATTGCCGTGGCAAGATTGGAGGATACATTTTCAATCCCCACCTTTGCCAGTATGGAAGTCAGCGCCGCAAAAACCGCCGACAGCAATGCGAATATAAACCACATCATTTAGTCCTCCATTTTCTCCGGCGGCTCAGTTCCCCCGAAAATACTTCTTCAAAAAGTCGTCCGCCATCTCCGGCCACACCGTCACTTCCGGGTGAACGCTTCTTGGGGGCAGTTCCGTCTGTGCCTTTTCCTCCTCCTCAAGGGCTTTTCTTACCTCCTCCGGTATGATAAGCTCCCCGGATTTTATTTTTTCCACTATTCTTACCTGCTGTTCCAGCGTATAGCCGCTCTGCTTCCTCCAGTTTGCCCAGTCCTCGTCGGCCAGAGACAGGCCATGCTCCCCATCCGAAAAAATGTGGCAGGCAACAGGCACCCCTTTTTCCCGGCATGCCTGCAGAAACATCAGGGTATTTTCCACTGGAACCGCCTGGTCGCTGACGGTGGCCCACACAAAACAGGGCGGCGTATTTTTTGTCACCTGCGTCTCCAGAGACATATATTCCAGTTCTTCCGCCGAAGCTCCCTCCCCCAAAAGCGCGTCAAAGGAGCCTCTGTGGGCTTTTTCACCGGAGCTAATTACGGGATAGCATAAAACCGCTGCATCCGGACGGTTGGAAATCCCCTTATAAGTCTCATTGTCCGAAATATCTTCACAGTGGACGCACAGGCTTCCGCACAGATGGCCTCCTGCCGAAAACCCGCAGACTGCCAGACTATGCGGTTCCACCCCAAAGCTTTCCGCATTTTTACGGATATAGCGCACCGCCCTTGAAATGTCCATAAGAGGCTGCTTTTTAAGGGGCAGAAGCTGCAACATATTGATGGTGTAGGTCAGCACAAATGCCTGATAGCCCATCTCATAAAATTTCAGCGCCACGATTTCCCCCTCCGAAGGAGATACAAAGCAATACCCGCCCCCCGGAACTACCAGCACGCAGGGACGTTTTTCCCCGTCTCCGTGCAGGTAAGACACAATATTCGGCACGAATCCGCATGCGTGGCCGTAATGGTATTCATTCTCTTCCCATATTTTATAAGTTTTCGTTTCCATTTTTTCTTCCTTTTCCGTAATTTTCTGCCATACTGCTGTAAGTTCATAATAACACCATTTCCGGTATTTCTGCAACACAGAAGGAGCAAAGAATCACTTCTTCGGAAATGATTCTCTGCTCCCGCCAAAAAATATTTCTATACCTCCGCCAGCCGCAGCCTCTCGATAATGCTCTTCTTACAAAGCCCGTGATAACAGCACACCGGTATCACCAACGCCAGCGCCGCAATCACCGGAATGCTGAGAACCAACGGAAGAATGTGGAAGCTCCACTCAAAATATGCCATATTTTTCCCCAGCATATAAATCAGTCCATAGCTCACCACGTTTCCCACGGTAGCGGCAATTCCCAGCGTCCAGATGCCGTACCAGATTCCCTCCATGGTCAGCATCTGCTCAAGCTGCTTTCCGGTCATTCCCACCGCCTGCATCATGGCAAACTCCTGCCGCCTTGCCAGAATACCGGTAACTGTGGCGTTAATCAGATTGAGAATCCCTATCAGCGCAAGAATCGCTCCCAAAAGCCCTCCTATAATGGAAAACATTCCTATTTCCTTGGAAAATTCCTTCCTCAGGTATTCCTTGGATGTCAGCACCAAATCCGTATGCCCGGCTTCAATCCATCCGTTAATCGCTTCTATTACCTGTTCGTCCGCTCCTTTCTCTACATCCAGAAACGCGTGAAGACCGCCTTTTACATCGCAAAGCTCCTCAAAATCCTTTTTACCAAGAAGCACCATTCCATAACCAAGCGCGCTGCTGCGGGTGCCTGCCGCGTAGGGAAGCGTCGCCACTGCCATAATCTCCAGTTCCTTTTCCACGCCCTCCCTTTCTTTCAAACCTTTCAAAGTGATTTTTTCTCCTACGCTGCCGGCCGCCCATCCTGTAAAATAATCTTTTAACAGAACCGCATAACCTCCCTGGTCAAATTTTTCCTTATCAAAGTCCCCCTCCAGTATATCGATATAAGGAAGCAGGTCGTCCTCCATCCAGTAGGTATGCGAATCAACTTTCCTGCTCTTTTTTACTTCATCCAGCATCTCTTCCATATAGATACTATACTCCGCCATCTCCTCGGATTTAAAAAAGGAAGCATAATTTTCGGTCAGCTCTTCCGGTAATTCGGTCATTACATAGCCCATTTTCAGGATATTCACTTTCTCTACGCCCGGAACCCTTTCCAGCTCCGAAATAATCTCCGGCGTCACAGCCTGAAAATCCCGGTCCTGCGAAGACAGATTTCTCATGCTGAAATGGCTTACCTGCATATCTGTCAGAAGATAGTTCTGTACATATTTGTCAAAGGAAAAGCCCTTTATCAGCGCGTAGGTGCCGTTAATCAAAATCATACTTAAGGACAGGGACGCTATTACCAGAACCGCCTTTCGCCTGTTTCTTCCCATATTCGCCATTGCCAGTCTGGCCATGGATACTTTTGCCGATTTTTTCTCTTTCTTTTTATACTGTACATTCTCCACATAGCGCACTGCCTCTATGGGCGAAACCTTCGTCGCAAGGCGGCAGGGTTTAATACAGCTCAAATATACCACTAACAGAGAAAAAATAGCGGACCCCACAAAAATCAGGGGATTAATGGATACATTCTGCACGCCTCCCGTTTCCAGTCCGGCATAAACAGTCGGCAGTGCTCCTTTTCCCACAAACCAGCCAAGCAAAAGCCCCAGAGGAATCCCCGCCGCCGAAAGTAAAAACGCCTGTCCCCGGACCATCCGGCGGAGCTGCCGTCCTGTGGTTCCTATGGTTTTCAAAAGACCGTAATACCTGATATCCGAAGTCACGTTAATGTAAAAAATATTATAAATAATCAGATAACCGGACAGAATAATGATTCCCAGAATAAAAACCCCAATCATTATTGACGTCATATCTACACTATGCGCGGCATAACCCCAGTTTACGCTGATACTGACCTCATCCTCCGAAAACCCGGCCCGGCTTGTCAGCTCTTCCATCTGCTTTTCAATATCGTAACCGGAATCAAACATTACCGACGCCTGAACTGTGCCATTTGCATGATATAGCCCTGTCTCTTTCATACGTTTATAATAGTTTTCATCAAGAAGTGAAACGTTGGCAAGAAGCCACTCCTCTGAAATCCAGAATTCCTCCGCATGAGACGCCTCATTGGAATACCAGAAGCCGCTTAATACAAATTCCTCATGTATCTCCCTCTCGCTCCCGTCTTTATCTGTCACGGCAATACTGACAGGTACTTTTTCCCCCACCTTAAGGGGAACTCCAAGAGCCTCCAGTACCTTGCTGCTGGCCGCGCACTCGTTCATCTCACGGGGCATCTTTCCTTTTTCCGGATAGCAATAACTCCATTTTGCCGCCATATTCTCGCTGTATCGTATCTCCGTCTGAATGGCGTTAAGCTCGGGGCTTGCTCCGAAGCCTGCCACAATATCATAGGAAATATCCTTATAGCCGCCCGCCGCTTTTATTTTCTCATACTCCTCCATGGAAAGGTACTTATAGCCGCCATGGGCGCTGGTGCCGATTTGCCGGAATGTGGATTCCTGAAAGGTGGTAATCATGGAGCCGCCCACCGTAAAAAGCGCTGTAAAAAGTACCGACGTGAGGGCAATGGCCAGAATTGCAATCAGATTTTTCCACTTCTTTTCTTTTATGGTTCGCCATGTCAGGGTCTGGATAGTTTTTTTGTTAGCAACATATCTGCCTGTAACATTTTTCATTTATCGCTACCCCCTTTAAGAATCTTCCCGTCCTCAATCCGGATAATCCTGTCGGCCATCTGGGCAATCTCCTCGTTGTGGGTAATCATGGCAATGGTCTGCTCAAACTTTCTTGCCGTCACCTTAAGAAGCCCCAGCACGTCCTGACTGGTGCTTGTGTCCAGATTTCCCGTGGGTTCGTCCGCCAGAATAATGGCCGGTTTGGCCGCCAGCGCCCTTGCTATCGCCACCCTCTGCTGCTGCCCGCCGGAGAGCTGGGAGGGAAGCGCGTTTACCCGGTTTTCCAGGCCAAGCGTCTTTACAATGGAATCAATGTACTTTCTGTCAACCTCGTTGCCGTCGAGCTGAATGGGAAACACAATGTTTTCATACACATTGAGTACCGGCACCAGATTATAGTTCTGAAAAACAAATCCGATTTTTCTGCGCCGGAAAATTGCCAACGCATCCTCTTTCAATGCGGAAATATCCTTTCCGTCCACCAGCACCTTTCCCTCTGAGGGGTAATCAAGTCCCCCCAGCATGTGAAGAAGCGTTGACTTGCCGCTTCCGCTGGTGCCCACAATCGACACGAACTCTCCCTGCTCTATCTGCAAATCAACTCCGTCCAGCGCTTTCACAAGGCTTTCGCCCGCGCCGTAATATTTTTTCAGTCCTTTTGTTTCCAAAATAATCATAATCTTAACACCTCTCATTCCTGTTTGTTTCTGGAAATTAATATAACAGATAAGACTTTCCTGCTCCTTTCAGAAATCTAACAGTTTTGAAAGAATCTCCCTCCCCTTGTATACGCAAAACAAGCCGGCGTTTTCACCGGCTCATCGTTCTTCCTTCATCATATAAAAATAAAAGGTACTGCCCTTTAAAGGCTTTGATTTCACCTTCACGTACCCGCCCTGCTTTACCGCAATCTCCCGCACCAGGTACAGGCCAAGGCCAAGCCCCTTTTCCTCCGCCACTTCCCGGCTCCTGTAAAAGCGTCCGAAAACCCGGCTCTGTTCCTCCTCGCTGATGCCGATTCCCCGGTCTGTTACGCAGACCGCCGTAAACATTTCATAATCCTTTACCTGGACTTGTATTTCGCTGTTTTCCGGGCTGTATTTTATGGCGTTGTCAATTAAATTCTCTAATGCCTCCCGGGTCCACTTCCTGTCAAAATAAGCCTCCCCCGCAAACTTTTCAAAGAAAATATTGATGCCCTTTTGCGAAGCGGCTTCCTGCGAAGTGCTGACCGCCTCTTCAATCACAGGCGCCACTTTCTGGCGTTTTGGCTTAAGGGCAAGCACATCGCTCTCCAGCCGGGACGCCTTTACCAGATTGCGAATCAGAAAATCCAGTTTTTCCGACTGTTCCCTGATATTTTTGACGATGGGCGCAAGCTCCGAATCCTTCTCTTTTTCCTGCAAAATCTGGGAATACAAAAGAATATTGGCAAGGGGCGTTTTGGTCTGATGGGAAATATCCGATATCAGCCTTTTTATCCTCTCCTGCTCCTCGTAAATCCTGTGTTTGGAGGCCAGGGAAGATGTGAGAAACCGTTTCCACTTTACCTCCAGCCGGGAAAGCCTGCTCTCGTCATAATAGCTCTCCTCAAAAGTGTCGTTGATGGCGTCCTCCAACATAGCGTCCAGCCGTTCCACGATATCTGTGCGTCTTCCCGGAAGTTTAAATCCTGTCCTGTACTTTGACTTGTTTTTCATGTTGGTTTTACTTGTTATCATCCTTTTTCCGATTATCCTTCATAATGTCCCCTGCAGGAAAGTATTTCCATTACATCATCCATAATTCTATATACCAACCTGTTCACATCGTCAATTCTTCGGCTCCAAAATCCGCTCAAATCCCCTTTCAAAGGTTCTGGTTTTCCAATACCGTCAAAATATCCTCTTTCAATATCCTTAAGCAGCATATTAATTCTCTTTAATGTCTTTTTATCCTGCCTTTGCCAATAGATATAATCCTCCCAGGCCTCATCAAACCATATTTTTTTCATTCATCCGCCTCAATAATATCGTGTTCCACACCCCGTCCGGCATTGAGAGCCTCCACGCCTCTGCGCAAATGTGCAAGGTTGCTTTCCGAATAAAACGGGTCAACAGACACTTCAAACGGAATCCGTTTTTCTCTTGTCATCTTTTTTGCAAATATAGTAATTGCCGTAGTCATATTCATTCCAAGTTCCTGGCAAGTCTTCTCCATGTTCTTCTTTAACTCTTCATCCATGCGAATATTTACCAATGTCTGTGCCATATGAACACTCCTTTCCTATTCCAATTGTATAATATCATTTTGTAAAGATAATTTCAATATATTGTCTTTATATTTTTCATCTTTATCCATCTTCATATCTTCCATACGTATCCCTTTCCATACACTGTCTGCAAATGCCCTTCTCCGCTCTCATTCAGCTTTGTTCTGAGTCTGTTGACCGTCACGGACAATGCATTTTCATCCACGTACTCCGCACCGTCCGTCCAGATTTTATCTATCAGCCGCTCCCGTCCAAGCACTATATTTTTATTTTCCACCAGAATCTGCAGAAGCTTCAGCTCCGTTTTGCTCAACACAATTTCTTCCTCGCCCCGCTTTACCAGCATGTCCTCAAAGCAAAAGAAAAATTCCCCGAAACGGTAAACTTCCTTTCTTCCTTTTCCCGCATTTTTAAGCGCTTTATCGATTCTTGCCCGAAGTACCATCAGACTGAAAGGTTTAGTGATATAATCTTCCGCGCCAAGCTCCAGGCCGCGCACCTCGTCCATCTCAAAATCATTGGCGGTCAGAATAATCACCGGAATCTCACCGTGATTTTCCTTTATTTCTTTTAAAAGGTCGTAGCCGCTGCCGTCGGGAAGATTAATGTCAAGCAGCACCAAATCAAACGCCGTCCCGCCCATAATCGCTGTTCTGGCTTTTCCCATGCTTTCACACAGGGTAAATGCGAACTCGTCCCTGCGCAGCGCAAGCTCGATTCCTTCCCGAAGACCTCTGTCGTCTTCTACTACCAGTATATTTTTCATTTAAACCGATACCTGCCCTTTCCCTGTCTGACAACAGCTTCTATCAGAAAAAGATAGAAATGCCGCAACCGGACACCCCTATCTTTTTTCTGTCTTTCAATAAATAAGTTTATTTATAAATTTACTTATTTGTAAGTTTACTTATTTGCCATCTCAGCCTTAAGTCCCTCTGTCAGAGCCGGAACAATCTTGTTCAAATCGCCAACGATACCGAAATCAGCCACATCGAAGATAGGAGCTGTCTCGTCTTTGTTAATGGCGATAATGATGTCGGATTCTTCCATACCGGCTACGTGCTGGATAGCGCCGGAAATTCCGATTGCAAAATATACGTTGGGACGAACGGTCTTGCCTGTCTGGCCAACCTGTAAATCTTTCGGCTTCCAGCCTGCGTCAACAACTGCACGTGAGCAGCTTACCGTTGCGCCGAGCACTTCCGCAAGGTCTTCCAGAATCTTGAAGTTCTCCGGGCTTCCAACGCCACGGCCGCCGGATACCAGAATCTTGGCGTCCATGATATCTGCAACGTCTGAAACCGCCTTTACAACCTTTAAGATTTCAACATACTTCTCGTTGGGAGTAAATCCGGGATTGAACTCGATAACCTCTGCTTTTCTTCCCGCTTCTCTGGGAGCTTTCTGCATAACGCCGGGACGAACCGTCGCCATCTGAGGACGGAAATCCGGGCAGGCAATGGTAGCGATTGTGTTGCCGCCAAATGCCGGACGGGTCATAAGAAGCTGATTGTGAAGCTGCTCTCTTCCGGGAACAGGATTTAACGGGAAATCGCCGATGTCAAGCTGTGTACAGTCAGCGGTAAGTCCTGTATGTATTCTTGCGGACACACGGGGACCCAGGTCACGTCCGATTGCCGTTGCGCCAATCAGGAAAATTTCAGGCTTAAACTCATTAATTACAGAAGAAAGCGCATGTGCATAAGGCTCTGTTCTGTATTCTTTCAGTTCCGGGTCATCAACAACGATAACTTTGTCTGCGCCGTACTCCGCCAGCTCGTCTGCAAGTCCTTTCACGTCACAGCCTACCAGAACTGCCGTTACTTCCGTGCCAAGGTCTTTTGCAAGGTCTTTTCCCTTGCCTACCAGTTCCAAAGCGATTCCACCAAGTACATTGTCTACCTGCTGTGCAAAGACAAATACTCCCTTATAATCTTGAATATTCATTTTAATATCCTCCAATGACAGTAATTAGATTACATGTTTTACTTTTAATTTGTCGATAATGTAGTTTACGGATTCTGTAGGGTCAAGATTAACCTTCTCGCCTGCTCCCTTTCTAACCTTGTCGGAAGCCTTTGCAATCTGGGTGGGCGAACCCTTAAGTCCCAGGTTGGAATCCTCTACATCAACCAGATTTGCTCTTCCCCATACGGTGATTTCCGCATTGTAAGCGTCAAAAATTCCGCCGGGAGTCATGTAACGAGGCTCGTTTAACTCTGCAAGAGCTGTAATCAGGCAGGGCATTTTTGCCTTTAACACATGATATCTGTCATCATACTGACGCTCAACAATCACGCTGTCGCCTTCGATTTGGATTTTCTGTGCATAGGAAATTACAGGGATTCCAAGATGCTCGGAAATCTGGGGACCAACCTGAGCGGTATCGCCGTCGATTGCCTGACGTCCTGTGATAATCAAATCATACTCCAGATTACGGATTGCGCCTGCAATTGTCTGGGAAGTAGCCCATGTGTCAGCGCCGCCAAGCACTCTGTCGGTAACCAGAATACCTTTGTCCGCGCCCATGGCAATTGCTTCACGGAGAACTTCCTCAGCCTTGGGAAGACCCATGGTTACAACGGTAACCTCTGCACCGTACTCATCTTTTAATCTAAGCGCTGCTTCCAGGCCTGCCTTGTCGTCAGGATTCATAATGGCAAGCATCGCACCTCTGTCAAGCGTACCATCGGGATTAAACTTAACGCCGCCCTTGGTATCAGGTACCTGTTTAACACAAACAACGATTTTCATTGTATTATCTCTCCTTAATCATTTATTTTTTAGCCTACTTTACTTAAGCAATGCGCCGGAAATAACCATTCTCTGCACTTCGCTTGTTCCTTCGTAGATTTCCGTAATCTTTGCGTCGCGCATCATACGCTCAACGTCATATTCTCTGATATATCCGTAACCGCCGTGAAGCTGAACAGCCTTGGTGGTAACTTCCATGGCAACTTCTGCCGCATACAGTTTTGCCTGGGCAGCCTCTACAGAGTAAACCTTCTGGGTTGCCTTAGCCATAGCCGCTCTGTAAACAAGAAGCTGAGCCGCCTGTACCTTGGTAGCCATGTCGGCAAGCTGGAA
>CAMSTM010000052.1 GCA_947063675.1 uncultured Lachnospiraceae bacterium | reverse complement strand
TCTGCCTCTATCAGCTCCTCCGCTTTTTTCATGTCGGTCTGTATGACGATTGACCAGTCCTCATTGGTGGAAAGCTTATAAACCGGCTGTCCGGCGTCTACCAGCTCGCTGCTGATAAGCTGTGTTTTTTCATAGTTCTTTGTGTCAAACAAATCGCCGGTAAACTGTTCCAGCGTCAAATCCTCATATCCGTCAACCGAGTAAATCAATATTCCCGTGGCCGGAGCGTTGCAGAAGGAGATAAGCTCTGATAAGCCGGAGCTGTTTATTTTATCAATATTTTTCAGGATACTTGCGTTGGCAAGCTTGAGCACTGTGCCCTTCACATTATACTTGAAATCATACACGGTGGAAAAATATCTCGCGTCAAAATTATTGACAAAGCCGAGAATTTCTGTTTTTAACTCGGCCAGATCGCTGCCTGTCAGCGTTCCTCCGGCATTTTCAGCGTCCATGTATTCGGAAAGACGGCCGGACTCGTCCAGAGTATAGACAAGATTACCGACTCCCACGCGCTCTCCCTCCCGGGCATAATAATTCACATATCCGGCCTTGGTAGCGGTTACAATTTCCTCATCACGCAGAGCAATCCCCTTATAGACATTGTTCGAGGATAAGGAGCCCATCTTTACCTGATGCGCTTCGATATGCTTTTGTGTAAAATATGTAAAAACACAGATAACTGTATAGACCAGGATTACCGAAAAAATCACCATACTGATATTAATGGGTCTTCTGTATTTGACGATTTTATTATTTCCGCTGCTGTCCAATTCCTGACTCCTACAAGAAAACGCCCCGGAAGTCTTCCGGGACATTTTATCTTAAACATAGTATCCGTTGTTTGCAGAAAGGCGTTAGCCTGCTGCATATAATCTTCTATAAAGATACAATAATCTTATCCTTTACGGAAGCGGGAAGCTCATCTTCATCCAGTGAAATACTCAAAACAAAGGATACCTTAAATGCCTCGCTGAGTACTTCCAGCTCCTTTATGATAGGTTCGACATCGTTATTTTCCAGACATGCAATCTTCAAAAAGCTGTCAAAATACATCTGTTCCAAATCATGGTCCTGCGATATAATTCCGCTGACAAATCCGACAAACTGTTCAGAATTCATAATCTTGTATGAGGGTACATCAATCAGTCTGATTTTGTTATTCAGTTCATACATGTGCTTTGTACTTTTGTCCAGATATACAATATTTCCGGATACACTCTGTACCTCGGCATTCACCTTATCTAATAAATGTTTTGTTTTGCCTTTTCCCTTTTTTCCAACTATTAATTGAACCATTGGTAATCCCTCCTGAAGTATATTGGCCATATGTAAATTTGACAACGCCTGTATTAATTATAAGTGATAATATAGTAAAAAACAACTGCTAATTGTTTATTTCCTCCAACAAATCTGTCATTTGCGGATACAGCAAATCCCTGCTGTCAGCGTGCAGGATTACCGAGATGTAGGGATTCCCGGAGGAATCTCTCGATAACAGAATCAGGCAGGAGCCTGCAGCGCTTGTGGAGCCTGTCTTCCCGCCAAGCACCGTGATGCCGCCGGGCGCCTCGGCTTCTCCCCGGATATAATAATTTGTGTTGTTTACCGTAATTTCCTTTGAAGTTCCGTTTTTATCCATGTATACGGTTGTGTAGGAATCCATCTGGATAATTTCGTTGAACAGTGCGTAATCAATGGCAGCGTTCATTATCAGATACATATCATAAACCGTTGTATAATGTTCCTCGTCCGTAAGGCCGTGTGGATTGACGAAATGAGTATTGGTCGCCCCTAAGGCGCGCGCTTTTTCATTCATCAAATCTGCAAAGGCTTCACAGGAGCCGGCAACGCCCTCGGCAATCATAACGCCTGCGTCATTGGCGGAATTAATCAGCAATAGGTGCAGCGCCTGGTCTAAAGTCATCTGATCCCCTTCCCTGATACCGCAGACCTGGGCTCCTGATTCCAGATTCCTGACATTGGCAGATGCCGTCAGCATCATGTCGCTGGAACCGTTCTCCAAAGCGATAAGCGCCGTCATAATCTTGGTAAGGCTGGCCGGATATAATCTTTCATGTACGTTTTTGGCATAAAGCGTTTCTTTCCTGTTTAAATCAAAGAGTCCGGCCGCAGAAGCGTTTGACATATCGACATCTGCAGAACCGATATCGCCGCTTGCCACACACAGATTATCCGCAAAGGGTGCGGCTGTCTGCGCATCTTCCTCCAGATTGACAATCCGAAAACTGCTTACCGACGGACTGGCAGTGTACGGCTGGGCAAACTGCGCCTGTCCGCATCCCGTAAGGAACGCTGCCGCAAGCAGCACTGTCAGCGAAATCCTGACTGCAATGGAAAGTTTTTTGGTTTTACTTGAACATTTCACGCCACTCTAAATCTCCTCTGTCCAATGACTTGATTAGTAATTCCGCCGTGGCAAGATTGGTAGCAAGCGGAATATTGTGCATATCGCAAAGCTTTACCACATTGTTGACATCCGGCTCATGGGATTTGGGCGTTAACGGGTCGCGCAGGAAAATAACCAAATCAATTTCGTTGTGCTCTATCTGAGCGCCAATCTGCTGCTCGCCCCCGAGATGTCCCGGTAAAAATTTGTATATATTTAAATTAGTAACTTCCTCGACAAGCCTTCCCGTAGTACCTGTCGCAAATAAATCGTTTTTGTTGAGAATCCCCCGATAAGCAATACAAAAATTCTGCATTAAGTTCTTTTTTGTGTCGTGTGCGATTAGTGCAATATTCATTTCGAACCCCTCCTGCTGTCTGTTATACTCCCAATAAATTTATTCACAAAGTTTTGCGTACGATTAATCTTATTATACATCATTTTTGCTGGCATTGTAACCCCACATTTAAAACAAATCCAATTCCTATAAAAGAACTTACAAGGGAGGTAAGCCCGTAGCTGACAAAGGGCAGCGGCAGCCCTGTATTCGGTAGCAGATAGGTAACGACCCCCATGTTTATAAAGGCCTGAAAACCAAGCATGGCCCCCACTCCCGATGCGATAATCGTACCCGCAATATCCTTGGCCCGCCTTGCAATCAAAAGGCACTCCACGCTGATTAACAGAACGAGAACAATAACCGTGCAGGAACCGACAAAGCCGAATTCCTCCCCGATTACCGCAAAAATGAAATCCGTCTCCTGTTCCGCAATAAAGTTCGCGTTTTTAACGGAACTGATTTGATTGTTTTTGTAGCCCTTTCCCGTAAGCTGGCCGGAACCGATTGCCATAACGGAATATTCCTGCTGGTATCCGGTGGAATTGGACGTTTCTTCCTTGTTTAAAAAAGAAATAACCCTGTTTAACTGATACAGGTGTCTTTCGCTGATAATTTTCTGGTCAGGCTGTAAAACCAGATACATAAATATCAGAAAGGCCGGGACGGCAACCGCCAGAACCCCGATAATTACCCGCCAGCGCAATCCGGCCGTGAACATGATTATGCAGAAAATCAGACAGATAATCATTGTAGTGGACAAATCCGGCTGTGCAAAAATCAGCCCCGCCGGAAGCGCGAATAAAATTACGCAGAGGGTAATATATTTAAAAGTATTTAAATTTTCTTTATGTTTATTGATAAACTGCGCAAAAAACAGGATTAGAAGTATTTTGGCAAGCTCGGATGGCTGAAACCGGATACCGGCCAGTACCAGCCATCTCTGCGCGTTGTTTGCCGAGTAACCCATTAAAATAACCAGCGCAAGCAAAGCAAGATTAAACACGTACATCAGCCAGTAAAGGTTTAGCAGTACGGAATAATCAAACAGGGAAATCACCAGCATGAGAAATATCCCAAATGCCAGGCCTGCAATCTGCTTGCTCTGCAGGGCTGCATCCACGCTGCCAACGGCAAAAATCCCGATGACAGCCAGCGAAACCACCATCAGTACAAGTTTAAAATCATAGTGACGTATTTTATACTGTTTCAGCATTTTATTTACCTTCTTGATTTAACGGTCAGCTTCCCCTTAAAGCAGGGTCAGTTAACATTCTTATGTAAATCCAGTATCGGAATATTCGCATACAGCATGGGCGTCTTATCCCTCCCCTTGCTGTCTGTTTTTGCGATTTGTATTTCCATACTCTGGGTATCGATTTTCATGTATTTTGAAATAACCTTGGCGATATCCGTCTTAATCATTTCCATCATTTCCGGCGAGCAGTTTACCCTGTCGGAAATGAGCAGTATCTTCAAACGGTCTTTTGCAATTTCCCGCGATTTCCTTCGACTGAAAAAATTTTTGATTCCCATACGGCCCACCCCCTAATTTTTATGAAAAATGCCTGACACTCTGGTCCAGAAAGAAACACCCCTTTCAAAATCCAAAAACGGAATCTCCTTTCCGGTCACCCGGTAACATATATTCTGATATGCTTTTCCGGCCAGCGTGCCGTTGCCTACAAGAGGTTCTCCCTGATTTGTGGCGATAACCACATTTTCGTCATCAGGAACGATGCCTATGAGACTGATTGCCAGGATATCAATGACATCGGCGGCGCTCATCATATCCCCGCGCTTTACCATATCATACCGCAGCCTGTTGATAATCAAATCTATTTTGGAAAAACCGCCGGCCTCCAAAAGTCCGATAATCCGGTCTGCATCCCTTATGGCGGAAACCTCCGGGGTCGTAACCACCAGCGCCCTGTCTGCGCCGGCAATTGCATTTTTAAACCCCTGCTCAATTCCGGCCGGGCAATCCAGTATGATAAAATCAAACTGGCTCCGCAGCTGCTCAATCATTTTTACCATTTGTTCGGGATTTACCGCTGATTTATCCTTTGTCTGTGCGGAAGGCATAAGGTAAAGGTTTGAATGACGCTTATCCTTGATTAATGCCTGTTTGAAACGGCATTTCCCTTCCACTACGTCCACGAGATTGTATACGATTCTGTTTTCCAATCCCATAACGACATCCAGATTCCGAAGACCGATGTCCGTGTCGATGAGAACCACTCTCTTTCCCATCGCCGCAAGACCAGTTCCTATGTTTGCGGATGTGGTGGTCTTACCCACACCGCCTTTCCCTGACGTGACGACAATTACTTCGCTCATAACATACCTCCATCCGCCGTTTTACGGCTGCTGTCAATGAATTATCGTCCCCTGAGGAAAATTCTGTTATACAGGCAATTCACTCAGTATATCTTTTGTGAGAGAATCAACTACTACCATTTCATCCTTTATGTATGCAATTTTCGGCTGTACCTTAGGCTTTATGGGCCATTTTGCTTTTTTATCTCTGGATTTATATTTGAAATCACCTATTTTTAATCTTTCAGGTGACATTTCAAGCGCAGCAACATAATGCCCCGGTCCTCCGTTTCCCCCGGCATGGGCTTTTCCATACAGACCGCCGAGGACGATGATATCTCTTGCCGAAATAATCGTAGCGCCGGGATAGACGTCCCCTAAAATCACAATGCTGGATTCCGTCTCCAGAACCTGTCCGTTTTTTAAAGTTCCTCTGTAAAACTGGCCTTCATTATCCTTTGCGGATTCCAGCATATGCTCCGCCTGCCTGATGGCCTTTACAAAAGCAAAATCGGTCAAATCCCCTTCCCCGCCCACCAGACATACAATATTGAGCTGGGAATTTTCGGAAATTACAGCCACTATCCTTTTTTCCTCTGTCTCTGACAGACTGCGTCCACGGATAGACAGCGCCATTTTAGCATCCTTGAAAAATCCGCTGGATTCCCTGAATTTTTCTGCAATATCCGACAACAGGTCGTCAAAAGGAATTTCATCATCCAGGTGCAGTACAATACCGCTGGGAAAACTCTTGATGATGACTGAATTTTTCATAACACATTTCCTCCTCTCCGGCGCGGACTGCCCCGGAAATCAATCCGTTCTTGCCGTGCTTCCGGCCAGCGCCTGGGCGGTTCCGGTAATAATTTCGTTTTCATCCTTTAAGCCGAAATAATAATTTATGATATCCTTTGTGGTCTTTGCCGCATAGCTGGAAGTATATCCGAATGCAATTCGGGTGGCTATTGCAATTTCCGGCTGCTCATAAGGCGCATAGCAGACAAACAGCGCGTGGTTTGCACGGTTTAAGTTTTCCTCGGCAGTACCGGTTTTACCGGCGGCGCTTATGGCAAGATCCTGATAATCGGCCCGGTTTTCAATCACCTGCCGCATTCCAAGATGAATAGCGTCCCACTCGGCGGCGTCCATCTCGATGGTATTGCGTACCTGCGCGCTCCTCTCTTCCAAAAGCGCGCTTCGATGGTCGGTAATCTTGTCAATCAGGGTCAGGTCATAGCAGGTGCCGCTGTTTGCAACCGCAGTAACATACCTGACAAGCCCCACTGTGGAAAAACTGTTAGTGCCCTGACCGATTGCGGAACGGGCAGCATCAATATCGGATATCTGAGGCGTGGATTCCTCGATTTCAATACCGGAGGTTTCCGTCAGACCGTACATATCCGCATAGTCTGCCAGTTTCTTTAATCCGGCGTCCGGGGAATAGGTGTCACCTACCATGCCCAGCCGATAGCCAAGCTCGTAGAAGTACACATTACAGGAATTTTTAATTGCTTCGGTTATGTTTAAAGTGCCGTGGCGTCCCGGGTTAATCCAACAGGTCGGCGGCGGCTCGATTTTATCAAACACGCCGTTGCAGGTAAAGGTCGTATACGGATTGACAGCCTCCTCCAGAAAACCGGCGGTGGCCGAAACCATTTTAAAGGTGGAGCCTGGCGCGGTCATATGGGTGGTGGCGTAGTTGATAAGCGGCCTTGACAAATCATTTAACAGCCGGGAATAGTACTCTGCATTTACGCCGTTTGCCATAAAGTTATTGTCATATCCCGGATAGGTTACAAGGGCCAGGACGTCCCCGGTATTTACGTCCGTCACAACCGCCGAAGCCGAATAAGGGTCAAGGGCAAGCTGGGCCGGCGTGATATCCAGATTTTTTATCCGGTTCATCATAAAGGTATAGGCGGATTCCCCGCCCCGTTCAAAGAGCGACAGCTCGTCCTCCGGTACGGAAACCAGATTTTGCTCCAGCAGAATCTGGCAAATCCGGGTGCCGGAAAGCACGTCCTTTTTTATCATAAACCGGTAGATACTCTTGGTAAAATCCAGGTTGTCATCAAGTTCTTCAAAGATATAATCCACAATACGGGCGTAAATCTCCTCGGAATCGGAATACTGGCTGGTCAGATTCAGCTTCGCCACATCTATCCAGTTTGAGGCAATACAGTAATTTAAGTATTCATTTAAGCTGATAACCTCGTCTATCGTCCACGCAATGTAGGTTTCGTCCGCGGTATCCACCCTGCTTTTGTCAATAATGCCGTTGTTATAAAGCATTTCTGCGATAAAGCTTTCATAAACCTGATACTCCAAATCCAGATTTTCATAAGGTGTCATGGTTTCGGTGAGCTCTCTCTTAAGGGTATCAAACACAAGCGCTTTTCTGTCCAGATATAACTGATAGACCTCCCTCTCGCCGGCATTTGCATCAGGCGCGGAAAAATGGCCCGTGTCGATTACATTATTGTTTATCAGGGCAAAATAAACGTCATATATGGGAATCTTGATTTTACTGGCGGTGGCAGCCGTATGCTCCCTGGCATTGATGATATTTGTATACAATATACTTGCCAGCTTTTCCTCCAGAATTTTGTAAACGGCAATCTGCAGATCCTTATCAATGGTGAGATACACATTGTTCCCGGCAACCGGCTCCACGTAATCAATATTTTCCGTCACCTTGCCAACATGGTTTACCACGATGGTTTCCTTGCCCTTGGTTCCCTGCAGATAGCTTTCCATGGATTTTTCAATGCCAAGCTTTCCCACCGTATCGTTAGGGTCGTAATTCTTCCCGCTTCCCTCTTCAGTCAGCGCCGTAAGCTCCTCCTGGGAGATTTTGCCGGTGTAGCCTAAAATATGTGAAAAATAAATGCTGTCAACATATCTGCGGATAGTGTCCTCCTCAATGGAAACTCCCTCCAGCTCCGTGCGGTTTTCCATGACCACCGCAACGGTTTCCTCGCTGACGTCCGTAGCCACCGTGGTGGCAATATATTTCTGAAAGCTGTTGTTGTTCATATCGTAACGGATATTCAGGATTTTGAGAACCTCATCCTTTGTGTAGCCGTTTCCGGGCTCAAAGGAATTTTTATCGTCGTCCTCCGTGTAATTGCCGATTCGGAAACGCTCCCAGCTGCACAGATAATCCACCACCTCCTGGGCGGTGGCCGTCCGCTGCTTCTCCTCAAGCCTGTCAATGGTGGTATGTCCGTAAACATCCGCCAGAAAGCGCTCCAGAGCCGTGCCCTCAACGGTAAAAACATAATGGTTGTTTTTATCCAGTATGATTTTAAAGTCGCTTACAATGGAATCGCCGTTGGATTCAATCATCTGTATCAGTTTGTAAATTGTGGTATTTAAATTAAAATTTTTTAATTTTCCGCTCTCGTAGACGTCCTCGATTGTAACGGAATGCGCCAGCTCATTATAAGCTAAAAGATTGCCGTTCCTGTCGTAAATGCACCCGCGGCTTCCCTTGATTGTCTTCTCCCGCAGAATTCTTGTCTGGAAGGAATCCAGATATTCCTCCCCGTGCACAATCTGCAGGTTAAAAACCCTGTTAATCAGGACGGCTCCAAAGCAGACGAGCGCGATAATAACCACAAAAACCCTGGAAGTTATCAAATTTATAAAATTTTCCTTCAGTTCCTCAAACAAACTTCCTTTCACTCCTTCTTTCCGATTCCTCAAGCATTTTATTGATTTTTAAGACAAGAGGATATAAAAGTAAAGTTATCAGTATGGTATAAACGGCTTCCGGGAGGATAATGTGCAGGAAATAAAAGCCAATCTGAAACCGGCACCGCATTAAAAACAAGGTGACATAATACAAAAAGCCATACGCCAAATCGCTTGCAAGAATCAGAAAAAGAGGCAGCTTAATGTCGTCAGGGAAAAATATCTGATGAAACTTTCCATTGGCATAGCCTATGTACATATATATCATGGCATTAAGCCCAATCACATTTCCAAAAAAAATATCCGCCAGAAGTCCGCAGAAAAATCCGATGATAAGCCCGGTCTTCTCCCCCCGCATAAACCCGAAGGATGAAGTAATGATAATCAGGAGATTGGGTACAATACCGCCGAAAGCCAGCCCCTTAAAAAAAGTGGTCTGCAGCAAAAAGCATAGGATTATCAAAATTATGGATACAATAAATCGTTTCACTTAATAATCTCCCACCGTCTGTTTCAGCTTAGTGACGACCAGCACCTCCTCGAGATGTTCAAAATCAACTGCCGGCGTAATCAGGCCTGATTTGGTAAGATTGTTGGAATCCACATCAAGACTTGAAATATAACCAATCAAAATCCCCGGAAGATATTTATCGCTGATACTGGAAGTGACGATTTTATCCCCTTCTGCCACTCTGTCCGCATTGTCTATCAGGCTTTCAAAGCGGATGAGCCCTTCCGAGTACAGCTCCAAATCACCGCATACAATCAGTCTGTCGGAGGTGGAAAGCACCATTCCGCTGGTATTGGAATTGTCGTCGATAATGGACATGACTTTTGACCATGTAGGCCCCACGGCCACAATGCGTCCCACCAGACCGCTTCCGGCCATCACATTCATATCTATCTGCAACCCGTCCTCCGAGCCCTTATTGATGGTAAAAGAATGAAACCAGTTGCCGGAATCCTTGGCAATGATGCGCGCGCCCACCTTGGGGTACTCGTCATACTGGGAATCCAGCTCGTAAAGCTCTCTCAAACTGGTAAGCTCGTATCTGTCCTGCTGCAGCTTGATATTCTCTATAGTAAGCTCGTCAATCTCCGCCTGCAGGCGGGCGTTTTCTTCCAAAAGGCTCCGAATCTGCACCAGCTCCTCCGAACGGTCTTTCAGCCAGCTTCCGGCCTTGCTTAAGGACTCCTGGAGAGGAACAATCAACGCGCCCCCAACCGCGCTTATGGGCTCGCTTATCAGGTTCGTGTTAAATGTAATTACAATTAAACCCGTACATAGTAATGTTAAAATAAAAAGGAGATATTTACCGGGTAATGTAAACTTCTCTCCTTTTTTCTTTACAACTGGACTCATTTATTCATTCCTTCAATCGCATAGGCAACCGATTTGTAATTATCGTCCTTGATTATCTTTGACAGTCCCAGGGCCACGCTGGTGATTGGATTCTCGGACACATTCACCTTAAGTCCCGTTCCCGCCTGTATCAGCTCCGCCAGATGATTTACGCTGGAGGCTCCGCCCGTCAGATAGAGACCATGGCGGTATATATCCGCCGCAAGCTCAGGCGGCGTGCGCTCTAAAATTACCTTAATGTTATCAATAATGGTATAGAAATGCTCCAACAGAGATTCGTCAATCATCTGGGTGGGAAGCTCACGCTCCACCGGAAGGCCCGTGACAATATCCCTGCCGTAAACCACGGCGTTTTTACCCTCCCTGGCCAAATCCCTTAATGATATTTTTACATTTTCGGCGGTTTTCCCTCCGATAATAAGGCTGAATTCCCGTCTCACCGCAGCGCGTATCGCTTCGTCGAATTTCCGCCCGCCGATTTTAATCAGGCGGCTTAAAACGATTCCGCCAAGAGAGAGAATGGAAATTTCAGTGGTGTCAAATCCCACGTTCACAATCAGGACACCCTGGGAGTTTTTGACGTCGATGTCAAGTCCTAATCCGTCCGCCACGGCCTTTTCCACCATCATAACCCTTCTGGCCTTTACGCCGGCATCACGGACAAGGTCGTAAAAGGCTCTCTTTTCGACGCCTGTAACGTCGGTGGGAACCGCCACATAATAGTCTGCGGCCTTCAGATTGCTTCTGTTCAGATTATTGATAAAGTAACGGACAAGCAGCTCCATATTCTTAATGTCTGCAATCACGCCGTTAGAAAGCGGGTAGGAAATATGAATATTTCCCGGCGCCTTCTCATACATTTCAAAGGCGGAGTCCCCGTAAGCGAACAGGGTGTCTTTGTTTTCAATGGCAATCATGTTTTTTTCCACTAAAATAGAGTCACCCGAACGATTGTAAATTTTAATGTTGTTTGTACCTAAATCAATACCAAATGCGTTGTTAGACAAAGCAAGTACCCCTCTTTCTATAATAAATCTTCTTCCTTCAGACTCATGTAACAATTATCCCCCAGGATAATGTGGTCTATCAGGGGAATGTCCATAAGTTCTCCGGCTTCTTTTATCTTTCGCGTGATTGCGATATCCTGGCTGCTCGGATGCGGGTCGCCGCTGGGGTGATTATGCATGAGCATCAAATGACAGGCTCTGCATTTTAACGCTTCAATAAATACCTCTCTTGCCGATAAGAGGGAAGCCCTTGCAGTACCCATGGATACCATATATTCTTCTATTAAATTCAACTTATTATCCAACAATAGCAGCAGGATGATTTCCTTTTCCTGATGGCGCAGCTTTTCCATATAAAAATCCGCCACCGTCTCCGGGAAGTCAAATCGAAGGGACGCAGCCGCCTTCTCTTTCGCCATCCGAACCGCAAGCTCCGCCAGACACTTGATTTTGACTGCCTTCACCTCTCCGATTCCCGGAATTTCCATAAGCTCTGCAAGGGAGATATGATGGAGGCTGTTGAGCCCCCTGTATTTGCCCTTTGCAAGTGAAAGCACCTTTTGCGCCAGCTCCGTGGCCGGGCAGTTTCTTACGCCTGTCCGCAAAATGATGGCGAGAAGCTCCGCTTCTGTCAGGGCTCCCGGGCCTAACAAGCGAAATTTTTCATAGGGGAGCATGGCGTTTTCCGTAATAATTTCTGTCATTTGTTTCCTTTCCAATCCCTTCTCTCAATTGGAATATGGAAGATAAACAATTAATATTTATATTAACACAGATGGAAATTTATGTATACTGATTTTACTTTTTTTTTATAAGTTTCGTCTGTCAAAATCTTTCACAATAATTCCTTTTTCCACTAATTTCTGTAATGTTTTCAAGATTCCGAATTTTCCGTGCTGCCAGGTAAGGCCGCCCTGAAAATATACGGCGTACGGCGGTTTTATGGGGCCGTCGGCGGAAAGCTCAATGGAGGAACCTGACACAAAGGCGCCTGCCGCCATAATCACGGGACTGTCGTATCCCGGCATGTCCCAGGGCTCCGGGGTCACATATCCGTCCACCGGCGCCGCCTGCTGGATGCCCTCGCAAAAGGCAATTACTCCCTCCGGCTTCCCGAAGGTAACTGCCTGAATAATATCGTGCCTGGATTCCTTCCCGTCAGGCGCCACGGGAAACCCCAAATCCTCATAGATATTGGCGGCAAATACGGCGGATTTTAACGCGTTTGCCGTTACCGAAGGGGCAAGGAAAAGCCCCTGATAAAAAGCGGAAAGCGCCGAAAGAGAAGCCCCTACCTCACGTCCAAGACCAGGGGAGGTGAGACGGCAGGCGGCGTTTTCGATGCATTCCTTCTTTCCCGCCAGATAGCCGCCGATAGGGGCAAGACCGCCGCCGGGATTTTTAATCAGAGAGCCCACCACCAAATCGGCGCCTGCGTCGGAGGGCTCTGTGACTTCCGTAAATTCTCCATAGCAGTTATCAACCATGCAGATAATCTCCGGTTTGATTTTTTTGATAAAGGAAATCAGTTCTCCAATCCGCAAAACAGACAGGGTGGGCCTTGTCTGGTAGCCCCTGGAGCGCTGAATCGTCACCAGCCTGGTCTTTTCATTTATCGCTTTTTTGATATTCTCATAGTCAAAGCCGCCGTCAGCAAGCAAGTCCACCTGGCGGTAGGCGATTCCGTATTCCGCAAGGGAGCCCCTTGAAGGCCGGATGCCAATCACTTCCTCCAAGGTATCATAAGGCTTTCCCACAGGGGAAAGCAGCTCGTCTCCCGGACGAAGATTACTCATAAGGGCAAGGGCAAGAGCGTGAGTCCCGCAGGTAATCTGCGGTCTGACAAGGGCGTCCTCGGTATGAAAGACATCGGCATAAACCCGCTCTAAGGTCTCCCGTCCCAAATCGTTATAGCCGTAGCCGGTGGTCCCCATAAGGCAAGCCTCGCTGACCCTGTTTTTCTGCATGGCTTTTATCACTTTCATCTGGTTGTATTCAGAAATGGCGTCGATTTCCTCCCAACGGCTTTTGAGGGAATTCCATACAGCTTCCCCGTAAGCATAAACCTGCGGGCTGATACCCGCTTCCCGATACATCTGCTCCATATAAGAATTCTTCATTTTCTTTTCCTTTCATCCCTCTGCCTGCCGCAAGCCGGCGACGTCGGAGCTTTGTCTCCTGCAGGCATACAAATTGCCGCAGCGGCTGAAAAATATCACAGCAGCCGGATTTTTTCTTCCATAAAATTTAAAATTTTATCATTGCTATAATCAAAATCAGGCTTGTCAATCCAGATAACGTCTTTCTCCCGGCGGAACCATGTAAGCTGACGTTTGGCAAAATGGCGGGTATTCTGCTTTATCTGCGCAACCGCTTCTTCAAGAACGCATTCTCCGTCCAGATAGGCCAAAATCTCTTTGTAGCCAAGCCCCTGCATGGAAAGCATGTCCCTTTTGCATCCCATTTCCCTAAGGCGCTTTACTTCCTCTAAAAGCCCGTCCGCCATCATAGCGTCTACCCGTTCATTAATCCTCTGATACAGCCGCTCCCTGTAATCGTTTAAAACAAAATAGCAGCTCCGGTACGCGGATTCCTTCTGCCGTTCCTTCTCATTATGCTGAGAAATGGGAAAACCGTTTAACTGATAAAATTCCAGCGCCCGCAGAATGCGCTTCTGATTATTCGGATGAATGGCCGCCGCAGAGTCCGCGTCCACCTCTTTCAGCCGCTCATACAGATATCCGTTTCCATGCTCTGCCGCAGCCTTCTCAAGGGCCGCCCGAATCCTGGAATTATCTTCCTCCGCTGAAAAATCAATGTCGTACAAAAGCGCCTGTATATAAAAACCGGTGCCCCCCACTACAATGGGAATATGCCCGCGTTCGTAGATTCCCTGAGCCGCTTCCTTTGCCATCTGCTGAAAACAAAACACATTGAACTCCTTGTCGGGCAAAAGTGCATCGATTAAATGGTGGGAAACCCCTTCCATTTCCGCTTCCTTAATCTTGGCGGAACCGATATCCAGATATTTGTAGACCTGCATGGAATCGGCTGAAATAATCTCCCCGCCGATTTTTTTTGCAAGTGAAATGGACAGCGCCGTTTTTCCCACCGCCGTAGGGCCTGTGAGAATAATTAATTTATTTTTCTGATTCATAAAAACACCTTTATTCCGCCGTTCTTCCGATGTCCCGGGTCATATGATACGCTTGAACTTCTTTTCTATCTCATACTTACTCATGGAGATAATTGTCGGTCTTCCATGAGGGCAATGATAGGGATTCTCAAGAGTGAGCAGTTCGTCAATCAGCGCGGCGGCCTCCTGTGTTTTCAAAGTATTATTCCCTTTTACTGCCGCCTTGCATGCCATGGAGGCAAGCTTTTGCAAAATAATCTCCCCCGTACCTGCGCAGGCACTTCCTGCCGGCCGGACAGCCAGCTCGTCCAGAAGCTCAGAAAAGAATTCCTTCTCGTTGCATCCGTACAAATCCGCCGGCATACTCCTTATTGCGTAGGAGGATGCGCCGAACTCTTCTATCTCAAATCCCATCTGTACAAAATAATCCAGATATTCCCGCAGTATTTCCTCTTCTTTTCCGGTGAGCGTGACAATCACCGGCGGATTCAGCATCTGGGACGAAATCTTTTTTTCTTCCAGCTCCTTTACCATCCGCTCATATTTCACCTTTTCATGGGCGGCATGCTGGTCAATAATAAAAAGCCTGTCCCTGAAGGCGACCAGCCAGTAGGTATCAAAAATCTGTCCCAGTATCTGATAATCTTCCTTTGCGTCCGGGGATAAAAATTTCTCCTCAAACAGATTGAGCTGAGCCGGTTTTTCTACCAGTATGTGCTCTCCCGCCTTGATAATATTTGCATGAATTCCTTCATTCCTCTGGAAAATTCCGCCATTTTCGTTGCCGATTATTCTGTTTCCCGTCATTTTGGCTTTGTATACAGCGGCTTCCTCCATCACGGCAGGCGTTTGGGGCGGCATTGCTGAATCTGGTTCTGGCATGGATACGTTCAGCATGGCCGCGCGCCTCTCCTCAAAGGGCTCCGGGGCGGTTTCCCTCCGGCTTGCCGCAGATTTGATTGTTTCCTTTTCCTCAAACCGCACGCCGGGAATCAGCTCCATATCGCGAAGCCGTTCTCTTACCGCACCGGATATCTCCTCGTAAAGCTCGCTGCCGTGAATCAGCCGGATTTCCATTTTGGCCGGATGGACATTTACGTCAATTTCCGCCGGTTCCATCTGAAAATGCAGTACGCAGAAAGGGAATTTATGCTGCATCAGGAAAGCCCGATACCCTTCCTCCACAGCTTTTGTCAGGATATCGTTTTTGACATACCGCCCGTTCACAAAATAAGTTTCAAAATTCCTGTTTGCGCGGTTAATCTCCGGCTTTCCAAGAAAGCCGCTGACAGAAAACCCATTCCCCTTTGCTTCAAAGGGAATCAGGGCGTCTGTTATATCCTTCCCGTAAATCCTATAGATAACCTCCTTCAAATTGCCGTTCCCGGAAGTATGGAAACGCAGCCGCCCGTTCTGAATAAACTTAATGGAAATTTCCGGGCGGGATAATGCCAGATGCTCCATCATATCCGCCACGTAACCGCCCTCTGTCTGTGGCTGCTTTAAAAACTTTTTTCTTACCGGCGTATTGAAAAAGAGGTTCCTTATCAGAAACGTGGTTCCGTTCGGCGCACCGATTTCCTCAAACTCGTCCTCCTTCCCTCCGGCAATGGCATAGCGTATTCCGGTAAGCTCATTTTCCGTCTTTGTAATAAGCTCCACCTGCGCCACCGCCGCAATACTGGACAAAGCCTCCCCGCGAAATCCCAGACTTGCCACATGGCTTAAATCTTCAATGGAGGTGATTTTACTGGTGGCATGCCGCAGGAAGGCTTTCTTTACCTGTCCCTTATCAATGCCGCAGCCGTTGTCTGTCACCCGGATAAAGGAAATCCCTCCGTCCTTAATCTCTACGGTGACAGCGCCCGCCCCGGCGTCTATGGCGTTTTCCGTCAGCTCTTTCACCACGCTGAGCGGCCTCTCCACAACCTCGCCCGCAGCGATTTTATCGATGGTACTCTGATTTAACAAATGAATTTCCGGCATTACGTCTCCTTCTTTTCCTGCCAAAATATAAATACATAAAGTGTAGGGCGGGCTGTGAAACAGAACGCCCTCACACATGCCACCTGTTCTTTAATTTGGTCTGCAGCCTGTAGAGAATATTCATAGCGTCCATAGGCGTCAGATTGGGAATGTCAATCTCGCCAAGCTCCTTTAACACGTCCTCGTCCGTCACCGTGTCAAAAAGCGACATCTGGCTCAAGTCCACCTCATCGTATTTTACGGGCTTCTGCCGCCCTTCCTTCACCGGGGCGGAAATGCTCTGTACCTTTTCAAGAATATCGTTATCGCTAAGCTGCGCCGCGATTTCCTTCGCCCTGTCGATGACCATATCGGGAACGCCCGCAAGCCTTGCCACCTGAATACCGTAGCTCTTGTCGGCGCCCCCCTTTACGATTTTACGCAAAAACACAATATCGTCGCCCTTTTCCTTCACGGCAATACAATAATTGTTTACGTTTGACATTTTCCCTTCCAGCTCCGTGAGCTCATGATAATGAGTGGCAAAAAGGGTTTTCGCCCCCAGCAGTTTTTTGTTGCTGATGTGTTCAATCACCGCCCAGGCAATGCTGAGGCCGTCAAAGGTAGAGGTTCCCCTCCCGATTTCATCCAGTATCAGCAAGCTGTTTCTGGTTGCGTTTCTCAAAATGTTGGCCACCTCGTTCATCTCCACCATAAAGGTGCTCTGGCCGCTGGCCAAATCGTCGGAAGCGCCCACCCGGGTAAATATCCGGTCCACCAGACCGATATTTGCGCTTTTGGCCGGAACAAAGCTGCCAATCTGGGCCATCAGCACAATCAGCGCCACCTGCCGCATATAGGTGGATTTTCCCGCCATATTGGGGCCGGTGATAACCGAAACACAATATTTGCTGTTGTCCAGATGGGTGTCGTTGGAGATAAACATATCGCCGGAAAGCATCTGCTCCACCACCGGGTGCCGTCCTTCTTTGATGTCAATGACGCCTTTTTCATTGATGGCGGGCCGGACATACTGATTCCGCTCCGCCACAAGGGCAAGGGAACAGAGTACGTCAAGCCGCGCCACGGCTTTGGCGGTTCTCTGAATCCGCTCCATTTCCCCCGCAATAGCGTCCCTGATTTGGCAGAACACATCGTATTCCAGGGAAAACAGCTTGTCCTCCGCGTTTAAAATCGTATCCTCCAGCTCCTTTAAGCGGGCGTTGGTGTACCGCTCCGCATTGGCAAGGGTCTGCTTTCTGATATAATCCTCAGGCACCAAATCCTTATAGGAGTTTGTCACCTCGTAGTAATAACCAAACACCTTATTGTAACGGATTTTCAGGTTCTTAATCCCCGTCCTCTCCCGGTCTTCCTCCTCCAGCTTCGCCAGCCAGTTCCTGCCTTCCGTCTTGGCATGGCGCAGATTGTCTATGGTATCGTCAAAGCCGTCCCTGATGATTCCGCCTTCCCTGACGGCAATGGGCGGTTCGTCGCCGATTGCATTTTCAATCAGACTGCACACATCGGAAAGGCTGTCGATTTCACTGTCAATGCTTTTTAAGATTTCCGCATCAAAATCCCGGAGCATGGTCTTAATGTGAGGCAGCATTTGAAGGGAATTTTTAAACGCAATCAAATCCCTTGGGTTGGCGGTCTTATAGCTTACCCGTCCAAGAAGCCGCTCCAAATCGTAAATGGGATTCAAATACTCCCTGATTTCATCCCGGCTCATAGCCTGGTAAAGCAGCGCCTCAATACCGTCCAGGCGTTTTTCTATTTCCTCTTTATCAATCAGCGGCTGTTCAATAAAGGTGCGCAGAGTCCTTGCGCCCATCGCCGTCCTTGTCTTGTCGAGCACCCACAAAAGAGAGCCCCGCTTCTGCTTTTCCCGCAGAGTTTCCATCAGCTCAAGATTTCTTCTAGTGGAGCTGTCAAGGAGCATATACCTGCTGGTGAGATACGGATACAAATGGGTGAAGTGCTCAAGCGGGGTTTTCTGGGTATCCAGAAGATACAGCATAAGGCTCCCGGCGGCAATCATCCCGGTAGGAAAATCCTCAATCCCCATCCCCTGCAGAGTACTTACATGAAAATGCTTTAAAAGACTTTTTCTGCATCTGTCCTCATCAAAATAATGGGCTTCCAGCGAGTATAAAGAAATGTGGAGCCTGCCCTTTAAATCCTCGATATCCACCCCGCTTACGAGAAACGCGTCGTTGCAGATGATTTCCTTCGGGCTGTATTTGTTGATTTCATCCAGAAGCTTTCTGGCGTCGTTTACCTCTGTGAGAAAATAGTCGCCTGTGGTGACGTCCGCAACGGAAATGCCCGTCTTCTCCTCAAAATAGGCAATGCTCATGATGAAGCTGTTGCGGCCCTCGTCCATACTCTGCATATTCAGGTTGGTTCCGGGAGTCACTACCCGCAGGACCTCCCGCTTCACCAGTCCCTTTGCCTGCTTCGGGTCCTCCACCTGCTCGCAGATGGCCACCTTATACCCCCTGGAAACCAGCTTGTTTAAGTATCCGTCAACGGCATGGTAGGGAACGCCGCACATGGGAGCACGCTCCGAAAGCCCGCAGTCCTTTCCGGTCAGCGTGATTTCCAACTCCTTTGAAGCCGTGAGGGCATCCTCGAAGAACATCTCGTAAAAATCACCCAGCCGGTAAAAAAGAATACAGTCAGGGTATTCCTTTTTGGTTTCCATATATTTCGTCATCATTGGTGTCATTTCTGCCATTTTTTACCTCAAATCATTTGCAGCCTCTGCCCGCATATGTCATATCCTTTGCCTGTCAGATTCCACACATATACAATTACTGCTTTTCCCCAAGATAATAAAAGCCGTGGCATTCTTTTAAATAAACCGGCACAATCTTGCCGATAAGGCTTTTATCCCCCGGGAAATGCACAATGGTATTGTTGGAGAGCCGCCCCGTCAAAAGCCGGCTGTCCTGTTCACTGACCTCCTCCACAAGAGCGTCAAGTATCTGTCCTTCAAGCCTCGCCACCCGCTGCCTTGCAGTATCCTGAACCACCTTAAGCAGGCGGTCAAAACCTTCCTTTACCATCATTTCTCTTTCCTGATTTTCCTCCATGGTCCCGGCCATGGCCTCTGCCATTGCCGCCGCTGGCGTCCCCGTACGTTTGGAATAGATAAAGGTGAAGGCATTATCATACTGTACTTTTTTAATCACATCAATAGTCTCGTCCACATCGGCCGGCTCTTCCCCGGGAAATCCCACAATAATATCGGTAGTGATGGAAATATCCGGGATTTCTCTCCTGATTTTTTCCGCAAGGGCAAGATACTGCTCTTTTGTATACCGCCTGTTCATTGCGTTTAAAATCCGGGTAGAGCCTGACTGCAGAGGCAGATGGAGATGCCTGCATATCTTTTTTGATTCTTTCATCGCCGCAATCAGCTCATCCGACAAATCCTTGGGGTGGGAGGTCATAAATCGGATTCTCTCAATTCCTTCGATTTGTTCCACTTCCCATAAAAGCTGCGCAAAAGTAATCGGATTCTCCAGATTTTTGCCGTAGGAATTGACATTTTGCCCTAGCAGCATGACTTCCACCACACCGTCCCTGGCCAGCGCCCTGATTTCACGCAGAATATCCTCTGGGCTCCGGCTCCGCTCGCGCCCTCTCACATAGGGCACAATGCAGTAGCTGCAAAAGTTGTCGCAGCCGAACATAATATTAATCCCCGATTTAAAAGGATATTTACGCTCCACCGGAAGGTCTTCCACGATTTTGTCCGTGTTCTCCCAAATATCGATTATTATTCTGTGAGACGCGTTTTGTCCGCCGGAATGTGTCCCGCAGATATCGCCGCTGCCGGCACAGCTGCCATTGCCGGCTGTGTTTCCGCTTCCGGCGGCAGCGCTTTCAAACATTTCCGCCAAAAGCTCCGCAAACTTGTAAATATTGTGGGTTCCGAAAACCAAATCCACAAAGCGGTAGCTTTTTTTGATTTTTTCAATCACGGAAAGCTCCTGCATCATACAGCCGCAAAGAGCCACCTTCATGTGAGGTTTTTTCTTTTTCAGGCTGTTGATATGGCCCAGGCGGCCATAAACTCTCTGGTTGGCATTGTCCCGCACTGTACAGGTATTGTAAATAACAAAATCCGCGTTTTCGTCCTCCGCCGGCAGATAACCGATGCTTTCAAGAATCCCGGAGAGCTTTTCCGAATCCCGGGCGTTCATCTGACACCCGAAAGTTATCACCGCCGCCGTAAGCGGACGCCCCAGGCGTTCGCTCTCCGCTTTCACATACCGGCGGCATTTTGCTATAAAATAGTACTGGCGGGCCGGTTCGTCTTCCGGCGGATTCAAATCTATATTTATTTCATTAAAATTAATTGCATTTTCCATTTTTCGACTTTCCTATCCTCTGCATGCCTTATAACAGGCTCTGCATGAAACACATTATAACGCAAAACTTCTCCATAGTCATCAATTTTATCGCCCCGTATTATCCGCTCTGCGATAAGTATACGCCCGGCCTCTGTTCCCGTCTCTTTCGATGACTCCCAGATAATTTAAAACATGCGCCACCTTTGCTGCCGTTTCCTTCCTCTCTCCCACAGCCTTTCCGAATTCCGCCGCGGTAAAGGGCTCCGGCAAAGCGGCGGGAAGCAATTGCAGGTAATCGCTTAAGCTCTCAATTCTCACCTCGCCCAGAAAGTTTTTGGGGATTCTGTCATAGCGATGGGAGCCCTTTTTCTTATCCCGGCTCCAACCGTCAAGAAGCCTGTGCTCCTCAAGTTCAAGATAAGGAAAGCGCAGGCGAAGATTCGGATTTGAAAGGTATTTCTTTATTTTATATAACTCATAAAAAGCCCTGTAGACAGAGCCTTTTACAGTGCTTTTCCTGGGTTTGGAACATTCTCCCGTCTCCGTGTCCACCCATATTAAATACTTGATTCGGGGAATGGGATAAATCACAGTCACCGGATAGTCGGGAAGAAAACAGTCCAGCTTCCTCCGGAGATTGTCAAAGTGGCCTGTCTGAATTTCCATAATATCAGAGCCGGTATAAATATCCGCCACAAACCTGCCTATGGAGATTTCCTGCATGTTTTCATCCGGCGCGTAAAACTCCTTTAAAACGGCATGAACCGTCTTTTCCTGCAAAGTCCCGATTCCGCTGCGTTCCCTGCTTTTTCCCACAATCCGGTTTTTGATTTCACAGAAGCGTTCCGCATCCGCAGAAATCTTTTCTGCAGATGCGGAAAAACACATGACATCCATAATTTACTTTCTTTCCAGAAACATTTTCCGTGAAATAAAATTGTATACCATCACAACGCCGGTCGCCGCCACGGCTCCCACAGATACCATGAGCGAGTCTGAAATATATTCCTTAAGCAGGTCGCTGTGGGCATAGATGCCGTCAATGCAGACATACATTACAATTTCGTTAATCACAAGTCCGATTGCCGATAAAATAAGGAAAACGGTAAATTCCTTTCCCTTGTCCATCTCCTTTTTCTAATGCATTTTTTAGTACTTGATAAATATCTTGTTCTGTTAATGGATTTA
>CAMSTM010000051.1 GCA_947063675.1 uncultured Lachnospiraceae bacterium | reverse complement strand
GAGGAACTTGGGAGGTTAGCCGGAGAGAATGAAGAAAACGTAGATGTTCAGAAAGCCTATGCGAGAGGGCTGCTTAACCTGAGTTTAAAACAGGAACTGGCGGAGCGAAAAGTTACGATAGAGGAACTTGGGAGGTTAGCCGGAGAGAATGAAGAAAACGTAGATGTTCAGAAAGACTATGAGAGGGGGCTGTATCTCCTGTGCTTTAAACAGGAACCAACGGAGATGGAAGAGACCATAGAGGAATTGAGGAAGTTGACCGCAAGAAATGTAGAGAATGTTATAATCTAGAAAATAAATACAAGGATAATTGAAAAGTTTGGCTTCGAATATAAGGCATAACTAAGTAAAAGTTTATATTTGAAACCGGCATGGATGGCTTTGAGTGAGGCTATACACAAATCACACAATGTATCAAAGCTGATATATCATGTCGTATTGCCGACAAAGTATCGAAGATAAAGCCGGCGTCCAAAACCACAAATAAAAACAAATTTTACCACAAATGACAGTTTCTATAATGCCCCCCGTATTTTATAATAAACCTATCTATTATAAAATACGGGGGATTTACTATGAGATACGGATATTTTGACGACAAAAAACGGGAATATGTTATTGACAGGCTGGATATTCCCACCTCCTGGACCAACTATCTGGGGGTGGAGGATTTTGCTGCGGTCATCAACCACACCGCGGGCGGGTATTCCTTCTACAAAAGCCCGGAATACCACCGCATCAGCCGTTTTCGCGGAAACAGCGTCCCGATGGACAGACCGGGTTATTATATTTATATCAGGGATAACGGCAATGGGGATTATTTCAGCATTTCCTGGCAGCCGGTGGCGAAGTCTTTTGATGAGGCGCAATATACCTGCCGTCACGGCATGTCCTATACCTCCTATGAATGCCGCTACAGTGGTCTGTCCGCCACCCAGACCATGTTTGTACCTATAGGGGAGAATGTACTTTTGTGGGATGTGACGGTGACAAACGAGGGGGATGGGGCGCGCGATTTAAGCCTGTTTTCCTATCTGGAATTTTCATTTCATTCCATCGCGGTGGATAACCAGAATTTTCAGATGAGTCTGTACAGCGCCGGAAGCTCCTATGCGGACGGCATTATTGAGGAAGACCTTTTTTATGAGCCCGACGGATATCAGTACTTTACCGCCAGCTTTGAGCCTGACGGTTTTGACTGTATGAGAGACGATTTCCTGGGGCGTTATCACACGGAAAGCAATCCCAGGGCGGTGACAGAGGGCGTGTGCGGCGGAAGTTTTGAGAAGGGCGGCAATCACTGCGGCGCTCTGCAGAAAAACGTGACGTTACAGCCGGGGGAGACGGTGCGTCTTGTCTATATGCTGGGAGAAGGAAACCGGGCGGCGGCGGTTCCCGTGCGGGAGAAGTTCAGCAATTTTGACAACGTGGACAGGGCTTTTAATGCGCTTCGTGCTTACTGGGAGGACAAGTGCGGTAAGCTTCAGATAAAGACGCCCAATCAGGGGATGAATACGCTTATCAACATATGGACGCTGTACCAGTCAGAGATTAACGTGATGTTTTCCAGATTTGCCTCCTTTATCGAGGTGGGGGGACGGACAGGGCTTGGCTACCGGGATACCGCTCAGGACGCCATGACCATTCCGCACTCCAATCCGGGAAAGTGCCGGGAGAGAATCGAGCAGCTTTTAAACGGGCTGGTATCGGAGGGCTACGGTCTGCATCTCTTTGACCCGGCGTGGTTTGAGGAGGAGAAAAAAGGCGACGGCTTCAAATCGCCCACGGTAATTCCCGTAGCGGAAAAGGACAGAATCCACGGCCCGGAGGATGCCTGCGCGGACGACGCGCTGTGGCTGGTTCCGGCTGTGGCGGAATATATCAAAGAAACGGGAGAGTTTGATTTTGCGGAAAAGGTCATGCCCTATGCGGACGGCGGCAGCGCTACGGTTTACGAACATCTGAAAGCAATTCTGGACTTTTCCGAAAAGCAGGTAGGGGAAAACGGAATCTGCAAGGGACTGCGGGCGGACTGGAACGACTGTTTAAATCTTGGAGGCGGGGAAAGTGCCATGGTCAGCTTTCTGCATTACTGGGCGCTGGATAATTTTATCGGGCTGGCGCGGTATCTTGGAAAAGAGGAGGACGCCGTCCACTATGAGTCTGTGGCGGAGAAGGTGCGGCGTACCTGCGACGAGGTGCTTTGGGATAAGGAGTGGTACATCCGGGGCATCACGAAGAAGGGCAGAAAGATAGGAACCTTTGAGGATAAAGAAGGGCGGGTTCATCTGGAATCCAACGCCTGGGCGGTGCTCTCCGGCGCGGCAAAGGGAGAACGTGCTTTAAAGGCGATGGAGGCTATCGAAAAGTATCTTTACACGCCTTACGGCCTTTTACTGAACACGCCGGCCTATACAAAGCCGGACCCGGATATTGGTTTTATCACCAAGGTTTATCCGGGGCTTAAGGAAAATTCCTCCATCTTTTCCCATCCCAATCCCTGGGTGTGGGCGGCGGAATGTCTGCTTGGAAGGGGCGATGTGGCCATGAAATACTACGACGCCCTCTGTCCTTATAATCAGAACGATATCATTGAAATCCGGGAGGCGGAGCCTTATTCTTACTGCCAGTTTATCAGCGGAAAGGAGCACAGCAGATTCGGGCAGGCTCATCATCCTTTTATGACAGGCTCCGGGGGCTGGGCGTATTTTTCCGCCACCCGCTATATGCTGGGTATCCGCCCCGGGTTCGATGCTCTGGAAGTAGACCCTTGTATTCCTTCCGACTGGAAAGAATTTGACTTAACGAGAATCTGGCGGGGAGCAGTATACCATATCCATGTGGAAAATCCGGCGGGGATAATGAAAGGAAAAGTACAAATTCATCTGGACGGTAAAGACGTGAGCAAAATTCCGGCCGGGGAGCCGGGAAGCGTCCATGAGGTGAAAGTTATTCTTTGTCCGTGATAGGACGCCCTGAGGGGGCAATGTCTGTGAAAAAGAATCTGCGCTGAAAAGCAGCGCGGAAAAGGGGGTAAAAATGATTCAGTTTGGCACGGGCGGCTGGCGGGCCGTAATCGGAGACGGATTTACAAAACAGAATATACAGATACTGGCAAAGGCGCTGTGTGAGAAGATGAAAGACGAGGGTGTCTGCGGGCACGGAATCGTTATGGGCTATGACAGGCGTTTTCTGTCTAAGGAAGCCATGCAGTGGGCGGCCGTTGTCTTTGCGGCGGAAGGGGTACAGGCGCATTTGATTAACAAGTCCTCGCCTACCCCTCTGGTGATGTATTACGTGGAAAAGCACGGTTTTTCTTATGGAATGATGGTGACGGCAAGTCATAATCCGGCAATCTACAACGGAATCAAGGTGTTCACGGAAGGCGGGCGGGACGCCGACGAGATTCAGACAAAAGAGATAGAAACCTATATCGCCGGGGTGGCGCTTCCTGTGCCTGAGATGGAGTACGACAAGGCAAAGGAGCAGGGGCTGATTCGGGAAATTTATCCCCTGAACGAATATCTGGACAACCTGATAGACGTCATTGACATGGAAACCATAAGGGAGAGAGGGCTTAAGGTGGTGCTGGACCCCATGTACGGGGTATCGGAAACCTCTCTGCGGACCCTCCTTCAGACCGCCCGCTGCGAGGTGGAGGTGATTCACGACAGGCATGACACTCTGTTCGGCGGGCGTCTCCCGGCGCCCACGGTGGCAACCCTCCACATGCTTCAGACCTATGTGACGGACAAGGGCTATGACATCGGAATCGCCACCGACGGGGACGCGGACAGGCTGGGGATTATCGACGATACGGGACGGTTTTTGCATCCCAATGAGATACTGGTGCTTTTGTACTATTACCTGAAAAAGTTCAAGGGCTGGGCCGGGCCTGTGGTACGCAATATCTGCACTACCCATGTGCTGGACCGGGTAGCCGAGGACTTCGGGGAAAAATGCTACGAGGTTCCGGTGGGCTTTAAACATATTTCCGCAAAGATGAACGAGACGGACGCCGTTATCGGCGGGGAGTCTTCCGGCGGTCTTACGGTGAGGGGCCATATCCGGGGAAAAGACGGAATCTACGCCGCCATGCTTCTGGTAGAAATGATTGCCTCTTCCGGCAAAAGGCTTTCGGAAATCATAGCGGATATTGAATCGAAATACGGATTAATCGCCATGGAGGAGCGGGACTACCGGTTCAATGAGGAAAGAAAGGCGGAAATCCAAAAGCTTTTGCTGACGGATAAAAAGCTGCCGTCCCTTCCCTTTGAGACGGAGAAGGTGAGCTATCTGGATGGTTCCAAGGTTTACTTTAAAAACGGCGGCTGGGTGATTGCACGGTTCTCGGGGACAGAGCCTCTGCTTCGGATTTTCTGCGAGATGCCAAGCCCCAAGGACGCCGCCAATGTCTGCGGAATCTACGAGCGGTTCCTTAAGCTGAACGGATAAGGCCCGGAAAATCAATTTTTGTGGTTTGGAAATGATAGACGCACAGGGCGCCCGGATGTTATAATAAATAACAGACAAAAGCGTATTTATTATGACAAAGGGGGTGGCGCTATGCGTGGTTTTGGGATACGGCGGACAGCGATAGCTTTCGCCGTATTGTTGTTGCTTTCCGGATGCGGCAAAGCCGTAAAAACCGGGGAGCAGGAAAAGGAACAGGGAAAGACTAAGGAGCCGAAGAGGACGGTTTCCGCTGAATTTGAGGGATTCGGAGGGACGGGACTGAGCGAGGAGCAGTTAAAGGAAAGCGGCGTTGTCTTTGAGGACGGGCCGGTTTCCTTTAAAGATTCGGTTACAGAAGAGATGCTGCGGAACATACTCGGAAAGAAAGAAGGGGAGGTTCTGCGAAGCGAGCTGCAGAAAATTCACGGGATATACTGGCGTTACGACAAATACTGGTCCGATTTGCAGATGCTTGACGGAACGATTCCAAAGGAATCGGGAGGAGAATGGCATTACTGGCCGACGAAGCAGCCGGCGTCCCTTGAAGACTTCGCGCTTTGCAGCAATCTGCAGTGGGTTGAGTTTGGTGCCATTGAACTTCCCTCCTTAGAGCCTCTTCAGAGTCTGCCACAGCTTGAAATGATTGCGTTTCATGGCTCATCCGCTGCGGAGGAGAGAATGGACGAACTGGCGGCGCTTCCGGCGCTTAAGGGGTTTACAATCGGAGGCGGGGGCTATACGGACTGGAGTAAAGTTACGGACGGAAGCTTTCTGCTTCCGGCGGCGGACCGGCTGATTTTTCTGGAGGCGGGCGGAGAAATAAGCTGGAATGCGGAGGTGCTTGCGCAGATGAAGGAGTTGGAACTGCTGCTGTTGTGGGACCCGGAAACGCTCTCTTTCCTGCCGCAGCTTCCTAAGCTGAGAAAACTGTATTTAAGCATTGGCGACGAAGTAGACGGAAGCCCTATTGGAGAGGTCGGGCAGCTCGATTTCCTTACGATTGTGACAAGCCGGGGAAATACGACGGGAATCACCCTTGACGATTTGCGCCCGCTTAAGCAGCTTCGGTATCTGGGACTGATATCTACCGAACTGACGGGCGAGTATTCCAGAGAGGAGATTATAGAGGCTTTGCCGTCGCTTAAGACGCTCCATACCATGTGATTTTCGGAGGGATGAATATTGTTATGAGAAAACAGAGACGTTTTTTATGTATGATGCTTGTCATGCTGCTGGCCGGGCTGGCCGGCGGATGCGGCGTCCGGGATACGTCAGGAGGAAAGCTTACCGTCTGTGCGGACGGAAACGGTTTAAGTGAAATGTATTTGGGGCCGATTCTGGCGGAGTTTCAAAAGAGCCACCCGGGGACCGCGCTGGAGGTGGTTTATCTTCCGCCGGTCAATACGCAGGATAGTGCGATGACGGAGGAGCGTGCCGCCGCGCTGGCGAGGACCCGCACGGAGCTGATGGGAGGAGAGGGCGCGGATATTTACCTTTTCTTCAACCGGCCGTCGGAGGACTACGACAGCTATATGCTGTTCCCGAATCTGGAGCGACAGATTATGGGAGGCGTTTTTCACGATTTGGATTTCCTGTTTGAACATTCGGAGTTTGACGGCAAGGCATATGTTGCGCCGTTGCAGGAGGCCGGAATATATGAAGGGAAGTCGTATATTCTGCCGCTGAGCTACACCTGTCCCGCAATGATTGCGACGGCGGACGGCCTTGCAGACAGCGGTTTTGACGAAGCGGCGGCTATGGCGGGAACGGACGTGTATGTGGAGGAGTTATTGTCTCTGCCGAAAGAAACGCGTCCTTATCTGAATGTTTCGCTTCCGTCGCTTTTGATGAATGCGCCGTCAGAGTCCCCGGTTTCCGTGCAGGAGGCGAAAATCCGGCTGGATACGCCTGCATGGCTGGATACGCTGGAGCAAGCCAGGCTGGTTCTGGCGGACTATGACGGCTCTGAGGATGATTTTTTTGCCGCGGTCAATACGGATATGTGTCTTCAGGAAGGCGCGGTGATTCTGGCGGGAGCCGCTCTTGATACGGGATATTCCCTGCGGGCCTTGGAGGATGGCGGCCAAACGGCAAGGCTTTTGCCGATTCCGAACGAGAAGGGCGGTCTGACGATGACGCCCTGTATCACCGCCGCGGTTTCCGCAGGCTGTAAGAATACCGGGGCAGCCGCGGAACTGCTTTTGTTCCTGTTAGGCGATACGGTTCAGGGCAGCGGCGTTTTGGAAAGCAGCGGGAGCGCGGCCAATTTCATCTGCGGCGGCACAAGCTGGCCGGTGCGACGGGGCTGCGCGGCGAAAATGCTGGAGCAGCTTTCGGTGCAGCCGGTGCAGCCGGGCGAGATTAGCGGGGTTCTGAAAACGGATTTACAGAATATGGAAGAGCGGTTGGACGTGTGCCGTCTGGCGGGACGTTACGACGGCAGACTTTATCTGCTGGCAGAGCCCTATTTGAGCGGAGAGACGAGCTGGGAGGCGTGCTATGCCGGAATTGAAAAGGAGTGGTCCTATCTGGATGAATAAGGGGAAACAAAACAGACAGCTATCTTTGCATAAGCGAAGACGGCTTGTGGGCGGTGCTTTGTTTTTGCCGATTCTGGCCGGTACGGTTTTGTTTTTCGCACTGCCCTTTTGCATGGTGGTGGGCTATTCTTTCGGACTTGGCGGCGGGCAGGCGCGCTTTGTCGGAGCCGAAAACTATATAAAAGTGCTGGCGTCTGAGTCTTTCCGGCTGGCGGCAGGCAATACCGTGAAATTTCTGGCGCTTGGGGTGCCGACGCTGCTTGTGCTGGGGCTTTTGCTTGCGCTGCTGATACATGCCGCGCTGCCCGGGAGCCGCCTGTGCGGCAACACGATTCTGATGCCCCTTGTTCTGCCGATTGCCAGTATCGTTATGGTGGTGGAATGGCTGATACCCGCTCCGGCGCTGGAAAGCCCCAGGGCTTTCTGGGTTCTTCTGGCGCTTTATCTGTGGAAAAACTGCGGCTATATCACGGTTCTGCTTCTGGCGGGCCTTTCTCTGATTCCGGAGGAGCTGTATGACACTGCGGCTATAGAGGGGGCGAACCGCCGCCAGAAGCTTTTTGGTATTACGCTGCCTTTGCTCGCGCCGGCCCTTTCTTTTTCCGCGGTGCTGGGAGTGATGAACAGTTTTAAATCCTACCGCGAGGCTTTTTTGCTGGGCGGGAAATATCCTCACGAAAGCATTTATCTTTTGCAGCATTTTCTGAACAACAATTTTGAAAATCTCAATTATGCAAGGCTGGCGGTGGCTTCGGTGCTGACGGCGCTGCCCATTGTTCTGGCAACCGTGTGTATATTGTGGTATCAAAGGAGGCGGCCATGAGAAAAAAGGTAAAAAATCTGCCGGGAATCCTTGTCCTTTTGCTTGCCGCGGCGGCCGCGCTGGGACCGGTGCTTTATCTGCTTTTGGGGTGTTTTGCAAATCTTTGGGGCTTTTGGCTCACGTTTCTGCGGACCCCGGAATATCTTTATAAATTCTGGAACAGTCTGGGAATCTGCGCGCTGATTACCCTGGGGCAGCTTGCGGTCAGTTGTATGGGAGGACTTGCGCTTGCAAAATATCCGCTTCCGTGCAGGCGTTTTCTGACAGGCTTTCTGGTGACAGTCCTTCTGCTTCCGCTGCAGGTGACGCTGATGCCGTGCTATCTGGTTCTCGACCGGATGGGACTTTTAGACACCCTGTGGGCGCTGATTCTTCCGGCGGTGTTTTCCCCCTTCGGAACGATTATTATGTGGATGACATTCCGGGGCGTGCCGGACGAATTGCCGGACGCCGCGCGGATGGACGGAGCGGGCACTTTTGACCTGCTCTGGAAAATCATGGCGCCTGCCGGACGCAGCGGAGCCGTGAGCGTTCTTCTGCTGACCTTTGTGGACGCGTGGAATATGGTGGAGCAGCCCATGGTGTTTCTGCGGGACGCGTCAAAATATCCCTTAAGTGTGTTTCTCGCTTCCCTTGACAGGGAAGGATTTTCACTCAGCTTTCACAGCGGTCTGCTTTCCATGCTTCCGGCGGTGCTTCTTCTGCTTTATTATCGGGAAGAGCTGGCGGAGGGCGGCGGAATTATGCTGGAGAAATAATAAAAAGAGGACGATGTGATTTTGCTGCGGAAATGACAGGAAGGGGGACGGGAAATGAGTCGGGAAAAGCGTCTGGCAAAAACGCTTGCAGGGGGGCTTGCGATTGTGCTTTTGGTCTGCACATTTGCGTCCCAGCTTATCTATTGGCGGATGCTGCCGAAGGTGCGCACGGTGGAGGCGTACTGGCAGGAGAGCGGATTTGTTCTGCCTAAAGAAGCGCTGTACAAAAGTCCGCAGGGAACCTGCGTTTACTGCATTGAAGAAAAAAAGAAGCGCTTCGGCCCTGAATATTTTGTGAAAGCCGTTCTGGTGACGGTGGAAGATGAGGACGAGGAAAAAGGAACCGTCACGGTGCGGGGAATCTATAACGATAAATGGATTTACGCCATGGGCGCGGACGCGCCGCTGTCGGACGGAGCGGAGGTAAAGATTGTACCTTAAGATGAAACGGAAAATCGGTTCACCAAAGAAAAAGCGCACTTCCCTGCGCTCCATACTAATCGGAATCCTTGCGGCGGCGTGGATGATTCCCATTGCAGTGTTCACCTGGTTTATTTTTTACCATTACCAGAGGGCTTATACAGAGAAGTCCGACAATCTGATTCGGAACGCGGTGGAGGTATCCGCCGTTTTAATCAAGACGGATATCGACGAGGCGATTATAAAGAGCAGGAAGCCCAGCTATGAGGGGGAATGGGAAAGCGGCTATATGGGATATATCCGGGGCAATACCCGCCGGAACGCGTATCTGGCTTCCATCAAAAGCTCCCTGATTTCCAAATATTATATGGACAACCGGATAGCAAGATATGCCTTTTATCTGGAGGGGGACGAGACGCCAAGCTGTTATTCGGCAAAGAACGGCTACAGCTATGGCGATTTCCTGAAATACGTGCAGCCTGTGGCCCTTGATTTGGCCCGAAGAGATACCAGTTATGTGGAAATCCATGTGGTGGACAATCAGATTTATGTTATGCGGAACCTCTATACGGTCAGCGATTATCACAGATACGGCACATTGGTTTTAGGGCTTAACAAGAGCGCCCTCTTTTCGGGGCTGCCTCTTGAGGGTGAGGGCAAAGTACTGCTCAGCTTTCCGGACGACGAGGAATTTCTCTCCCTGTATCCGGAAAAGGAGAAGGAGATTTACCGGATTCTGCGCGGTTATGCGGAAGAGGATGAAGTGCGCGGAGGTACGGTGAGCCTTGCCATAGGCAGTGAGCGGGGGTACTGTCACACCAGCGTTACGGACAATTATACCTTTACTTTGTATTACACTACCCCCGGCGAGGCTCTTTATAAGGATGTTTTCCGGCTGAATGTGATTGCACTGATTACCATGCTTTGTATGGTTCCCCTTATGATACTCACCTTTTTCCTTTTAAGCAGGCATATGCAGAAGCCTCTTGAAAAACTGGCTGCCGTATCACGAAGGCTGCGGGAAGGGGAGCTGGGCATTACGCTGCCAAAGGAGCAGATTCCCAACGAGGAGTTTACGGAGCTGGTGGAGTCTTTCAACGACATGTCGTCTCAGCTAAAGCATCTGTTCGACACGGTTTATCTGGAAAGGATGGCCGCCAAGGACGCCCAGATAGAAGCCCTGCAGGCGCAGATAAATCCGCACTTTCTGAACAATACGCTGGAAATGATGAACTGGCAATCAAGAATGAACGGAGATATCGAGACCAGCAGAATGATAGAAGCGCTGGGCACAGTGCTTGACGCGGGCATGAACCGGAACAACGACAGGCTGGTGCGTCTGGCCGAGGAGCTTCGCTGCGGGGACGCCTTTCTCTATATCATGTCCATGCGTTTCGGGACCCGGCTGCGGGTGGAAAAGGAGATTAAAGCGGATACCATGCAGGTGAAAGTACCCCGGCTCATTCTCCAGCCGCTTCTGGAAAACGCTATCCGGCACGGAATCGAGAAAGTCAATTCGGGAATTATCTGGCTGAAAATTTATCCGGTGGAAGATTCCGGCGGAGATTTTGACGGGGAGAGAATTTTTATAGATGTGGTAAATACCAGCAGACCCCTTGGCCCGGAAAAAATGGAATACATTGAGGGCATTATATGCGGCCGCCATGCCATGGACAGGGGCGAGCCGGGAGCGCACACATCCATCGGTATTTACAATGTGAACCGGCGGATTCAGCTCATTTACGGAGTTCAGTACGGACTTGGCGTTTTTCAGGAAGGGGAGCTTTTCACTACACGGATTACCATTCCGAAAAACTTTGAGGAGGATAACGATGGCTAATGGAAAAAAGCGGCTGATTCAAAGCCTGGAGCTAAGACATGGAATCAGGCTGCTAAATACGGTTGTTTTTTTGACGGCGGCGGCTCTGCTGCCCGGATGTGGCAGGAATGTGGAAACCTATATCGGCGAGGATACCCAAAACGTGGTGCTGCGTACCGTTTCAATGGCGGGGGGTTCCGCTTCGGGAGCCGGAGTTTATGAGGAAATCAGACTGGAATTTATGGCGGAGAACCCCCATATTTACATTGAGGACGAAACCCGGACCTCTGACGAACAGTGGAAAAACGAGGTTGTGACAGACTTTTCCGTGGGGAACGAGCCGGATGTGCTGCAGTTTTTTACAGACGCAACGGCGAATCAGATTGTGGCTATGGACAAATTCGTCACGGTTGAAGAAATCCGGCAGGTGTATCCCGAATATGCCGCGGATACCTACGACTGGGCGCTTGCGCAGGCGGCGAATCAGGACGGCGTTTCCCGTGCCGTGCCGACCACGGGTTTCTGGGAGGGACTGTATGTAAACCGGGAGCTGTTTGAACGCTGCAATGTGCCTCTGCCTTACGACTGGGATTCCCTGCTGCATGCGGTCTCCGTTTTCCGCGAAAACGATATCGTGCCCATATCCTGTGCCCTTGCCAACGTGCCCCACTACTGGCTGGAACATTTTCTTTTATACACATCGGGAAAAGAAGGTTATCTGAATCCGGGCGCCGCCGCGCCAAAAGACTGGGTGCGGGGGCTGGCGCTTTTTCAGGTGCTTCGGGAGGCCGGGGCATTTCCGGAGGATACGGATAGCATCACCAATGAGTACGCCGGGGAGCTTTTTGTCAATAAGAAAGCGGCCATGCTGCTGGAAGGGAGCTGGTATTTTCCGTCGGTGACAGACACGGAGAACACGCTGGTGATTCCCTTTCCCGGCGTGCCAGACCAGAAAGCGGAGCCCGGTACCATGATTGGGGGAATCACCTCTGGATTTTATATTACAAGAAGAGCCTGGAACGATTTGCACAAGCGGGACGCGGCTGTAAAATATGTGATGGCTCATACCCGGCGGGACGCGGTGCAGAGGTATTATGAGGCGGGAGGCGGGAGCCTTGTGGCCGCCGCGGACGTGAGGGCGCTCAAAAGCCGCAGCCCGTTAGCGGAATGCGCCGCCAGATACGTGGAGAACGCGCCGGAAAAGCTGCTGCCCACGGATTCACGCATGGAGCCGGAGGCTTACAGGACGCTGATTGCAGGCATACCGGAGGTCTCTGCGGGAGGCTCGGGAGAAGAACTGTTAGAGCGGGTATTCGCAGCCGCTTCGGGGAAGGGGGGCTGAAAGAACATGTATAAGGTAATGATAATTGACGACGAGCCGATTATTGTACAGGGTTTTTCCAGAAGTGTGCCCTGGGAAAAGTACGGCTGCCAGGTGGTGGCTACCGCGGGGAACGGCGTGGAGGGCAAGGCGCTGATTGAGAAATACCGGCCCGATATGATTTTTCTGGATATCTGTATGCCGGAGATGGACGGACTTGCCATGATAGCGGGCCTTAAGTCGGAGTTTTCCAAAATGCAGGTGACCATCCTCACGGGCTTTCGGGATTTTGACTACGCGAAGCGGGCGCTGCATCTGGGGGTTGCCAGATATCTGCTCAAGCCCTCAAACATGGAGGAGATAGAGGAAGCCATACGGTTTATGATTGGCAGGGCGGAGCCGGAAGAAAAGAGCGGGGAAGAGCCGGCGGATACCCACGAGAATGTAGCGGGAAACTTTATCGTGCGCAACGCCCTTACTTATATAGAAGAGAACTATAAGGAAAAGCTTCTCCTGTCGGATGTGGCGGAGAAAACCTACGTGAGCCAGTGGCACTTAAGCAAGCTGCTGAACAAGGAAACGGGACAGACCTTTTCGGAAATCTTAAACGGGGTGCGGATAGAGAAGGCCAGGGAGCTTTTGAAAAATTCCTCTCTGCGGATAGGCGATATTGCGGAGGATGTGGGGTTTGTGGATTTGGCCCATTTCTCCCGGGTGTTCAAAAAGGTGTGCGGTATGTCCGCCAATGAATACAGAAACAGGCCGGATTAACCGGCTTGTTTGATTTTGTAATAAGCTGATGCGAAAAGCGAGGAGGCGTTTGTTTAATATATGGATGTCCGGCAAAGCCGGGCATCTTTTGTTGGTTAGGCCAAGGGCCTGTTTACCGATATGGAGTTTTTCGTGTTCCGAAAAATGGAATATTGGTAAACAAATAAACCACCTGCTATGCAGGTGTGATAACATCCGCTTTAGCTTACAGTAAAAAACCTCCAATGTTATATTTAGTATAGGTTCGCCAACCGTACTAAAACAAAGGAGGTATCCAAAATGGATGTAAATAGTTTATCACATACGAAATGGAATTGTAAGTATCACATAGTGTTTGCACCAAAGTTCAGAAGAAAAATAGTGTACGGGGAATTGAAACGGGATATAGCCAATATATTAAGTGCGCTCTGTAAGAGAAAAGGAGTGAAAATAATAGAGGCAGAGATTTGCCCGGACCATGTACATATGCTGGTAGAAATCCCCCCGAGTATAGCGGTAGCAAGTTTTGTAGGATATCTGAAGGGCAAAAGTACGCTAATGATATTTGAGAGGCATGCAAATTTGAAATATAAGTATGGGAACCGCCATTTCTGGTGCAGAGGATACTATGTAGATACAGTAGGGAAAAATGCAAAGAAAATACAAGAGTATATCCAGAGCCAATTAAAGGAGGATTTGGAATACGACCAAATGACACTCAAAGAGTATATAGACCCGTTTACGGGTGAGCCGGTAAAACAAAGCAGGTAGGAAGAACCCTTTAGGGTTCGGCAGGTAAAAGATGTTGCGGCTGGCGAGCCTTTCGATGAGTCTTTAGACTCCAGTGCCGGTAACAAGCCCTTATAGGGCGTGAGCAAACCACCGGCTAAGCCGGTGGTTCTGATTGTGCAAACATAACAAAATCAGCACAAAAAGAACAAGGTCGTACCGTGACTTTATATAATCATAAAGTTACAATAGAGACACAGGATAACGAAAGGGGGAGAATTATGAAAGGCAAGACGAAAAAGACGCTGCTTCTCACCAGCATGGTTATTCCGGGTGCAATCTGGTTTTTCCTGCTCCGCTATATTCCCATGGCAGGTATGATTCTGGCGTTTAAGGATTATAAAGTCTATGTCAGAAATCCCAGCTTCTGGAACAATATGGCACACAGCAAATGGGTGGGTTTAAAAAATTTCAAATTCCTGTTTGCCTCCACCGATACCGGAAGAATCATCCGCAATACTTTAGGCTACAATATCGTCTGGATTATACTGGGGCTGGTACTTTCTGTGGGAGTGGCAATCATATTAAACGAGATAACAAGAAAAAGGGTGGCCAAGGTCTATCAGACCCTGATGTTTTTCCCCTACTTCTTAAGCTGGGTTGTGGCAAGTTATTTTGTGCTGGCGTTCCTTGACCCTACAAGGGGGCTGATTACAAGCTGGCAGGCCAGGAGCGGAGCGGAGGTCATCAACTGGTACCATGAGCCGAAATACTGGCCGGTAATCCTGACCATCTGTAATGTGTGGAAAAATACAGGCTACTCCGCCATCCTCTATCTGGCGGCCATCACAGGAATTGACACCACTCAGTACGAGGCGGCCGCCATAGACGGCGCCACCAAATGGCAGCAGATTAAGCACGTAACCCTGCCCAATCTGCGCCCCATGATTTGTATTTTGCTGATTATGAACGTAGGAAAGATTTTCAACGCAGATTTCGGACTGTTCTACAGCGTGCCCTTAAACTCCGGTTCACTGTTTCCGGCCACTCAGGTTATCGATACCTACGTGTACCGGACGCTGACAGCCACAAGCAACATCGGCATGAGCACGGCGGCGGGCATGATGCAGCAGCTTGTGGGATTTATATGTATTATCATTGCAAACAGGGTTGTATCGCGGATTGATGCGGACAGCAGTTTATTCTAGGGAGGAGGCGAAAGAATATGAAAAAATCCAGACCTGTAAATGCTGTATCGAGACCCGTGGAAGCGGTTTTCCACATGATTATGCTGTTTTTCTGTCTCTGCTGCGTGATACCCTTTGTGTTTGTCATCATCATTTCCTTTACCTCACAGCAGAGCATCAGGGAGATTGGGTTTTCCTTTCTGCCGAAAGCGTGGTCCCTGGAAGCTTACCGGTATACCTTTAAAATGGGACAGCAGCTGTGGCGTTCCTACTTCAACAGTTTTTTTATCACGATAGTGGGTACGGTACTTACTCTGGCAGTGACGATTATGTACTCCTACGCATTGTTCCGCAAGGACTTTAAGTTCCGCAGGTTTTTCACCTTCTTCTGCTTCTTTACCATGATTTTCGGAGGAGGGCTTGCGCCTACTTACGTGGTCTGCAAGACGGTGCTTGGGCTGAGCAACAGCTACGCGGCGGTGATTGTCCCCATGCTGCTGAATCCTTTTAACCTGATAGTTATGAGAACCTTCTTCCAAAGCTCCGTTCCCATGGAACTGATTGAGGCGGCGTCCATCGACGGAAGCGGTGAATACAGCACTCTGCTGCGTATAGTGGTTCCCATCTCAAAGCCGGGAATCGCCACCGTGGGCCTGCTCACGGCGCTGGCCTACTGGAACGAATGGTTTATTCCAAAGCTTTATGTGGGAAGCGACCCGAAACATATACCTTTACAGTATCTCCTGATGGAGACCCAGGAAAAAATAGACTTTCTGGTGAAAAACAGCTCCATGATTGGAGCGGAGGCGGCCAGCATTGCTAAGTCGCTGCCTCAGGATAGCCTGCGTATGGCGCTTGTGGTGCTGATAGTGGTTCCCATCGCCTTTGCATACCCGTTTTTCCAGCGGTATATTATCGCCGGACTTACCATCGGCTCCGTAAAGGGCTGATACCTGTCACACCGGCTCTGGTATGGGCTGAAATCTGTTACACCGGCTCCGCAAAAGGAACCGAGACATGCTATGGTAGAAACGGCACAGCGCCGTCTACATACAGAAAAAGCTATATAAAAAATGGAGGGAAAAAGTAATGAAAAAAAGATTAATCGCAATTTTGCTTACAGCGACCATGATACTTACTCTGGCAGCCTGCGGCAGCAAAGACAATGGCGGAGGCGCTTCCACGGAACCGGCATCGGGCGCTTCGGAGGCGGATACTCCGGCAGCCGCAGAAGGAGAGGATGAGGCGGCGGCCCCGGCATCTGATTTGGACCCCGTTACCCTGAAAATGTACCTTTGCGGAAACGATGTCAAAGACGACAGCAAGGTGATGGAAGAACTCAACAAGCTTTTACAGGAAAAAATCAACGTGACGCTGGAGCCTATCTGGGAAACCTGGGGCTATGGCGAGGAAGTGGTACTGTCCCTGCAGGGCGGCGAGGATATTGATATCTATTTCACCTGCTCCTGGACGGAAAACGAGTACAATAAGTTCGCAAGAGACGGATACTATGTTCGTCTGGACGACCCCAACAACAACCTGATTGAAAAGTATGCCTCCGAGCTCTGGAGCACCCTGCCCGAGGTTCTCACCCACACAGGCGCTTCCGTAAACGGAGCCGACGGCTATGGCGTGTACGCGGTTCCGGGCTACAAGGATATTGCCACCCAGAACTGCTGGGATATCAACGTTCCCCTTCTGGAGAAATACGGTTACACACTGGATGACATCAGAAACACCGATTACTATGGTTTTGGCGAAATTCTCCAGACCGTAAAGGACGGCGAAGGCGCCGATTTCTATCCGCTGCTTGTTGAGGGCGCGGTATTAGAGCGTATGGTTACCAATTCCATCATCGTTACCGGCGACAGTGGCACAGGCAACTTTATGTCCTACTATCTTGACCCCACAGACGTTTCTAAGGAAAGCTCCTACGGCATTAAGCTACTCAACAAATATGCAACCGATGAATTTGCAAAATTTGCGGCAAAGACGAGAGAATATTTCCAGAACGGTTTCATTGACCCCGCCTGCAGCAACACGAATCAGGCAAATGAAATCAGAACGGCAAAGCAGAACACTGGCGAATATCTGATTGGGACACAGTCCTACTCATTAGGCTATGAGCTTCAGGCAAGCCAGGAGAGAGAATTTGAAGTGGCGATGATACCCTGCACGGACCCTTATGTGGACACCACCTCCGCTCAGGGAGCCATGATGGCAATCTCCACCGCCTCCAAAAACCCCGAGAGGGCTATGATGTTCCTGAATCTTCTGAACACCGACCCTGAGGTTATGACTCTGATGAATTACGGTGTGGAAGGCGTACACTATAACCTGACCAGCGACGGCTGCGTGGAATTTACCGCTGAGCGCGACAACTTCAAACCCTGGACCAACGGCGTGGGCAACGTTACCATCCTGCCTCCCACAGTTGAGCAGGGCGCGGGATTCTGGGATACCTTCACAAGCTATTACGGAAACGCAAAGGAAATTCCGATTCTGGGATTTGCCTATGACGGCTCCGGTGTTGAGACAGAGATGAGTGCGGTTGCAAACGTGGTGGAAGAATATCTCCTTCCCCTGTGCACAGGCGCGGTTGACCCCGAAACGAAGCTGCCTGAGTTCCTTGAAAAACTGGAACAGAACGGCGTGAATACCGTTTTGGACGATGCAAACGCACAGCTTGCAAGCTTTATGGAATCCAAAGGATAAAGAATATCAGCAAAAGCCCTCGCCTCCGCGCCACGGAGGGAGGGCTTTAAATACATTGTAAAACGGCGTTCTCGACCCTGACTTTTCGTGGTATAATAAAAGGAAAAGATGCGCCGGTGCGCGCAGAATGCAAGGTATAAGCAAAAACAGACAAAAAGGAGGTTTCATACCATGACAGAACAGGAAAGGCAGGAGAGAGTTGCAAAGGGACAGCTCTGGCTTGATACGGAAGAGTTTATCGCTCATCAGGGTAAAATGAAAGACTTGATGTACGAGTTTAATATGTCCAGGCCAAGCGAAACCGCCAGACGGGCGGAACTGATGAAACAGATATTCGGTACGGTGGGAAAGGATGTGTGGATTAACCAGCCCCTCTCCCTTCTGGTGGGGACGACCGTTACCATCGGCGACGGTACCTATGCCAACGCGGGGCTGACTTTGATTGACGACGCTTCCATTACGATTGGAAAGGGCTGCCTTTTTGGAACAAATGTAACGCTCTGCACCACAGGGCACCCCATCGACCCGGAAGAACGCGCAAAATGCAGCATGTATTCTTTTCCCATTACCATCGGAGACGGCGCATGGCTGGGGGCGGGTTCTATTGTTCTGCCCGGAATCACGATTGGAAAATTCGCGGTGATTGGCGCCGGAAGCGTGGTGACAAAAGACATTCCCGATTATACGGTCGCAGTAGGCAATCCCTGCCGCCCCATTCGCAAAATCAACGAGCACGACAAGGAATATTACTGGCGGGACAGAAGGTTTGACGAACCGGGAAACAGGTTTGATTAATTTATGGTTTAAATGAAAATGGCGGGAAAGGCTGCGGCGTAGTATTTGGGTTGCAGCCTTTCGGTTATTTGGGGATAAGGGGTTTGAAAGTCAGTCTTTATAACCGTGTTCTTTTGCCCATAAAAGAAGTTTCTCATACTCTGCGGTCAGTTTCTCCATCCTGCGCTGCATGCTCCTTTCCAAAGCCCGGAGACTTTGTGCGTAGCACAAATCTCCAGATTGAAAATTTTCTCCCTTTTAGGAAAAGTGTTCCCATTGCTTAAAACTTGAAGTAAAATGCATATTTATACGTAGAATTATTGAATCTGCACTTACCTGACTGTTTTTCAAACCAAAATTTGTCTACTTTTTCAAGTTATTCTCTTTTTCAAAAAATGCCTTTTCTAAAATAATATATTCTTGTTCAGAGCACACTTCCTTACATTTCTTTTTATACTCAATAGAACGCTCTAACATAGCATTAATCTTTCCGCACGGAAACTCATCACATTGATTACACTTATACACATTGTGCGCTCTTGTACAATCCACTAATTGATAGGCACATTGTTTATGTGAAGAACAACCACTGCAGGCAATTTCTTCATTTGATACAACACACTCTCTCCACCCTACTTTGTGCCATAATTCTGCAACTGCTTTTAGTTCCTTCTCAGTATGTGCATTGTATCTTGGGCACTCAATACAATTATCACCACATAATGCTATTTTCTCTTTCATTAATTACATCTCCAACTTCCAGTTTATATACTTGATTATAAAATATATGTCTGCTGCTTGCAATGTATATTTATAAGCTCATTTTCCAGGGGTATACAATTCCGAAAAGGGAGAAAATTTTTAATTTTCAATCTTCTCCTCCCATGTTGTGGACTTAAAAAGAGATGCCCGGTAATCTATCTGATAGTATCTGTCTTCGCCTGAATGCAGACCGTCAAAGGCTCTGCACAGGTAGCTTAAGGAGCGCTCTGGTCAGTTGTAGATAAGATGCAAGAATAAAGCCGTCGAATCCGGACATCCTGTCTTTTATGGAGAAGAAAAAAATATCTTATGAATTTGAATATTATGTGCTGCTGTTTTTCTCCCTTTCCTTTACCGGCTGGCTCTGGGAGGTAGCGTTATTCTTTTTTACGGAACATGCATTTATCAACAGAGGCGTATACAAAGGCCCATATCTTCCGATTTACGGAGTGGGAGGACTCCTGCTCTGCGTCCTTTTCCGCACCCTTGGAAAAAAGCCTGTGAAAGTGTTTTTTCTGTCGGCCCTTGCCTGCTGCGTGCTGGAATACCTGACCGGCTATTTTCTCGAACGGCGGTGGGGAATCAGGTGGTGGGATTATAGCGGGCATTTCTTAAACATTAACGGAAGAATCTGCCTGACCGGCGCGGTAATCTTCGGACTTTTCGGGACGGTGCTGGTGTGTCTTTTTCTTCCCTTTTATGAAAAAATCTACCGCAGGATTTCTAAAAAGCGGCTTGCCGTAATTTGCCTTCTTCTTTTACTGATATTTGCGGCGGACGCGGCTTACTGCGCCATGCGGCCCAATGTAGGGTACGGAATTTCCTCACAGGGACAGCGTTCCGATGATGCCGGCCAGTAAAAGCATAACGACGGGCACGGCGTATTTTCTGGGGTGGTGCCACAGGTCGCTTTCCGTTTTCCAGTTGCGAAGAGGATAAAACCATTCCAGAAGCACAGATAAAACTGCACTGAGGAAAGCGAAGAAAAGCGCAAGTATTGCCGCAGGAACAGCGATACCGCCAAGCTGTATCTGCCAGCTTAAAAGGAACAATGCGTCCGCAATGAGATTGCACATAAAAATGAAAAGACAGTAGGGCAGGCAAAACGCATTCTTTTGTCCCGGCAGGGTGCGGACGGCCTGCTCGAAATCCGGGTCGGCGGACAGCAGGATGCAAATCGGCGTATTCAGGGAAAGGATAGCGAAGCCGACAGGAAGGACAAAAAGGCTTTCCGCATTTTTTAAAAACAAGGGCAGAACACAGGCCACGCCCCACATGATTGCGGTGTTTGCCAGATAGTTTTTATGGGCAAGAAGGTAGCGGAGAAGATAACGCCACACGGCCCATCCAAAACCATACAGCGGCATTTTTCTGTTCTGATATCTGCAGGAATAAAAGGAATAGACGTCCGCATTCCTCAAAATCAACAATGCCAAAGCGCAGCTTCCCATTATAAGCGGCAGGAAATACGGCGTATTCCATAAAAAGAAAATGGAGGCAATTAAGGCGGCAGCCCAGAGACATCCTGTATACCGGCATTTTCTTAAGGAAAAGACGGCAGCCGTCGCAAGGGCAGCGTTGACGATACAGAAAATGCTTCCGATGATTTCCAGAAGACGCCATGCCGAAAGGGCAAAGACGGCCGAAAGAAGCACCGCTGTTTTGGTCAGAAAGGTGTGGATTCCAAGGACAGCCACATAGGCAAGGACAAAGCTGCGGTTTTCAAAGGGCAGCATCAGCATATTTTGCATATCCTCCGAGGCGCCCTCCGCAGAAAGCAGCTGCCACATGATGCCGGATGTCAGGGCAGTGACCATCAGGTACAGAATGAAAGGCGCAATTTCTACCTTAAAATCGGTAATATACAATCCAAAGAATACAGTGATACAGACAAAAAGCATGGATTTTAACCGCTCGTATTCTGTTCCGAATAATTTTTTTGCAAAAGCTTTAAAGATTGTTTTCACAGTTCAGCGCCTCCCGGATGTTTGCGGCGTCTATCTGGCCGGATTCAAAGGTCTGCCGGATTTGCCCCTTTTCCAGAACAAATACACGGTCAGAGGTTAACGTGATGCTTTCAAGAATATGTGAGGAAAAAAGGACGGTTCCGTATTTTTTGTAACCGGCTATCTGCTGATACAGGTATTCCGTACTCTGAAAATCCAGTCCGTTGACCGGCTCGTCGAGGAAAAGAAGCGACGGTTTTAACGCAAGCGCCGTAATCAGGAACGCCTTTTTCCGATTGCCGGTTGACAGGTCTTTCATCAGAATATCCGTATAATCCTCAAAATGAAATCCCTGTAGCAGCTCCGAAATTTCCGGCTGTTTTTTGTTGTAGGCGGTAAAGACATAAGACAGATATTCCCGAAAGGTAAAATACCGGAAAGAATTGTCCTCGGCAAAAACCGTATACCGGCTGGCCTTGAAAGCACTATCCCGAAGATTGACGGCTTTTCCTTCAAATGAAATTTCATCCGCCCGGAAAGTAGGAATGAGCCCCGAGAGTATTTTCATAAAAGTGGTTTTTCCTGCGCCGTTCAGTCCAATCAGCCCCGCCGCCTCATGGTCGGCCAGTTCCAGGGAAAAGTCTGACAAAACTGCTTTTTCAGGAATATACCAGGCGTTTAAGTTTTTGATTGTTAAAAGAGAATTTTTCATTTTAGTCTGCTCCTTCTCTGTTTATGAACCTATCATAATCGGAAAAGGAAGCCTGTGCGGAAGTGTCCGCAAACGGCAGGTTTTTGACCGCGAAAAAAGCCGTGCGGAAAGACTACGGTATCGGCACGCCCTCATAGGACAGAGTGGCGACTGCCCGAAAGACGGTATCAGTATAAGAAGTCTGGACGCAGCCGCCGTATTTTTCTGCGGCAGTCTGGGCGCTTTTCAGTCCCCAGCCATGAAGTCCGTTGTCCTCCTTTGTGGTTTTCAGCGCGCCGTTTTTTTCTGCGGGAAGAGAGGCATACCTAAGGGCATAGCTGTTTTCCACTTTTATGATTATCATCTGGTTGATACGGCGGATAGTAAGCCGGATATATCTTTTTTCCGCTTCCGGCACCTGCCTTGCCGCTTCCAGGGCATTGTCCAGAAGATTTCCCAGTATTGCGCATAAATCCGCGCTTCTTAAATTGGTATGTCGGGGAAATTCCACCTGTATTTGGAAGTCGGTTCCGTCAGATTTGGCTTTGCCTGCTTTCATGTTAATCAGGTAGTCTATGATTTCATCGCCTGTCCACACATTGCCTTCCATTTCCCGTACGGGCTCCTGCAATGCGTTCAGATATTCCGCAGCTTCTTTTGTTTTCTGCCGGGAAAGAAGCTGCTGCAGCACTCCGATATGGTTGT
>CAMSTM010000050.1 GCA_947063675.1 uncultured Lachnospiraceae bacterium | reverse complement strand
GGAATCTACTGGGGCTAGTGGGTTTCTTAAGCAACGCAAACTTTTTACTCACAAGATATATAATACCACATTGGAAATAACGTTACTTTTTGCCACCGGGTAAAGAGATTATACGTCAGACTTTCTATCATTAGGTCTTAGAAGATAGAAAGTTCTGACGCTTTTTGTATTTTAAGGAGATGTTTATGGAAACAAAAACGTTATTAAAAGAATTTTTCCAATATGTAGCATTAAGTATTTGTGGCATGATTGGCTTATCATGTTACATACTTGCGGATACCTTTTTTATTTCAAAGGGTTTGGGCGCAGATGGTCTGACCGCACTTAATTTAGCTATTCCGATATATAGCTTTGTTCATGGAAGCGGTCTGATGTTTGGAATGGGAGGTGCAACAAAATATTCCATTTACAGGGGACAGGAAAAATACAAAAATGCAGATAAGTCCTTTTCAAACACGATTTATATAATGTTTGCATTGGCTGTCGTTTTTATGCTGACGGGTATCTTTTTTTCTGGAAAACTGACAAAAGTATTGGGCGCTGATAAAAATGTCTATCATATGACAAAAACCTATTTACAGATTATTTTGCTTTTTGCTCCGGCATTTATGACAAATGATACACTGATTTGTTTTGTAAGAAATGACGGAAAGCCCAAATTGACTATGATTGGTATGCTGGCGGGAAGTTTCTCAAATATTATTTTGGATTATATATTTATTTTTCCCCTTAATATGGGGATATTGGGAGCAGTATTGGCAACAGGATTGGCATCTGTCATTAGTCTGATTGTTTTATCTAAGCATTGGCTTACAAAACAAAACCAGTTTCATTTATTGCGAATAAAGCCTTCCTTTAGATTGACAGGAAATATTGTTTCATTAGGTGTTCCGTCTTTCATCACCGAAATGGCTTCGGGAATTGTGATGATAGTTTTTAATACGATTATTATGCACTTACAGGGGAATGTCGGCGTGGCTGCTTATGGTGTAGTTGCAAATTTATCACTTGTGGTAATTTCAATTTATACTGGGATAGCGCAGGGCACACAGCCAATTTTAAGCAGGGCATACGGATATGGAGATTATGAAAGCCAGAAACAAATATTGAAATATTCCTTAAAAACTATGTTAGTCATATCATTCGGTATTTACCTGGTTTTTTTACTTACAGCTAATCCAATTATAAGCGTGTTTAACAGCGAGCAAAATATACAGTTACAGGAAATTGCAGCAACAGGATTAAAAATATATTTTGCAGCTATTCCATTTGTAGGGTTTAATATCATTATATCTGCATATTTTACATCAACAGAAAAGGCCCGGCCTGCACAGATTATTTCATTGTCAAGGGGATTTATAATGATAATCCCTATGGCATTTTTCCTGTCTTTTATATTAAAAATGACAGGTGTATGGCTTTCCTTTCCAGTTACAGAGTGTTTTGTCACGTTAGCGGGCATTGCATTATATATTAAATCAGAAAGAGGTAAGAAAAATGTTTAGGGAAATGCGTATAAAAAAACAAATGTTATCCGAAAAAGAATGTTATTTTTTCACGGTGCAAAAAGCGGGCATAAAATAGACGCAATCAAGAAATGCAGCAAAGCCTCTTTTTGCGTAATCGACCAAGACCATATAGTGCCTGAGGAATACACAACTTATTTTAGAAGCGTAATTGCCTTTGGTAAAATTCATGTTATGGAAGATGAAAAAGAAATGAAAAATGCAATAGAGCTGTTGGCGGTAAAATATTATCCAAATGATACAGAAACAAATCGAAATATTGCAATTAACAGAGAATGGAAGCCTTTGTGCATGATAGAACTGGAAATTGAACATTTATCTGGGAAAGAAGCGATAGAACTAACCAAAACAAAGCAATAGATTTTATATTCTGTTTTACAAGGATAAAATATCTTGCAGCAGGGGCACAGCCAATCGTAGGATATAATTGCCATTTTCATTACAGGTATCGTCATGGTAAGATTGTGGAAAACATTAGAGCAGGAGCCGTAAAAGGATAGACTTTATCCTTATTTCAACAAACAATGGATAAGCCGCCCCCTCACTTGCCGCTCCGCAGTATGACATTGACGGCAAATATACCATCCCCGTAATGGAACCGGATGTATCCGCCGTTTTTTTCCGCGGTATGGCGAACGGCCTGTAAGCCCACGCCCTCTCCGGGACGCTTGGAGGAGAGGAATATGCCGTCTTTTTCCCTGACCTTTCCGTCGTAGGCATTTTCCGCCGAAAGCAGTATCATATGGTCGGAATGCGAATGTGCCTGTACTGTGGTCTGACGCCTTTTAGGGTCGGTTCTTAAACCGGCCTCCATTGCGTTTTCAAGGAGGTTGGAAAGAACGGAGCACAGGTCGGTTTCCGGTACGGGAAGGAGCGCAGGCAGGTCAAGCTTAAAGGTGAGAGGAATATCATATTCCCTGTACAGTCCCGCAAAATAACCCGCCACACTGTCCACTGCCGTATTTTGGCACAGGCAAAGCTCCATATCCGGGATACTGCCCTGCACTTCCTCAAGATATTCTGTCAGGCTTTCCCATTTCTCCTGGGCGGCGAAGCTTTGCAGGATGTGGAGATGGTGGCGCATGTCGTGCCGTGCATGTCGTGTCTGCTCGATAGAGGTGCGGAGGTTGTCATACCGTGCCTGCTGCATGGAGAGGAGCTGATTCTCCCGCCGGAGGCGGTCATTGCGGTTTAAGCTGGATGCCATGAGGTAAAAGAGCGTATAGAGCAAAAGGAGAAGTATCAGAAACACAAGGCTTAGCAGGATATAAATCGACCGGAGACGTCCCAGCTTCAGGAGGTTCGGATTTATCGGGATTATGGAAATGTTCAGACTGACGAACAGTAGGGGCAGAATCCAGAACACATACCAGGTCTGCGCGAAGGCTTCCACGTCCAGAAGTTTTCTCGCAGCATGGGTGGCCGGGTACCAAACGGCAAGGACGGATGCGCAGCAGAGCGCAAACCAGAACAGAGCGCCCTGCAGTGAAAGCACAGACACAGGTTCCTCCGGACTCAGAATGTCGTTTACCGCAATGGCAGTGCCGCTCAGGCAGGAAAATACGCCGCAGACGGCAAGGAAAACACTGACGGACTTCCACCGGGAAATACTGAGCGTATGGATATAGAAAGCGCCCATAATAGCGGCGGCAGGGAATAGCAGCCAGACTGTTCTGATATGGAAAAAGCAGCTTACAGCCCCGCCGGCCAGGCTGAGAAAGAGCGCCAGCGGAACCGTTGCCGCCGCAAGTTTTGCCGGGGACATCCGCAGGCGCCCTTTCATGGGCAGATAGGCAAGGAGCATACCCGGAAGCAGAACCATAAGCTCCAGCGCAGAGCATAAGAATCCTGTCATTTTACAGTTCTCCTTTCAAAAATGAAATCGCCGAAAGCCATCCTTGCAGTTTTGGCAAGGTCGCGGCTGACGGGAACCCTCATTTTGTTTTTCAGGATAAAATCCGTGCCGTCAAAATCTTCGGCATGCTCCATGTTGATAATGACGCCACGGCTGCATCGAAAGAAGCGCCCGTCGGTAAGGTATCCGCTGAAATCACGGAAGGTCTGGCGGGTCACGATTTCCGGCCCGCATGTCCTGTAAATGTGTATCTGGTGTTTGTGATGCTCCGCATAAAGAATTTCCCGGAAGTGCAGGCGGACGGAACCGCCGGCGGCGTTCACCTCAATATATCTGTCGTCAGTGGGGAGCCGTTTTGCGATTTCGTCAAACAAAGCATCCAGGTCTTCTCTGGTGCAGGGTTTTACCAGATAGTGAAATGCCCGGACGCGGAAGGCGTCAAGGGCATGGTCGGTAGAGGTAGTGGTGAACACCAGCAGGCAGTCCGCATCAAAACGGCGCAGCGCCTGTGCCGTATTCACTCCGTTCTCGTTTCCCATATAAATATCAAGAAACACAAGGTCAAAACGTTCTTTAACGGCAGCGGCAAGGAAATCCGCGCCGGAACCAAAACTAAAAATTGCGGCGTCAAGGGAAATGCGGGCAAGCTGGACATGAATCCCATCCGCTAAGTTTTCCCGTTCTGACGCAATATCATCCACAATGGCAATCCGCATGGAAAAGCCTCCTTTTTTACGGTTATTTCATCATAGCATAAAACGGCGGGAAAAGCGAGAATCATAAAAAATGGTTTTGTCAGGCCAACTGCATCTTTTGCTGCCATACAGCATTATCTCTGTCCGTTCATTTTCTGCCGCCTGTCTTTGCAATAAACTTCATATTAAATTTTAACTCTCTTTAAAAAAATATTTCATACAGTTTGAGACGGATTTTTACATTTCGTGCCGCGTTTATGGAAAAAAGCGGGCAGATTTATATACTGAAAACAGATATCTGTATGTAAGGGAAGGCCGGAATTTATTCCGGTATTCATAAAAAAGAGGTTGCGCGGAATGTCAGGAGGATATTTTACTATGAAAAAAACAGGGAAACGTCTGCTTGCACTGGCGCTTGCTGGTGTCTTATCGGTAACCATGCCCGGTGCGGTTTCCTATGTCCGGGCGGAAAATGAGAAAGAGGCGTCGGATAATGAAACCGCGGCAGACAAATCAGAAGCTTCAGAAGAAAGTCAGGGAGAGGAAAACCGCAGACAGGTTACAGGAATATGCGTTCATCACACGGAGCATACGGCGGACTGCGGCTACAGGGAGGCGCAGTCCTGTACCCATGAGTGCGGATCGGACTGTTTCAGGATAATGGTAAACTGTGTCCATACCCACGGGCCGGACTGTTATATGGAAATAACGCAGACAGACGGGAGCGGTGCGGAAAACGGGGAAGACGCTTCCGGCGGCGGGGATACACCCGGAGAGGAGAATACATCCGGCGAAGAAGACGGCTCTGGTGAAAACAACGCCTGCGGCGGCGGGGAAAGACGCATTGTTGAAAACTGCAGCCATGTCTGTACAAAGGAGAGCGGATGCATCTGGCAGGAGGCGGAATGCAGCCATGTGCACGGCGAAAACTGCGGTTACGCGGAAGCGACGGAATGCGCTTACATATGCGAAATCTGTGTGGAAGAGGAAGACGCGGACAAAGAAACGGAGAATCCTGACGGGGATTTAAACGAAAATCCTGAGGAAAATCCCGATGAAGAAAATGCGGACGGAGAAGAAGATTTTACGGTTAAAGAGACAGGCAGTTTCAATAAGCTTATGACAAAGAGCAGCGAACAGACGGAAAACAGCGTTGCCGGCGTGACTGCGGACGGAGTGACGGAATATTATGAAAGTATTGTCGACGCATGGAATGCGGCGCAGGGAAAAACGGCTGAAATCCGGATATTGAAGGATGTGGATTTGGAAAGAAAGGAACTGGAAATTAATGATGCCGCCAGCAATATCACGCTGGAAATGGAAGATGGCGTTACTCTGTCAGGTAAGTGCGGCGTCAAGCGAAGCTTTATGAATGTATTAGCCGGAAGCCTTACCATGAAAAGCGGAAGGATTTTAAATACCAATAATCTGCAGGGGCACGGTGTGGACGTAAAAACGGGAGGGAGGTTTATATTAGAGAACGGCACGATTGAGATGACAGGGACTGACAGAGGGAACGTGGGGATAAAAGTAGAGGACGGTACCGTTATCATCAGAGGCGGAAAGGTCAGTGCGTATAGCTATGCTTTAAGTCCCAGAAGAAGTAAGGTTACCATTACAGGAGGAGAGTTTACCACTTCAGATGAAATTGGAAGGGCTATATTAACGGGCAGCACTGATATACTCATTGAGGGGGGATATTTTAAGTCTGTTTATGCGGTGGATGCAGGCTCCGGTAACATAGAAATCAGAGGGGGCATATTTGAAGGCTCTTCCGGTGCTTTATTTGCGCAGTGGAGCGGCGGTAATTACAGAATTTCAGGCGGTACTTTTTACGGGAAAAGCTACACTTTAAAGAATGAGGTTTCTAATGGCCAGGTTAAGGCGTGGCTGGAAGAGGGCTGCGCTTATTATGATGTGGACAGCAACAGTATTGTGGATCCCGGGACTTCCTGGTATCTGAAAGGGAATGTCAGGGTGGATATATGCACCCACAGCTTTAGCGACTGGGAGCCGGACCAGACAGGCTCCCATGTCAGAATCTGTAAAGGCTGCGGATTGGAGGAAAAGGAAGATTGCAGTTATGAATATACAGATATTACAGGCGGAAGCACTTCCGGCAAAGAAGGACAGCACAGCGCCGTCTGTACTGTCTGCGGCTATCAAAAGGGAGGCGAGCCGCACACCTTTTCCGAATGGGCGCTAAGCGGAGGCAGTACTTATGTCCGTTCCTGTACGGCATGTAAACGTGAGCACAGGGCGGAGATTACCCGGCCTTTTGCCGGAGCGGAGGCGGCATACGGAGAAACCGGACAGCAGTTTTCCGTTCAGGTGACAGGCGCGGAGGCTTTCTTTGCATGGAAAAGGCAGAGGGAGGATACCGTACTTTCCACAGAGAGCAGCTTTACGCTTTCGGATAAACCGCCGGTGGGAAATTATGTCTATGAGTGCGCCGTCACCCTGGAGGGGGACAGCGCGCCTGTGGATACGTTTTCCTTTTCCCTTAAGGTCAACCCGGCGGGGCTTGAAGGAGGAGCCGTGACGGTGGAGGAAGGGGACGGTATTTTTTATGACGGAAAGGAAAAAGAGCCTGACGTAACCGTGACAGTAAACGGGAAAACGCTGGTACGGGGAACGGACTACACGGTTTCCTACTCCGGCAACGTGAGCGTGGGAGAGGGAACCGCTGTGATTACCGGTATCAACAACTATGCGGGAACTCTGTCCCGGACCTTTTCTGTCCGTTACTTTGAAACAGACGAGGCGGCCACAGCCCCAAAGGAGTGGTGCAACAGCGCGAAAATCACTGCGCCCTCCGGCTTTACCCTCAGCGCTTCTTTAGACGGGACGTTCGGGGCGGAAATCTTTTATGAAAAGGAAACAGGCCCGGACGGGGCGGACGTCACTTACTATTTGAAACAGGATACGACCGGTTATATCACGGGGGCGAAGACGGTCAGGGTAAAGGTGGATATTACGTTGCCGGCTGTGGACGGAACCGGCAACGGGATTAAGATTACCGACAGGGACGTCTGGTGGCAGAAGCTGCTGACGGCGGTTTCTTTCGGGTACTATAAGCCCCAGCAGGTTACCGTTCATGCGGAGGATGCGCTGTCGGGTATTGATAAGGTTTATTATTACATTGACCGAAAGCCGGGGGAGAAGCCTCTTTCAGCGGATGAACTGCGCGGGCTTTCCGCCGGTGTTTGGACGGCCTCCGATATGACGTCTTTTCCTCTGAACGAGGAAGGGCGCTATGTGATTTATGCTTATGCGCAGGACAAAGCGGGGAACCGGAGCGCTTATATCTGCTCGGACGGTATTGTGATTGACAGCACCGCGCCCGTACTTGCACTGAAAACGCCGGTGGGAGAAGGGCTTAAGGACACCGGTGCGGCTCCGCTCGCTAAGATGAATGAGTCCGGAAATATTACCTATCTTCTGTCGGATACGGAAAAAAGCGGCATTACGGCGTCGGATATTCTGAATTCTGCCGATAGTGTAAAGCGCTCCGTCACCGGCGGGCAGGCGGGGACGGATTTGGAGCTGCATCTTACCGGGCTTAAGGCTAACACCGTCTATTATGTATATGCGGTGGGCACGGACACTGCGGGGAATGTGGGAGGGGTGGAGCAGGTCAGTTTTACCACATTGAAAACCGCCGTAGCGGGTACGGTTTCCATAGAAGGGAAAGCGGTATACGGGGAAACCCTGACGGCTTTGGCATCTGTGGGGACGGCCGATGCCGGCGCTGTTTCCTACCAGTGGTACCGTCAGGATGCCGCTGGGAACAGGACGCCGATTTCGGGGGCAAATTCCGAAAGCTATAGACTGACGGCGGAGGATGTGGGCTGCAAAATCGGTGTGGAGGTGACGGCGGAGAACTGTTCCGGGAAGCTGGATGCGACAGCCGGGGATAAGGTGCAGAAGGCGGCCTGCCCGGCGGAAAACGTGCCGGTAAACGGCCGGGCGAATGATGAGCCGGGGACTGACAGTTTTACCTTTACCGGAAAAAAAGATGTGGTTTATGAATACAGCCTTGACGGCGGCAGCACGTGGAAGGAGATGGAAAGCGCCGCTTTTTCCCCTGACGCGCAGGATAATACAAAGGTAACCGGAACTTTGGCAATCGGTAATTACGCCTATGAGGCAGGGCAGGTTCAGGTGCGGGCGAAAGCGACGGAGAGTTTTCTTGCCAGCGGGGCAGTCAAAAACGACGCGGCCTTTACCGCTTATCTGGAGGGAAGCGCGGCTCTTACCGGGACGGCAAAATACGGGGAAACCCTGACGGCAGCGGTAACAGGGGCGCAGCCGGGCGTTCCCCTTGTCTACAGCTTTTACCGGGAAGGGGAAACAGCGCCTGTACAGACAGGAAGCGGCGCGGTTTATACCTTAAAGGAAGCGGATATTGGCAAAAAGATTTCCGTGAAGGTGACGGCGGCAGGCTATGAGGGCGCTTTGGAGGACGAAACGCCGGGCACGGTGGCAAAAGCGGACGGACGGGAGATTCCCGGCAATGTGGCGGGCAGCTACATCACGGACGGGAAAACCTATTCCTACACTGTGAACGCCGTTGCAGGCGCACAGTATCGGATGGACGACGGCCCCTGGCAGAATTCCAATGAGTTTACAGGCATAACGCCGGGCAAGGCCCATACCTTTTATGCAAGAATGCCGGAAACAGACTGCTATGAGGAGGGGAGCGCAAAAGGGACAGGGCAGATTGCCTTTCCTAAAATCACGCCTCCGGCCCCGGCGCTGCAGTACCGGATAGAGAAAAAGGAAAACGGAACCGTGACCGTGACGATTGAGGAAACGGACGGAGCGGAATACAGCTTTGACGGCGGAGCCAGCTGGTCGTCGGCGGAGGGAGCCAATGTAAAAGAGTTTTCGTCGGCGGATACCATAACTCTTGCCGTCCGCCGTCAGGCAACGGCAACTCACAACCAGTCTCCGGAAGCAAAGGCGGAGGTTAATCTGGCAAAAGGACAGCAAGCCGCGCCGGGGGATTTCCAGCTTATTTATGAGGCGGACGGAGAAAAGGGCTACTTTGTGACGATTCCCGCCACGGAAGGCTGCGAGTACAGCTTTGACGGGATAAACTGGCAGGATGATAATGTGGGATATGGCGCAGCGGGGGAAGTGGCGGCAGGCTACAAGCGGTATAAGGAAACCGGCGACAAAAATGCCGGCAGTGTGTCTTATGCAACGGCTGCGCTGCCCCGGTTCAGGGTAAAGACGCCCTCTGTCTGTCCGGCGGGCGGAAGCTATGCGGGCGGAACCGCCCTTACGGTTACGATTACCTGTGAAACGGCGGGAGCTGAGATTTACTATACAACAGACGGAAGTGAGCCTACAATTCTGTCCCAACGATATAGCGGGGAATTTGCGGTGGCAGTTCCGGCCATAGTGAAAGCCTTTGCCGTGAAAGCGGGTATGACGGACAGCCTGGCGGCCAGCGTAAGTTATACAAAGACGGGCAGTACGGGAAGCGGCTCCGGCGGTGGTACGGGAGATGGTTCCGGCTCCGGCGGCGATAATGGGAGCGGTTCGGGGAATTCGGGCAGCGGCGGCTCTGGCGGCAGCGGCAACAGCAGCGGTTCGGAGGGCGGAACGGGAAGCGGTTCCGGCAGCAGGGCAGGCAATCCGGCCGGCAGCGGCTCCGGCAATCTCAAAAACGGCGCAGGCGCTTCTTTGGGGCGGCAGACAGCGAAAAACTCCGCCGGTTCGCATATTGCCGGGGGAGAAAAGGCCGGCAGCCGGGATTTATTCGGCAATAGTGCATTTCGCAGGCAGCCTTTTATAAAACCTGCGGATGGTACGGCTCTGGTGACAAAAACTGGCTGGGAGATTATCAAATCGGAGGCCGAAGACGCTCCGGAGGGTGATTTGATAAACGTGGATATGAACGGGGAGGTGGTGGTTCCGGGTGAAGTCCTGAACGTATTGAGCGGGCGGGATATTACCATTGCTTTTTACATGGGTAACGGCATGGTCTGGCGCGTAAACGGAAGGAGCTTTAAGGCGGATAAAATTAGCGATATTGATTTTTCGGCAGAGACGGAAGCCGGGAAGATACCGGAGGACTTAAGCACAGTGCCCGGGAGCCTTTATCAGGATTTGCGGGAAAAGCCGGGCAGCGCGGACGGAAGTATTTATCTGAAGCTGCTTCATCAGGGTGAATTTGGCTTTACGGCAGTGCTTTCTCTTGACGCAGGCAAGGAAAATGCCGGTCTGACAGCCGTTTTGATATACTTGGGTGAGGGCAAAGAGGAACCGGAATTTGTCTGTGACGGCGGGATAATGGCGGATGGAACCGTGGAGTTTTTATTTACCAGAGGAGGAAATTACGTTGTTGTTGTGGACGGCGTTTCAACGGGTTCCGATTCCGGGAGCAGCGGGGAAGAGGGAAAGCAGCTTAAGAAAGATGGAAACGGCGGGGATGCCGGTTCTCCCGGCAACGGTTCTGCGGAGGTGAAAGGCCGAAACGGCCTTAAAACTTTCCTGGCTGTTCTGGCCGGAGGCAGCGTCCTGGTTCTTGCAGGCGGCATGACAGTAATCCGGAAGAAAAGAAGGGAAGAGGAAAAATAACAGATTAACAGGTAAAGGGCGCTGCTTTGGGACAGAGGTAGCGCCCGTACTATTGACGATGAATATCACAGGGCAATCCCGCATTCAAACGCCAGAACCATATACTTTTCCGTGTTGGAAAATCCGGCCGTTTCCAAATCTCTCTTGTCCCACGTATCGGTGCTGAGATTGTCGGCGCCGAATAAAAACTGGATAAAGGGAATGTTCCGGTATTTTGAGACGGCCAGCATGGAAGCGCATTCCATCTCAACGGTAAGGCAGCCTTCCTGCCTGCGCTCTTTTACAATGGGAACGGTTTCCCGGTAAAAAGCGTCGGTGGTCCATGTTTTCCCTTTTACGTAAGGGCAGCCAAAGCTTTTCAGTACGTTTTCCAGAACCTGAACGGCGCGGGGGTCCGCCTCGATTTCCGGCGCGGGCGAGATATAGTGATAGCTGGTGCCTTCATCCCGGACGGCGGAAACGGGAATTACAATGTTGCCGTCCACCGTTTTGTCATCGAGCACGCCGCAGGAGCCGAACAGGACGAACTTTTTGGCGCCCATGGCTATGATTTCCTCAAAATATCCCACGCAGGCCGGTGCGCCGACCATGGACTGATAGAAAGCAATTTCTTTTCCTTTATAATTGATTTTATAGACGGGCGTGTCAACGTTTACGGAGTGGAGATGGGCAATTATTTCCGCGCTGCCCGAAGCGATAAATTTCTCAAAGAATTTGCGGGAAAAGGCGGAGATGCAGATTTCCGGAAAACCCTCTGGCTTTTTTGTGGTGTCGGAGGGATTAAACAGAGCCGGCTCTGTTATTTCTGTTCTCTGGAATACGGTTTTCAACTTTATGTACCTCTCTTTCAACGGTTTTACTGATTATAGCAAAGGCCGGTCTGGTTTACAATAAAATTCCCATGAAAATCCCGTGTGGAAACAGCATTTCGATTGACGAAATTTTGAAGAAAAGATATAATAGGATATGACATTATATTGAAACGTGACTATAAAAAGGAAGTGGATTGCTGCTTCCTTTTGTGCTTATCAGGAGAAAAATTATGGCGGAGCTGAAAAAGGAATGGATTGAAAAAATTTATGCGGGCTGGCTGGCGAAAATTATAGGGATACGCCTTGGCGCGCCGGTCGAGGGATGGACTTATGAGCAGATAAAAAGCGTTTACGGGAAGTGCCGGGATTACCCGGTGGACTACAAGCGTTTTGCGGCGGACGACGACAGCAACGGGCCGCTGTTCTTTCTGCGCGCGCTGGAAGAGAGTATGGCAAAAGGCCGGGAAATGACGGCCGATGATGTGGGGGAGGCTTTGCTTAATTACGCGCCCTTTGAGCACGGCTTTTTCTGGTGGGGAGGCTACGGATGCTCCACGGAGCACACGGCCTACTTAAACCTTCGTCATGGCATTCCCGCGCCACGAAGCGGGAGCCGCAGGCAGAACGGCAGCACCATGGCGGAGCAGATTGGCGGGCAGATTTTCATCGACACCTGGGGACTGGTCTGCCCGGGGAATCCCGGTCAGGCGGCGTCCCTTGCGGCGAAAGCGGCGAGCGTGACCCATGACGGAAACGGGATTTACGGGGGCGTTTTTATTGCCGCCTGCATCAGTGCGGCATTTGTGGAAAAAGATATCCGGGCAATTCTGGAAAAGGGGCTTTCCTGTATCCCGGCGGAAAGCACTTACGCAAAACTTGTCCGGGAGGTTATGGATTTCCATGAAAAACACCCGGACAACTGGGAGGACTGTTTTGCCTATATCCGCAGCTTTCACGGTTACGACAGATATCCCGGCGTCTGCCATATTCTGCCCAACACGGCGGTTATCGTTCTCGCGCTTTTGTACGGGAAGGGGGATTTTTCCGATACGCTTACGATTTGTAATCGGTGCGGCTGGGACACGGACTGCAACGTGGGGAACGTGGCCACGATTATGGGCGTGCGGGGAGGCCTTGAGGCCATAGAGGAAAAATGGCGGAAGCCTGTCAATGATTTTCTGGCGTGTTCAGGCGTTGTGGGCTCCTTAAATATTCAGGATATTCCCTACGGCGCGTGTTATATTGCAAAGCTGGCGTGGGCTCTTCGGGGAGAAACGCTTCCCGAACCCTTCCGGGAAATCATAGAAAACCGGATTCATAGCTGCCACTTTGAGTTTCCCGGTTCCACCCATGCCATGGAAATGCGGCTTGAGCGCACGAACCCATCCTGCCCTGAAACGCCGGAGTTTTCGCTTTTAAACACGCCGGAGACTTCCCATACCGGGGAGAGATGCCTTAAGGCGCACGCTTATCCGGTCAGCCCGGGGGAGCGGGTCTGCCTGTATGTCAGAACCTGCCTCTTTCCTGAGGACTTTCACGACAGCCGCTACGACCCGGCTTTTTCGCCGCTTCTGTATCCGGGCCAGACGGTCTGCGGAAGCGTGATGCTGCCGGAGGAGGCGCCGGAGTGCAAGGCATATCTTTATGTGAGAAACGCCCGGACAAAGGAGCTTTATCTGAGCGGGGAGTATATCACGGAAAAGGGAAAATGGTTTACGCTGCAATACTCTATTCCGGCCATGGAGGGCGTACTGCTGGATGAAATGGGATTTGCCTTTGAAATCTGCGCCATGAGCGGGAACCGGGCAGGCTTTGACGTTTATGTTGACGATTTGTACGCGGCGGGAGGGCCGGACTATACGATTGACTTTGCCAGGGAAAAAGAGGAGGTATGGACTTCCGTCCGTAAGGAAATCAGCCAGTTTACCCGTCTGAAAGGAAATCTCTTTCTGGAGGATGGGAATCTGCATTTATCCTGCGCCGATTTCGGGGAAGCCTACACCGGACGGTATGACTGGCGGGACTACCGGGCGGAGTTTGCGCTGACGCCCCATGCAGGCGAGCAGCATTACGGCTGTATCCGGGTGCAGGGCGGCGTGCGGGGATACTTCGCAGGCTTTTCGGGGGATGAATTTGTCCTTATGAAGAATACCCGAAAGGGCCTGGTAAGGCTTGCCGGCGCGCCCTTTTTATGGGAAATGGGAAAGGAATACCGAATTGAAATCGGGGCGGAGAAAAACAGGATTAGTGCCAGGACGGGGGATATCTGTCTGGAAGCCGTTGACGGGGACGGGCCGTACCTGACAGGCTCCGTGGGAATTGCCGTGCGCGACGGAAGCCATATAAGCTGCAGGGAAATCAGGATAAAAACAGCGCAGGCGGCAGCGGCACTTACATGAAATCAAAACTGAAATGAAAGCGGAACCAAAACAGGAGGACAGACAGTGAAAATATTGAATTTCGGCTCGTTAAATATCGATTACGTGTATCGGGTAGCGCACATTCTGCAGCCCGGGGAAACCTTAAAAGCCGGGGAAATGGAGGTTTTTCCCGGAGGAAAGGGCTTAAACCAGTCCATAGCCGCCGCAAGGGCGGGGGCGGAGGTTTATCACGCCGGTATGGTGGGAGCGGACGACGGGGGTTTTTTGCTTGACGTCTGCCGGGAAAACCATGTAAATACGGATTATATCCGGAGGGCGGAGGGAAAGAGCGGCCACACCATCATTCAGGTGGACGACAACGCCCAGAACAGCATTCTGCTCTACGGAGGCGGCAACCGGAAAATCACGGAGGATTTTATCGGGGAAGTGCTGGCCGGTTTTGGAAAAGGGGATATTCTGGTTTTGCAGAACGAGATTAATCTGCTGGACGTTGTCATTGACAGGGCATATGAAAAGGGAATGAAGATAGTTTTAAATCCTTCTCCCTTTGACGAGGGGCTTGACGGCTGCGATTTGTCAAAGGTATCGGTTTTTCTGGTGAATGAAATAGAGGCCGGACTTCTCGCCGGCGAAGACGGGGAAGGCAGCGGAAAAGATGAAGGCAGGGAAAACGGCGGAAAAGAATGCGAAAACGGAGAGGACGGCGCAAAGCTGGTTGACAAAATACTGAAAAAGTACCCTGAGGCGCATGCTGTGGTCACCATGGGGGCGCAGGGCGCTTTTTACGGGCAAGGGAGCTTCCGGCATTTTCAGAGGAGCTTTCCGGTGAAAGCAGTGGACACCACGGCGGCGGGGGACACCTTTACCGGCTATTTTGTTTACGGCATGATGAAAGGCGAAGCCATTGAAGTAATCATGGAAAGGGCGGCGATGGCTGCTGCTGTGGCCGTATCCCGGAAAGGGGCGGTTCCGTCCATCCCGAAGAGGGAAGAAATTAAAATGACAGGAGAATAAAAGCAATGCAGGATGAAAAAACAACCAAAAAGAATCTGATATTTTTTCCGCTGGGAACAATGGGGAGGGATGCGGTTTACAGTCTGATTAACAGCTATCTGCTGACTTTCGTGCTGTTTACCCATTCCCTTAACGGGGCTCAGGTCGGGGCGATTACGGGGATTATGATTGCCGCCAGGGTGTTTGACGCCTTAAACGACCCTGTGATGGGAAATATCATAGAAAGGACCCGCTCCCGGTTCGGCAAATTCAAGCCCTGGCTGGCGGCGGGCGGGGTGTCCACCTCGGTGGTGATTTATCTGCTTTTTAACGTAAGGCTTTCCGGCTGGCGGTTTGTGTGGTTTTTTGCGCTGATGTATTTTGCTTTCAGCATCACTTATACCATGAGCGATATTTCCTACTGGGGAATGATTCCGGCCCTTGGCTCGGACGCCGATGTGAGGAACCGGTTTACCGCCCGAACTACCCTGTTTGCGGGAATCGGCGGAACGCTGGCTGCTATTTTGATTCCTGTTTTTTCCGCGGGAACCTGGGCAATCGGCGGCAGCTCGGAGGCGGCATACGGAAGAATCGCGCTGGTTATCGCTGTGATTGCGCCTCTTTTCATCATGTTTACGCTGTTTGGAGTGCGGGAGCACAGGGAGACGGGCAAAGCCGGCGAAGAGAGAGAAAAGTTTTCCTTTAAACAAATCTTTCATACCATAGCCCGGAACGACCAGCTTGTGTGGGTGTCGGTCATTTTCCTGATTCAGCAGGTGGGGAACGGGCTGGTGATTGGCGGGATTGGTTCTGCCTATATTTATTTCACCTTCGGCTATAACGGCGGGCTGTATTCTCTGTTCAATACTGTGGGTATGTCGGCCACGGCGGTTTTGATGATTGTATACCCGGCGGTTTCAAGGCGGATTCACAGGAAAAAGCTGATGGGCATTATGGCCGTGATATCCACTTTGGGGTATGCGCTGATGCTCCTTTCTTTGTTTGTTCCGGGCATCGGGATGGACAGGTTCTGGCTTCTGGTGGCCGGATACATGTTTTCCAACTTCGGACAGTACTGCTTCTACCTGATTATGATGATTTCCATTATGAATACGGTGGAGTACAACGAATACAAGTTCGGAACAAGGGACGAGGGGATTATCACTTCCCTCAGACCGTTCATTACCAAAATGAGCTCCGCCCTGATAGTGGCCCTTACTTCCGCGGTCTATCTTTTATTCGGGGTCACCGGCTATACCAATGCCATTTCCGGGCTGGAGCAGCAGTGCGCGCAGGGACTGATTTCGGAGGAGGAAAAACTCACGGAAATATCCGAAGTGATTTTCGGCTCTGAAAAGGACGCGCCGGAAGGCGCTGCAAACAGCGTAGCGGCGGAAAGGCACGGCGGCGTCACGGCGGGACAAAGCGCCGGACTTTTGGCGGCCATGACGGTGGTTCCCTGTTTTCTCATGCTGTTGTCGTTCTTTTTATATAAGAAGAAATACAAACTGGACGAGGAGGAATATGACAGAATCTGCGCGAAGCTGCGTTAAAAATCAGAAGCTGTGAAGCGGGGTTTTGGCACAGGCGGACGGAAAAGGCTTCGGATATAAAATTTATACATCAAATATAGAATTTTCCGAATAGAGATAATTTTGCGTCTGTAGTAGAATGAATGTAATCAATCAGACAGACTTATTTTTAACAGGAGGGCATCATGTTTTTAACGGACAGAAAACTGGAAAGGCGCATCGACGAGGCGATGCAGTACAGATATCGGGATGCGATTGAACTTGGGGAGTTTGCCGTGGCGGAGGATACGCAGGGCGTGGTAAATCCGCAGCTTCCCGAATCCTTTGAGGGATGGGAGACGATGAAGGTCGGGGATACCTGGAAAGGGCGCGACAAATTTCTCTGGATGCATAAGGTAATCCACATTCCCTCGGAATGGAAAGGGAAAAGAGTTGTGGGAATCTTTGACTTTGGAAATACCGGCGGCGGAAATAACTCCGGTTTCGAATCCATGATTTACATAGACGGGAAAATGTATCAGGGTGTGGACAGCAATCATAAGGAAGTGTTTTTTGAGGAGGAACTCTGTGGAAAGGATGTGGACGTGACTTTCCGCCTGTGGTCCGGGCTTGAGGGCGGCGGAATCCCGAAGGAGCAGGAGCACAGGATTGCCCGGGCGGACCTGGCATGGCTGGACGAAAAGACGGATGATTTTTACTACATGGCTTCCATGGTATGGCAGACGTTAGCAGAGCTTGACGCCTCTGACCCCATGCAGCATGAGCTTCGGAAAGCCCTTGACGGCGCGTGCCACTGTATCGACTGGTCTTATCCGGGCAGCGAAGAATTTTATGAATCCGTCCATCAGGCCGACGATTACCTGAATGAAAGCATTGACAGGATGGACAAAAAGTCCATGGTGAACGTGTACTGCGTGGGACATACCCATATCGATATGGCGTGGCTCTGGCGGCTGAAGCATACAAGAGAAAAGGGCTCCCGCTCTTTTTCCACGGTGCTTCGTCTGATGGAGATGTACCCGGAATACATTTTTCTGCAGACCCAGCCTCAGCTATATGAGTACATGAAAGAGGAATTTCCGGATATCTACGGGAAAATCAAAAAAAGAGTGGCGGAAGGACGCTGGGAGGTCGACGGGGCCATGTGGGTGGAGGCCGACTGCAACTTAACCAGCGGGGAATCTCTCACAAGACAGATTTTGATTGGCAGCAGATTTATAAAGGAAGAGTTTGGCAAAGACGTGGAATTTCTGTGGCTGCCCGATGTGTTCGGCTATTCCTGGGCGCTTCCGCAGATTTTGAAGAAAGCCGGAATCAGCACCTTTATGACCACAAAGATAAGCTGGAACCAGTATAACCGTATGCCTCACGATACTTTCAAATGGAAGGGAATCGACGGAAGCGAGGTTTTGACCCACTTTGTCACCACGCTGGAGCCCTGGCGGGAGAGGGACTCCTGGTTTTACACCTATAACGGCATGATTACGCCCAGAACAGTGCAGGGCGTCTGGAACGCCTACAGTGAAAAGCAGGTGAATAAGGATTTGCTGATTTCCTTTGGCTACGGCGACGGGGGCGGCGGCGTGAACCGGGATATGCTGGAGAACCGGAGAAGAATTGAAAAAATTCCGGGGCTTCCCAACCTGAAAATGTCCACAGCCGGCGAATACTTCCGCAGGCTTCACGACACGGTGGAAAACACGGAGCAGTATGTCCACACCTGGGACGGCGAGCTGTACCTGGAATACCACAGAGGGACTTACACCAGCCAGGGATACAATAAGCGCATGAACCGGAAAATGGAGCTTTTGTACCGCAGGACGGAGTGGCTGACGGCGATGGCGGCAATCCTTTCGGGGGATATCGCACTTGCCGGGCAGGAGGAGCTGACAAAGGGATGGAAGCACATTCTGACGAACCAGTTCCACGATATTATTCCCGGTTCCTCTATCCGCGAGGTTTACGAGGATTCCAGAGAGGATTATAAATATATCGAGAAAATTGCCCGCAGCACGGAGAGCGGGGCGTATGAGCGTCTGCTTGGGAAAAAGGAAAATACCTATACGATTATCAACGCTTCCGGCTGGACCATGAGCCAGATTGTTCCGCTTCCGGGCAGCGGGGAGGGCGTTTACAGAGACGCCGACGGAAACGAGCTTGCCGCGCAAAAGGGAAGCGGCGTTACCTACGTGGAGGTAAAGGACGTTCCGGCAATGGGATTTAAGACCGTTGTTTTTGAGGAAGTAAAAGAGGGGGCAAAGGCGGGCGCGCCGCTGCAGACGGCCTTTTCCGTCAGCGGCACCGTAACGGATGCTGCCGTCGGCACAGGCAGGGAGATTGAAACGCCTTTCTATCAGATTTCCCTGAACAGCTACGGGCAGATTGTGCGGCTGTATGACAAGACTTACCATCGGGACGTGGTTCCCGAAGGAATGCGGGCCAACGTGCTGCAGGTGTTTGAGGATAAGCCCATCGACTTTGACGCCTGGGACGTGGACATTTTTTATCAGGAAAAAATGCGGGAAATCACGGAGCTTTCCATGTTTGAAATCACGGAAATGGGGCCGCTTCGCATGAATATCCACATGGAATGGAATTATATGAACTCCCGGATTCGCCAGGACATGGTGCTTTACAGCAGTGACAGAAGAATTGACTTTAAGACAAAGGTGGATTACCACGAGCAGCATCAGCTCCTGAAAGCGGCTTTTCCGGTGGATATCCGCTCCACCTACGGCACATACGACGTACAGTACGGCAATGTAAGGCGTCCCAATCACTGGAACACAAGCTGGGATTTGGCGAAATTTGAGACGGTTGCCCACAGATGGGCGGATTTGTCGGAGAGAAATTACGGCGTGAGTATCATAAACGACTGCAAGTACGGCCATGACATCAAGGATAACGTGATGCGCATTTCCCTGCTCCGGGCCGGAACCCACCCCGATTACCTTCAGGACCAGGGCGAGCATGAGTTTACTTACGCGCTGCTTCCTCATCAGGGAGACTTTGTGGCGGGAAATGTGGTTCCCGAAGCTTTCGCGCTGAACGAGCCCATGGAGGCCGTGGCGGGAGAAGCAAGCCTTACTTTTGACAGCTTTTTGTCCTTTGACAATGAGCAGGTGGAGCTGGACGCGGTGAAGAAATCCGAGGACGGAAAGTATCTGGCAGTCCGTTTCCATGAATTTGCAGGCTCGGCTCAGGAAGTGGAGGTAAAACCGGGATTTGCTTACAGGTCATGGGCGGAATGCGATTTGAGGGAGCGGCCCCTTACGGAATTCGCGGAAGGGAAGATTGCCTTAAAGCTCCATGCCTATGAGATTAAGACGGTACTGTTGTCTGTTTAAATGAAAGGGGGAAGGATGTATGGGAGAACTGTTCCGTATAGACAGAGTAATGGGATTTTGTGAAAAGGTATGCTACTTTTTTATCATAAATCTGCTGTTTATTGTTTCCAATATTCCGGCGCTTTTGTTTTTGCTGTTCGTGGGCGCCGGGCAGATACGGGAATGCCTTCCCCTGTTTCTTTTATGCCTGCTTCCCATGGCCCCGGCCCTGTCGGCGGTCATGTACGCGATGAACCGCATTATCAGGGGAACGGAGGGGAAAGCAATCAGGGATTACCGGAAAGGATTTTTCTCCGGCTTTTGGCAGAAAATAAGGCTTGGGTGCGGACAGCTTTTTGTGATTTTCATGTGCCAGGCCAACATGGAGTTTTTTTCCGTCAGGATGAAAAGCCTGTGGATGGCGGTGGTTTTTGCCGTACTGTTTGCCATGGCCGTTCTCATTACGCCGACTCTTTACATGCTTGTCAGCCGGTACGAGATGACCGACATACAACTGATAAAGGCGGCGGTTACGCTTATGATTGCAAAACCGGTCTTTACGCTGGGGAACATCGCGGCGCTTTGCCTGATTTTAGCGGCTTTCGAGATATCGGCGGGGACGACGGTGCTGTTTATGGGAAGCGTTTACGGATTTCTGGTTATGTTTATGAACCAAAGCCTTTTACGGAAACTGGAAAAATAAGACGCGGAGGGAATGCGGGATAACCGCATTTCCTTTTTGCGGTTGGAAAGGAGCATGGCTGTAAAGATGGAAATTAAGGGCTCAAGGCAGTTGTACAACAAATTGTTTTACATATATACGGCGGTTCTTGCATGCGTGATACTGCTTCTGGTTCTCTATTTTTATACCAGCACCCGGCAGCGGTTTCTGGAGCAGAATCTGAATTATATGGAGATGATGAGCCGGGCGGCGTCCTCCTATCTGGAGGAAACCGCGGACACGGCGGAATACATCCACGAGGATTTATACAAATCCGTCATGGAGCTGAACGACGCGCTGCATTATATGACGGACGAGCCTTCCGATTACCAGCGTTACCGGCTGGACACCTACATGGAAAACAAAATCAGCGAATATAAGGGCATCGAGAAGTTTTTTCTGGACGCCTTTCAGGCATACGCCGATTTGAATTACGTGGTGCTTTACAGCTATGAGCGGGACGAGATTACCGAGTATACAAGGGACGGTAAAAGCTACAGGAAAAGCGCCGGCGAGGCGTTTAAGAACAGGTTTTTTGAGGAAAATCTCTCAGACGAAGAAAGCTTTACCTATCTGAAGGAAATACGGAATCCGGCCACTATGAAAGTGAAAGGCTGCATGGTTCTGGGCTTTGCGGGGGATAAATTCAGGGAAATTTATGAATACTACGACCGGCCGGAGCTGATTGTGTATAACGAAGCCGGGACAGGTATCTTTGCTTCCTCGTCAAAGGAGCCCCTTTCCGCAATTAGGGAGGCGGAGAGGGAGGGAAATCTTGAGAGCCTGCTTGACGCCTATGCGGAGCATACCCAGATGGGACAGTACCATGCCGTCAGCTATCTTGAAAGAAAGCAGGCGGCCAGGGTTCCCGGAACCATTGTCTTTATGATTTTCGCCGTGGGAGTCTTTGCGATGGCGTTTGGGGAGGCTTTGGTAAGGTATTATCTGCAGCGGCTTGCCACGCGTTTAAACAGGATACTGGACGGAATGACGGGGGTTATGGAGGGGGATTTGGATATACGGATTCCCGCCAACAAAAACGGCGACGAGCTGGATTTGATTTCCCGGTACTTCAATGAGATGTGCGCGCGCCTTGACGAGCATATAAAGAAACGGTATCTGGCGGAAATCGAGCAGAAGAACGCGGAGATGGCGGCGCTGCAGAGCCAGATTAACCCGCACTTTTTATATAACACGTTAGAGGCGATTCGGATGAAGGCCATCTGCAACGGCGACAGGGAAGTGGGGAAAATGCTTTACAGCATGGCGGTGACCTTCCGGGCCCAGCTAAAGGAGGCGGACGTGATTACGCTGGCCCAGGAACTGCACTACAGCAAAAAGTATATGGAGCTCTTTGAGTTTCGTTACCAGAAGCAGTTTCAGGCTCTGGTGGAATGTCCGGAGGAGTATCTTCAGACGCCGATTATCAAGTTTGTACTGCAGCCAATTATAGAAAATTATTTTATCCATGGCATCCGCATGAGGGAAGAGGATAATTTTATACGGATTGTGGTTGAAAAGGAAGAGGATTTCCGGATAATTGTGGAAGATAACGGCCGGGGCATGACGAAGGAGGAGCTTGCGGCCAAAAACGAGGAGCTTTTGAACGATACCATGAAAAAGGAGGCTTCCATCGGGGTTGCCAACGTAAACCGCAGATTAAAGGCTGTTTACGGCAGGGACTACGGGATTTTGATGGAGGCAAGAGAGGGCGGCGGGCTCCGGGTGATTTTACGGTTCCCGACGGTAGAGCCAGGGGGAGAAGGAAGAGACGGACTATGATGAAAGTGATGTTGGTGGAAAATGAAGAACTGATTCTGCAGGGAATCAGAAACATTCTGGATTGGGAGGCGCTGGGGCTTGAGGTGGTGCATATGGCCCACGACGGGCAGGAGGCGCTTGCCATGTGGGAAAAAGAGCCGGTACATATTGTGGTGACGGATATCAGCATGCCTGTGATGGACGGGCTGACCCTTCTTAGGAAGATACGGGAAAAGGAAGATAAAGTGCGGTTCATCATACTGACCGGATACGACGAGTTTGCGTATGCCAGGGAGGCAATCCGTCTGGAGGTGGAGAATTACATCTTAAAGCCAATCAACGAGGAGGAACTGGAGCGTCAGCTTAAGGAAACCATCCGGAAGATTGAGGAGATGAATAAAAAGAATCTCAGATATATTGACGAAAAGACCCAGTGGATGCATTTTCTGAACGGAAAAGCGGACAGGGATGCTTACAGCCAGTACGCGAAAATGCTGAATCTGGAAACGGAGGAGGGCACGTATTATGCGGCCGTTATGAAATGGAGTATGGACGAGCCGAAGGAAAATAAGATTACGGATGTGCTCATGGCGCTTCGGAGAGAGGAGGGCAGGCTGAAAACGGTACATCTTCCGCCCGACGGGCTTCTCATGCTCCTTACCGGGGAGGAATGGGAGGAGGAGAAAGCCCTGGAGTATTTTTCAGAGCTCCAGAATAAAATCGAGAGCGATTTTAACGTGATGACCTTTATCGGTATCGGGCCTCCCTTTAAAAGCTTCCGGCAGCTTCCCGAGGCTTACCAAACCGCGAAAAAGCTCCAGAAGTATCTGATAATCGAAGGGTACGGGAGCTGCATCAGCCGGCGGCAGATTCAAAACCGGAAAACGGAAGCCGTCAGCATGGATGAGGCCCGACTCCGCAAGCATATCCTGAAAAAGGAAAAGGAGGAGGCGGTAGGATATGCGGAAGACCTCTTTATCAACAATATACGGAAGGACGCCTCCATCAGCTCCTTATATCAGATTGCCGTCAAAATGGCAATGC
>CAMSTM010000049.1 GCA_947063675.1 uncultured Lachnospiraceae bacterium | reverse complement strand
CAGCAAGGTTATCATGATAGAAAAGATTTGCTGCTGTTCTAAGTTCTCTGGTTCCTGCTGCTCAAATCTTCAGAATGTTCTGAAGATACCAAATGGCGGCTTTTGGAATTGTTTAGTAATCCTGTAGAAAAATTCCGTAAGCTGTTTGGAATCTATCAAAAGAATCGTTCTGCATTTGACGCAACCTTTCAAAAAAATAAAGAGTTTTTAGAAAAACTGGTTTCCGAGACACCGTCAGATATATCAGATACCCTGCGCAATCTTGTATCTGAATTTTATCCGGAAACCAGGAAAATCTATTTAACAGCGGTGCTTCCGCTGATTGAATGGATTACGCCCACTATCATTTTTCAGGGGGTTTTGGCAAACAAATTGGAACTGTATCAGAAAAATATGCAAAGCGCCAAAGAAATGCTCCCGCAGATTTTAAAGCTTTTGGGCGATAAAAGTAAATTTGAGATTCTATGCCTGTTAAAATCTCATGGGAGATATAATCTGGAAATTGCAGATGAGCTGCACTTAACTCCTGCAACAGCTTCCCATCATATGAGTATGCTTCTCGGCAATCATATGGTAACAGTCGAAAAAAAAGACGGACGGGTATATTATCAATTAAATCGAGAGGCGCTGCAAGAAATCATAAATTGCTTTACGGAGATTTTCTTATAAATTTATCAGCAGCCTTGTCTTTCTGTGATGTGTTGATAGCTTTTTAAAATAAAAAAGATAAAAAAGATTTAGGTGGAAAATTCAATTTGATTATTCCAAAATATCATGAGACATGCTATAATATCAGCTTGTATCAAACTCTTTTTGTTGGAATACAGCAGAAGGAGTTGATTTTATAGGCAAAGACTTAAAGTATAGGTATCACAATGAATTTGCGTGGCAAAAATATAGAGAAAGGCAGAAAACCCTGTAAATAAAGGATTTCTGAGTAGGTATAACAGGATATGAAACTAGGCATCGTCGGCCTGCCAAACGTAGGAAAAAGTACCTTATTCAATTCACTCACAAAGGCGGGCGCGGAATCCGCCAATTACCCTTTCTGCACCATTGACCCCAACGTGGGCGTGGCTGTGGTGCCGGACGAGCGTCTGCGGCTTTTAGGGGATATGTACCATTCCAAAAAGGTGACTCCGGCCGTTATTGAATTTGTGGACATTGCCGGACTGGTAAAGGGCGCATCCAAAGGGGAGGGGCTGGGGAACCAGTTCTTAAGCCATATCAGGGAAGTGGACGCGGTTGTCCATGTGGTTCGCTGCTTTGAGGATGAAAACGTGGTGCATGTGGACGGAAAGATTAACCCTCTGCGGGATATTGAAACAATTAATTTAGAGCTGATTTTTTCGGATTTGGAAATTCTTGAGAGAAGGATTGCCAAAACGGGAAAGGCTGCCCGCATGGACAAATCTCTGGCGAAGGAGGCGGCGCTGCTTTCAGCGCTGAAAGCCCATTTAGAGGACGGGAAACCGGCTATCAGCTATGTGACGGAGGACGAGGATGAGCTTGCGCTGCTTGCTTCCTTTAATCTCCTTACCTATAAGCCGGTGATTTATGCGGCGAACGTTGGCGAGGACGAGCTTGCGGACGACGGCGCGGGCAATGAGGGCGTTGCGGCGGTCCGCGGCTATGCGGCGCAGACCGGAAGCGAGGTTTTTGTCATCTGCGCTCAGATTGAGCAGGAGATTGCGGAGCTGGACGAGGAAGAAAAATTCATGTTCCTGGAGGATTTGGGGCTTTCCGAATCCGGTCTTGAAAAGCTGATTAAGGCGAGCTATAAGCTTCTTGGACTGCAGAGCTTTTTAACCGCCGGGGAGGATGAGACGCGCGCGTGGACGATTAAAATCGGAACAAAAGCGCCTCAGGCTGCCGGAAAGATACACACCGACTTTGAGAGAGGCTTTATCAAGGCGGAGGTGGTAAACTATCAGGATTTGCTGAACGAAGGTTCTCTGTCTGCCGCAAGGGAAAAGGGACTTGTTGGAATGGAAGGAAAGGACTATGTAGTGAAGGACGGGGACGTGATTTTGTTCCGTTTCAATGTCTGATTTTTGAAAGAATCTGCGCCGACGTCTGCATGCCTTTCATTCTGGCAGGCAAAGTGCAAACGGCGCTTATATGAGGAAAATTATGGATATTATGGACATTGCATTCCCAAATCTGGGAATTTATCTGAAAAACGTGCCTAAGAGTTTCAGCGTTTTCGGATTTGAAATTGCCCTTTACGGGGTGATTATCTGCATCGGGGTTCTGGCCGGGATTTTAATGGCCGCCCATCAGGCAAAAGTGACGGGTCAGGATGCGGATATGTACTGGGATTTTGCCCTCTATGCCGTTATTATTTCCATTATCGGGGCAAGAATCTATTATGTGATTTTTGACTGGGACATGTATAAGGATAATCTGCTTCAGATTTTTAATATCCGGCAGGGCGGGCTTGCCATTTACGGCGGCGTGATTGGCGGCTTTTCCACTTTGTTTGTCTATGCGAGGCTGAAAAAGCAGAAAACCTTTCTGATGATGGACACTGCGGTGCCGGGGCTGATTTTGGGTCAGGTAATCGGAAGGTGGGGGAACTTCACCAACAGGGAGGTTTTCGGGGAGTACACGAATAATATTCTCGCCATGCGGCTGCCTGTGGCGGCGGTGCGTGAGCGGGATATCTCGGAATCCATCATTGCCCATATGGAGGAGGGGGTCAATTACATTCAGGTGCATCCCACGTTTTTATATGAAAGCCTCTGGAATCTGGGGATTCTGGCGCTGATGCTGTTATACAGAAAGCACAAGAAATTTGACGGGGAAATCGCCCTTCTTTATCTGGGAGGCTACGGACTTGGAAGGGCCTGGATAGAGGGAATAAGGACCGACCAGCTGTTTCTTCCGGGGACGGAAATTCCCGTGTCGCAGCTTCTTGCCATCTTTCTGCTTGCAGGCGCGGTTGTTTGCGATGCGGCAGTGAGAATCAGGAAAAGAAAAAAGGAAATTTGAGTCGGCTGGGAATGCCCTCCGGCAATAAAAAAAGTTTTTAAGATACAATAACAATATCTGGTGTGCACGGAGGTGTCGGACACCAAATGTATGGGAAATAATCAAAAATCCAGTATTTTCAAGCCTTGCAGGGTTCTGCAGGGCTATTTTTTTGCTTGCGCTCGGGGGAAAAGTAAGTTAAAATAGGTCTTGGGTGGTGAAAAGTGGTAGATAGTGTTAATTAAGTGGGGGAAAGTGGCGAACGTAGATGTTTATTGGAGAATACAACCATACAATAGACGCCAAAGGCAGGCTGATTATTCCTTCTAAATTCCGGGAGGTATTAGGTGACGAATTCGTCGTTACCAAAGGAATGGACGGCTGTCTTTTTGTGTTTGACAACCCCGAATGGCAGGCTTTTGAAGAAAAGCTTCACAAACTACCCATGATAGATAAAGGAGCAAGACAGTTTACACGGTTTTTCCTGGCAGGCGCGGCCAGCGTGGAAGTGGACAAGCAGGGGAGAATCCTGCTGCCGGCGGTTCTTCGGGAATTTGCCGGAATTACAAAGGATGCGGTTCTGGTAGGCGTGGGAAGCAGAGTGGAAATCTGGAGTAAGGACAGATGGGAAGGCACTGTCACCTATCAGGATATGGAGGAGATTTCGGGACATATGATTGAGCTGGGCATCGGGTTTTAAAGGGCTTCCGGTTCGGCCTGGCCGAAATGAAAATGAGGTAAGTTATGGAATTTCATCACGCGTCCGTGCTGCTTCGGGAGACAATTGAAGGACTTAAGATTAAGCCGGAAGGTATCTATGTGGACGGAACCCTGGGCGGAGGGGGACATTCCCTTGAAATTGTAAAGAGGCTTGGCGAAACGGGCCGCCTTGTGGGAATCGACCAGGATGAAACGGCGGTAAGGGCCGCCGGGGAAAGGCTTTCCGCTTTTGATATCGGCGGTAAAATTACCATTGTCAGGGATAATTTCCGAAACACAAAGGAAATTCTGAAAGGGCTTGGAATTAAGGGAATCGACGGGATGCTGCTTGACCTTGGGGTGTCCTCCTATCAGCTCGATACAAAAGAGAGAGGATTTTCCTACCGGTTCGACGCCCCGCTTGATATGCGGATGGACGAGAGGCAGCGCCTGACGGCAAGGGAAATTGTAAACGGATACGACGAAAGAGAACTGTTCCGGGTCATCAGAGACTACGGGGAAGATAAATTTGCAAAGAACATCGCCAAACACATTGCGTTGGCAAGAGAAAAGAAACAAATCGAAACCACAGGGGAGCTGAATGAAATCATTAAGGCGGCAATCCCCGCAAGGATGAGGGAAAAGGGCGGACATCCTTCTAAACGAACCTTTCAGGCCATTCGGATAGAGTGCAACAGAGAGCTTGAAGTGTTAAGGGAAGCTCTGGAAGATGTGACGGACCTTTTAAATCCGGGCGGAAGGTTTTGTATCATTACCTTTCACTCCTTAGAGGACAGGATAGTGAAGACAGCGTTTAAAGAGGCGGCGAATCCGTGTATCTGCCCGCCGGAATTTCCGGTATGTGTGTGCGGAAGAAAAAGCAAAGGAAAAGTAATTACAGGAAAACCAGTTTTACCGGGAGAGGAGGAGCTTTTGGCAAATCCGAGAGCGGGAAGTGCAAAGCTGAGGATTTTTGAAAAAGGAAACATAAATTAAGGAGATTTTAGATGGCAGTAAACAGACACGGCCAAAGACAAACTGCATACAGGACAGAAAGTGTCTATGTGCATGGAAATACTGCCAGAAGACTTGAAGTTGTAGAAAGCCCCAGACAGGAGCCGGTAAAGAAGGTAAGCAGCCGGACCCGGAAGAACAGAGAACGGGTTCTGCATATGAATGTAGGTACGGTTATTACCATGGCGGCGGCTATGGTGGCAGCGGGGCTGATTCTTACATGGTATCTCACTTTGCAGTCAGATATCACCAACAGCATCAAACACATTGCGGCATTAGAGAGCACATTAAACGAGCTGAAAATGACCAATGACGAGAATTACAGCAGGATAAACAACAGTATTGATTTGGAGGAAATAAAGCGAGTGGCCATACAGGAGCTGGGAATGCGCTACGCCGAAGAAGGACAGATTATCACCTATAACGGCGAGGGCAGGGATTATGTACGGCAAAAAGGAGATATACCGGATTGAAGAAAAAGCGGAGTAACAAATTTACAATTAAAATGCGGAAAAAGCTGGTAGTGACGTTTATGCTGATACTACTGGCTTTTGTCGGATTATCCTACAGGCTCTTTGCCATTACCCGGGACGACGGAGAGAGATACAAAAAGCAGATTCTTTCCCAGCAAAGATATGACGGAACCACGATTCCCTACAAGAGAGGCTCCATATTAGACACCAACGGGAATGTGCTGGCAACCAGCGAGAAGGTCTACAATGTCATACTGGACTCTGTGGCGGTTCTTGAAAAGGAGGAGTACCTGGAGCCCACTCTGAACGCCCTTTCTTCCGAGTTCGGTCTTGATACCGGCAAGATAAGAAGTTATATAGCGGCAAACGGGGAAACCTCCCGTTATTATGTGCTGGCAAAGCGGCTGGAATATGAGCAGATTCAAAATTTTGTGGCAATGCAGAACGAGAAGGATTCCCTGATAAAGGGAGTCTGGTTCGAGAACGAATACAAAAGAACCTATCCGGGAAAGAGCCTTGCCTGCGATGTCATCGGCTTTACCACCAACGACAACATAGGCTCCTACGGGCTGGAGGAATATTACAACGACGTGCTCTCCGGCACGGCGGGAAGGGAGTACGGCTATTTAAACGACGACTCCAATCTGGAGAGGACGACCATTGCGCCGGAGGACGGCAACACAATTATCAGTACCATTGACATCAATATCCAGGCCATAGTGGAAAAATATCTGAAAAAACACGACGAGGAATACCGGGACAATGCCCATGAAGGGAACGGCGCCAACAATATCGGCTGTATTATCATGGATGTGAACTCCGGCGAGATACTTGCCATGGCCAGCTATCCTGTGTTCGACTTAAACGACGTCCGCAACACGGAAGCCTTAAAGGGCATGCGCCTTTTAGACGCGGAAGGGAAAAAGACGGATCCGGCGGAATACATCAATGACGAGAATCTGCGGAGCCTGGAAAATGATTCCGAGGCCATGTATCAGAACTTAAACGCCCTGTGGAAGAATTTCTGCATCAGCGATACCTATGAGCCGGGCTCCGTGTCAAAGCCCTTTACAGTGGCGGCCGGCGTGGAAAGCGGCAGCATTACCGGTAATGAGAGCTATAACTGTAACGGGTCGCTTACCGTAGTCGAGGGAGACAAGCCCATCAAATGCCATAATACATGGGGAGACGGGACGCTGACGGTGGCCCAGGGAATCGAGCGTTCCTGTAACGTGAACATGATGTATATCGCTCAGGCCACAGGGGTTTCCACTTTTACGAAGTTCCAGCACATTTTTAATTTCGGGCTGAAAACCAACATTGATCTTGCGGGGGAAGCGAGAACCGTGGGTCTTACCTACACGTCCGACAATATGCGCGCCGCAGAGCTTGCCACCTGCAGCTTCGGACAGGGCTATAACTGTACGATGATACAGATGATGGCGGGCTTTTGTTCCCTGGTCAACGGAGGATATTACTACGAACCGCATATGGTGAAGAAAATCGTAAGCCCCTCCGGCGCCACGGTGCAGAACATAGAACCAAGACTGTTAAAGCAGACGGTTTCGGAGAGTACGTCGGCCAAGGTGCGTGAGATGTGTAATCTGGTGGTGTCAGGCGAAAAGGGAACCGGCAAAACCGCCCGGCCTGCGGGATATATGATTGGCGGAAAGACGGGAACCGCCGAGACCCTTCCCAGAGGCAATAAGGAATATGTGGTTTCTTTTCTGGGATATGCCCCGGTGGACGACCCGGAAATCGCTATTTACGTGGTGGTGGACAGGCCCAATGTGCCGGGAAACCAGATGGACGATGCCAAGTTTGCCACAAGGATAGTCAGGAATATCCTGACGGAAGTGCTTCCTTATAAGGGAATCTTTATGACAGAGGAGCTTTCCGACAAGGAAATAGAGGAGCTGGAGGCTCTGAGGATTGAAATTATGACGCCTCCTCCGGCGTCGGAGGGCGCTGACGGCAGCGAAGGAGCCGGCGCTGACGGCGGGAACAACGGCAATGGCGAAGGGTCCGGCGGCGGTGAAGGAACCGGAGAGGACGGCAACGCCGGAGGCGGAGGCGCAGGCGGCGAGGACGGAAACGAAGGGGAAGGCGGAGAGAACGAGCCTTCTTTGCCGAACGAAGTGTGGAAGGATTTCCCCGTTGACCCGGCCACAGGCTATTTGGTAGACCCTGAAACAGGCGCCTTTGTAGACCCTGAAACCGGCGCGGTACTGGGAGGGAGCTTTGACGGCAGCGTGAGCTCATCTCCGCCGCCCCAGGAAGGGGAGGACGGACAGGGCGCGTCGCCTTCGGCATCTCCGTCCGCATAGACAGATTATATGAATAACCTCGTGGAAAAGGTAATAAACTATAATAATACCTTTTCCATGAGGTTTTTTATGGGTAAAAATATGACTTATCACCGGAAGAAGATAGTGACGATATTTTTCGCCGCTCTGGCGGTTTTTCTTATTCTTGCCGGGAGGCTTACCTGGCTGATGATTTTCCGCTCCGATTACTATTCGGAGAGGGCCAGGGAGCTTCACGAGAGGGAACGGAGCATTAAGGCGGCCAGAGGGCGGATAATTGACGCGAACGGAACGGTAATTGCGGATAATAAGACCGTCTGCACCGTATCGGTGATACATAACCAGATAAAGGACGCCGACGCCATTGTGGAGACTTTAAGCAGAGAGCTTGACCTCTCGGAGGACTTTGTCCGCAAGAGAGTGGAGAAGTATTCCTCTATCGAGAGAATCAAAAGCAATGTGGATAAGGAAAAGGGAGACGCTATCAGAGCCTATAATCTGGAGGGCGTCAAGGTGGACGAGGATTATAAACGTTACTATCCCTACGGCAGCCTTGCCTCCAAGGTGCTGGGTTTTACAGGCGGCGATAATCAGGGAATCATAGGTCTTGAGGTAAAATACGAGGAATATCTGAAAGGTCAGGAAGGAACCATCCTTACCGTCACCGACGCCAGAGGCGTGGAGATTGACGCGGCGGGAGAGGAGCGGGTGGAGCCTGTTGCCGGAGGGGACCTCTACGTCAGCCTCGATATGAATATCCAGAGCTATGCCACCCAGCTTGCCAGACAGGTGATGGAGACAAAGGAGGCCGAGAGGGTGTCCATATTGGTGATGAATCCCCAAAACGGTGAAATCATGGCAATGGCGGACGTACCGGAATTTGATTTGAATCAGCCTTACGAGCTGCCGGAGGGGACGGACACCGGAAACCTTTCGCAGGAACAGAAGCAGGAGCTTTTGAACCAAATGTGGCGGAACGGCTGCATCAACGACACCTACGAACCCGGTTCCACTTTTAAGATTATTACTGCCGCCGCCGGATTAGAGGGAGGTGTGGTGACCACCGAAGACAGGTTCAGCTGCCCCGGCTTTATTATGGTGGAGGACAGGAGAATCCGCTGCCATAAAATTGCAGGCCACGGTGCCGAAAACTTTGTGGAGGCCACTATGAACAGCTGTAACCCGGTGTTTATTACGGTAGGGATGCGGCTGGGAGTGGAAAAATACTATCATTATTTCAGGCAGTTCGGCCTTTTAAACAAAACAGGGGTGGATTTGCCGGGGGAGGCCGGTACGATTATGCACAAAATGGAGGATATGAAGGCTGTGGAGCTGGCCACCGTATCCTTCGGGCAGTCTTTCCAGATTACGCCCATACAGCTTGCCACAACGGCGTCCTCCATTATTAACGGCGGAAACAGAATAACGCCTCATTTTGCCGTCATGACCTCCGACAGGGAAGGGACGGAGATAAAAAGGTTCTCGTATCCGGTGACGGAGCATATCGTATCAGAGGAAACCTCGGCAACCATGCGGATGATTTTAGAGCAGGTGGTGGAAAAGGGCTCCGGCAAAAACGGCTATGTAGAGGGAGCAAGGATTGGCGGCAAAACAGCCACAAGCCAGACCCTGCCAAGGGGAAGCGGAAGGTACATCGCCTCGTTTTTGGGTTTTGCCCCGGCCAACGACCCGAAGGTGCTGGCCCTTGTGATTATCCACAATCCTCAGGGTGTTTATTACGGAGGACAGGTGGCGGCTCCGGTTGTGCGGCAGCTTTTTGAAAATATTCTTCCTTATTTAGAGAAAATGGATTATAATTGAGAGGTATAGGCTTATGGTTGGCAGTGAAATTGCAATACCTATATTAATATCATTTGGTTTAAGCGCTGTATTGGGGCCCTTTGTGATTCCCCTCCTGAGAAGGATGAAGGTGGGTCAGACGGTCCGGGACGACGGTCCGGGCACCCATTTGAAAAAGACGGGAACCCCTACCATGGGGGGAATCCTGATAATGCTGAGCGTGACGGTCACTTCCCTTTTGTATGTGAGGAATTATCCCGGAATTATCCCGGTGATGGTTCTGACCCTGGGCTTTGGCCTGATAGGATTTCTGGACGACTATATCAAGGTGGTGCTGCGGCGTTCCATGGGTCTTGCCGCCTGGCAGAAAATGCTGCTGCAGCTTTTGGTGACGGGAATGTTTGCGTATTACGCCCTCCACGGCGCGGATATTTCACTGGCGATGCGGATTCCCTTTTTGAAAGGATACTATGTGGATTTCGGATGGCTCAACATTCCCCTGATGTTCCTTGTGGTGACGGGGACGGCCAACGGAGCGAACTTTACCGACGGCCTGGACGGCCTTGCGGGAAGCGTCACGGTACTTGTTGCCACATTTTTTACCATGGCGGGAATCGGACTTCATGCAGGCATCGAGCCTGTTACCTGCGCGGTGACAGGGGCGCTTTTGGGATTTCTGCTGTTTAACGTCCATCCGGCCAGCGTGTTTATGGGGGATACCGGCTCGCTGGCTCTCGGCGGCTTTGTGGCGGGATGCGCGTACATGACGGGAATGCCGCTTTTTCTGCCAATCGTTTGTTTTATTTATGTAATAGAGGTGCTTTCGGTTATTATACAGGTAGGATACTTTAAAATAAGCGGCGGGAAAAGAATATTCAGGATGGCCCCTCTCCACCATCATTTTGAGTTATGCGGATGGAAGGAGACAAAGGTGGTGGCAGTCTTTTCCATTGTTACGGCGGTGCTTTGCCTTCTGGCTTTGCTGGGCATATAGCCGCAGAAATGAGGAAATAACAATGAATCTGCAAAATAAAAAGGTTCTGGTGGTAGGAAGCGGAAAAAGCGGAATCGGAGCGGTGAGGATGCTGGGGAAATTAGGGGCGCTGCCCGTGCTTTTTGACAGCAATGAAAAGCTTGATAAGGAAGAGCTTCTTAAAAAGACAGGCAAAATACCGGGGATGGAGATTCTTCTGGGAAGCGTTCCGAAGGAGATGAAAAAGGAGTTTTTTCTGGTGGTGATAAGTCCCGGCGTGCCTGTGGACGCTCCCTGGCTTTCCGATTACAGAGCCCTTAATATTCCAATCTGGGGAGAAATCGAGCTGGCAGGCGCCTATGCAAAGGGAAAGGTTATCGGCATCACGGGAACCAACGGAAAGACCACGACAACCACTCTGACAGGACAGATAATGGCGGCTTACTATGAATCGGTGTACGTGGTGGGAAATATCGGGAACCCTTATACGGATATTGCCCTTGATACCCGGGAGGATACCGTGACGGTTGCGGAAATCAGCAGCTTCCAGCTTGAAACCATTCATGAGTTCGGGCCGGCGGTGTCAGCCATATTAAATATTACTCCCGACCATTTAAACCGGCACCATACTATGGAGCGTTATGTAAAGGCCAAAGAGGAAATCGCAAAAAATCAGGGAAAAAATGACGTCTGCGTATTAAATTATGAGGACGCTTATACAAGGGATTTCGGGGACAGATGTCCGGCAGAGGTGGTTTTCTTTTCCTCTAAAAGAGAGCTGCCGGAAGGGATTTTCCTGAAAGGAGAGGATATTTATCTGGCTGAGGCGGGAAGGAAAGAAAGCCGCCGGCTGATGAATATCCATGAAATGAAGCTGGTGGGCATGTGCAATGTGGAGAATGTGATGGCCGCTATTGCCATAAGCAAAGCCATGGGAGTGCCGGAGGATATTATCCTTAATACCATACGGGATTTCAGGGCGGTGGAGCACAGGATTGAATTTGTGGCGACCAGGGGCGGCGTCGACTATTATAACGACTCTAAAGGCACCAATCCCGACGCGGCGATTCAGGGAATCCGGGCAATGACAAAGCCTACGGTGCTGATTGGGGGCGGATATGATAAAGAAAGCAGCTATGACGAATGGATTGAAGCCTTTGAGGGTAAGGTGAAGGCGTTTGTCCTGATTGGGCAGACGAAGGAGAAAATCGCCGCCTGTGCAAGGGCGCACAATGTACAGAATATTATCATGGCGGATACCTTTGAGGAAGCTTTTGACATCTGTGTGGGTCAGGCAAAGCCCGGGGACGCGGTGCTTTTGTCGCCGGCCTGCGCAAGCTGGGGAATGTTTACGGATTACGAAGCCCGTGGAAGGATATTTAAAGAGTTGGTGGAAAAGATTGGAGTTTAGTGATTGTGGCAGTAAGACGATTTGGAAACAGTCAGAGAAGAAGAGAAAGGGAAGCGCAGGAGTCGTTTTTTGACTATACCCTGCTTTTCATCGTACTTTTTTTGCTTGCTTTCGGGCTGGTGATGCTCTACTCTGCCAGCGCCTATGACGCAAGCCTGCACTATGAAGGGGATTCCACGTATTTCCTGAAAAGGCAGGTGGGGGCCACGGCTCTTGGCATAGCGGCGATGATAGTGGTTGCCAATATCCCCTATCATTTCTGGGAGCGCTTTGCTGTGATAGGCGTTGCGGTGTCTATCGGGCTGATTTTCCTGATTATCCCCTTCGGCTATGAGGCAAACGGGGCAAAAAGGTGGCTGAGAATTTTCGGTATTTCCATTCAGCCGGCGGAGGTCGCAAAGCTGGCGGTTATCCTGTTTTTGTCCAGCCTGATTTGCCGGCTGGGGAGGAAGGTGCGTTCCTGGAAGGGGTTTTGCGTGGTGCTTGCGGTGCCGGCCATTATTGCCGTACTGGTCTGGCAGATTACGGAGAATATGAGCTCGGCCATTATCATTCTGGGAATCGCGGTACTGATGCTGTTTGTGGCGTGCCCGGATTACAAACGGTTTATCCTTCTGGGGATTGCGGGCGCGGGGGTGGCGGCCCTGGCGGTTTACGTGATTGTCCAGATGAGCCAGTCGGAAAATGCCGCCGCGGTGGGTGTGCGCGGGGCCAGAATCCTTGCCTGGCTTGACCCTGAGGCCTACGCCAGCGGAAAGGGCTTTCAGACCCTGCAGGCGCTGTATGCCATAGGCTCCGGCGGCATCCTTGGAAAAGGGCTGGGGCAGAGTATGCAGAAGCTGGGCTTCATGCCGGAGGCTCAGAACGATATGATATTTTCCATTATCTGCGAGGAGTTAGGGCTTTTCGGGGCGCTTTCCATTTTGATAATGTTTATCCTCCTTATCTGGCGGTTCATGGTGATTGCCAACAATGCGCCGGATTTGTTCGGAGCGCTTTTAGTGGTGGGAGTTATGTCCCATGTGGCCATACAGGTGATTTTGAACGTGGCGGTTGTCACCAATACCATTCCCAACACGGGAATTTCCCTTCCCTTTATCAGCTACGGAGGAACCTCGGTGCTGTTCCAGCTGGTGGAAATCGGATTTGTATTAAGCGTCGGCAAAGGGATACGCTTCAAAGATTTATAGTACAAAGCACACTTTCCTTTCTGTTACATATAGTTAGAATAGGTCGAATTTTTTAACCGGAAGGCAGATGGTAAGAATTTGGATGCTATTCATATTCACGGAGGAAATGCGCTTTTTGGAGAAACGAAGATACAGGGCTCAAAGAATGCGGCATTGCCGGTGATGGCGGCCGCCCTTCTGATTAAGGATGTCTGTACCATAGAAAACTGTCCTCATATTTCGGACGTTTTGCATATGCAGCAGCTCTTGCAGCAGCTTGGCTGTACGGTGAGCCATGAAGAAAATACGCTGGTGATTGACGCGAGAAATCTGTCAATGGATACCATGTCAGGAGAAAACGTGACGGGGATGCGCTCGTCCATTACCCTTTTGGGCGCCGTGCTTGGCAGATGCAGGGAGGTGACCATGGCCTATCCCGGCGGGTGCGTGATTGGCCAGCGTCCCATAGACATACATCTTTCGGCGCTTCGGAAAATGGGCGTGGCTATTTATGAAAAGGAAGGCTGCTTTACCGCCAGGGTAAAGTCGTTAGAGGGAGCGGTGATTAATCTTCCGATATCCAGCGTGGGGGCCACGGAAAACGTGATTCTCGCCGCGGTTATGGCCCGGGGCGTGACCGTTTTGCAGAATGCCGCCAAGGAGCCGGAAATTGCCACCTTATGTGAATTTTTGCGGGAAGCCGGCGCCGTAATAGAGGGAATCGGCGGTTCCGTCCTGATTATACAGGGCGGCCACGAGCTCCACGGGGTTTCCTTCCGGGTTCCGGCGGACAGGATTGTGGCGGGAACCTACCTGATGAGCGTAATCGGTGCGGGCGGAAATGTTTTTCTGGAGGATGCCCCCGCCTCCCAGATGCGGGGAATGCTCAAAATTGCCGACGAGATTGGGGCGCAGATTCATATTTCCAGGGAAGGGCTTCATGTAATTGCGGATGAGCATAAAAGGGCGCTGCCCTATGTAAAGACAGAGATTTATCCGGGCTTTCCCACGGATATGCAGTCTCCTCTGATGGCGGCGCTGACAACTGCCCAGGGAATCAGCGTGATAGAGGAGACCATATTTGAAGACAGATTCCGTGTGGCGGCGCAGCTTCGGAAGATGGGAGCCGGAATTGAGCTTTCCGGAAAAAGACAGGCGGTAATCATCGGCGTGGACAGTCTTCTTGGCTGTGAGGTGACGGCGGAGGAGCTGCGCGGAGGAGCCGCGCTGGTAATTGCAGGATGTATGGCGCTTGGAGAGACAATCGTAAAAAACCGTCATTTTATAGAACGGGGATATGAGGATATCTGCCGGGACTACCGGAATCTTGGAGTGGATATCCGTATCGGGTAGTGATTATGGCGAAACAAAATACACGGCTGCGGGTCGTGCCGAAGACAAAGGCAAAAAAACAGCAGAAGAAAGAGGTCTCTTTTGACGGAGACAGCTTTTTCATGAGGCACAGAAGCCTTTTTATTATCGGGGGGACGCTGCTTTTACTGGCGGCGGCACTGATTTTTGCTTTTTCTTATATCAGTGAAAATTATACTGTGACGACGGTGTATGTGGAGGGAAACATTCATTACTCGGAGGAGGAAATCATCGGTATGGTGACAAAAGGGCGTTATGGAAGTAATTCCCTTTTCTTATCCTTAAAGTATAAGGACAAAAGCGTGGAAGGCGTTCCCTTTGTGGAAAAAATGGATGTTTCCGTGCTCGACCCCCACACCATAAAGATAGAAGTTTATGAAAAGGCGCTGGCCGGATATGTGGAATATCTGGAAAAATGCATGTATTTCGACAAGGATGGAATTGTGACGGAAATTTCCGACGAGAGAACGGAAGGGGTTCCCCAGGTGACGGGGCTTTCCTTTGACCATGTGCTTTTGCATGAGCCGCTTCCGGTGGAGGACGCCGGCATTTTCCGCTCAATTTTGAATATCACGCAGCTTGTAAACAAATATAACCTTTCAGTGGACAGGATATATTTTGGAAAAGAGGGTAATCTTATCCTTTATTTTGACAACGTGAAGGCAGCCCTTGGAACAGGCGATAATCTTGACGAGAAAATCATGAGACTCCAGTATATGCTGCCGAATCTTGAGGGAAAAAGCGGTACGCTGAGGATGGAAAATTATACGGAGGAGACAAAAAATACCTCCTTCGAACCGGATTAAAAAAAACTGAAATTTGTTGTTGCTAAATCACAAAAAAAATTATATGATAGTCTATATGAATTAACGAGGCTATAGTTATGCCATACAGGATGAACCATTTTTGGTATGCGTGCGGATGCATACCATTTTAATAGATTATTCTGGAATGATGTGAAGGAGGAGCTACCTTGCTGGAAATTAAGACAAACGATGCTGAATCTGCAGCCAAAATCATTGTACTTGGTGTGGGCGGCGCAGGTAATAATGCTGTTAATAGAATGGTGGACGAGAATATTACAGGAGTTGAATTCGTCGGAATCAACACGGACAAGCAGGCACTGCAGCTTTGCAGGGCGCCGAAACTTCTGCAGATTGGCGAGAAGCTGACCAAGGGGCTGGGCGCAGGCGCAAAGCCTGAAATCGGCGAGAAGGCGGCTGAGGAGAGCAGCGAGGAGATAGCCTCTGTCCTTCGGGGGGCGGATATGGTGTTTGTCACCTGCGGCATGGGAGGCGGCACCGGTACCGGCGCGGCGCCGGTGGTGGCGAAGCTGGCGAAGGATATGGGGATTTTGACGGTAGGCGTGGTAACGAAGCCTTTCCGCTTTGAGGCAAAGGCCCGTATGGTAAACGCCTTAAGCGGTATCGAGAAGATAAAAGACAATGTTGACACTTTGATTGTGATTCCAAACGACAAGCTCCTTGAGATTGTTGACAGGCGGACGACGATGCCCGACGCTTTAAAGAAGGCGGACGAGGTGCTTCAGCAGGCGGTGCAGGGAATCACGGATTTGATTAACGTTCCCGCGGTGATTAATCTCGACTTTGCGGATGTCCAGACGGTAATGAAGGATAAGGGAATCGCCCATATCGGAATCGGCGAGGGCAAGGGCGACGATAAGGCCAGCGAAGCGGTTAAGATGGCGGTGGAAAGCCCGCTTCTTGAGACCACAATTTCCGGGGCTTCCCATGTGATTATCAATGTATCCGGCGATATCACCCTTGCGGACGCTTCCGACGCGGCAAGCTATGTGCAGGAGCTGGCGGGAGACGAGGTAAATATTATCTTTGGCGCGATGTACGACGAATCAAAGAGCGACAGCTGCCGTATTACGGTGATTGCAACGGGGCTTGAGGATGCGACTTTAGGAAGCGGCAAGCAGTCGCCTTACAGCTCTTTTGCGAATAAATACAAGACAGTTACCCCTAATATTTCATCTCTGCGGCATACGGCTGTGAATACGGCTGCTGCCGAGAACCAGACAGGAGCTGCTCCGGCGCCGGGCGTGGCGGCAATGCCGTACAGACCGGTTACAGGAATTAACAGCCCCGGGGATATCAGGAGCAATGTAGCGGACAAGCCGTTAAAGATACCGGATTTTCTGCAAAAAAAATAAAGTGAAAGGCTGTATCCCCCGGGGCTGCAGCCTTTTTTCTCCCGAGGGCCGGAAAAATTTGCATCTGCAAAGAGCCGTCAGACGCCATCCGTGCGAAGCATCCGGGCAGGAAGAAAAACGGTATCTGCCGGGCGGAAATGAGGAAAAAACATGAAAATTCTGGATTTGGAATGCCCCTCCTGCGGGGCGAAGCTGACGATTGACGAAAAGAACCCGTCGATTGCCGTATGCGAATACTGTAATTCCCACTTTGCCCTTGAGTGGGACAGGGAGCAGGCATATTTTCATAAAGGAATTAATTATACGGCGCCGAAAGCGCCGGAGCAGCCAAAGGACGGCGGCTGGGGAGTAAACGGTGTAAAAGGAGCGGTGTTTTTATGCATTTTTGCGGCCTTTTTTATCATTGTGTCCGTGGCTTCAAAGATTTTTTCCGGGGGAGGCATCTCCGGGAGGAAAATCGCTTTTAGCGGCAGCCAGCCGGCGGAAGCGGTGGAAATTGCGCCCTCGTATATGGATGAGGGAGAGCTTTTTGGGGAAGAAGAAACGCTTGCAGAAACCTCGCCGACAGGCGCTTTGGGCGAGATGGTATCCGAGGTTTTCGGAAAGGCGGCGGAGGAGGTTTCCCCCCAGGAGCTTGCAAAAATCAGGTGGATTGAGATAAAAGGCGATTTTGACAACAGGTGGGTGGGCTACAGTATGGACGAGCCCTTTGCGGAGGGCGCGGAGCTTAGCTGGATATGCGTTCCCCGGTCGATGGATACGGGGATACAGAGTCTGCGGCTGTTTGGCGGCTTAAAGAAGCTGAGTGTAGAACAGAATATAGAAAAAGAAGATATCGAAGGGCTTTTGCTGGAAAGCATCGGCGGGTATTTTGACAGTCCCGCGGAGGTGGCGGAAGCGGTGGAGGACGCCGGGCTCCTTAAGGAAATCTGTTTTCATTCCGGCGTGGAAACTCTTGACGGGCTGGAAAATTTCCCCGCCCTTGAGATGCTGTACATAGATTACTGCGAATTGTCGGATTTAAAGCCTCTTGTCCAGATACCCGGCCTTAAGAGCCTTAAGCTTGACGGTCTGTCGGAGGTAAAGGATTTTTCTCCGCTGGGAGCTATGAAAAATCTGGAGGAATTATCCATTGACTGCGAAAACCTCAAAGTGCCCGATTTTCTGAAAGGAATGCAAAGATTAAGGAGCCTTGAGCTGCTTTCGGGCAGCATGATTTCGCTGGACGAGCTAAAGAGCCTGCCGGCGCTTGAGGCGCTTGTGGTAGAGGACTGCGGGGATTTGAAAAATATGGATGCGGTGACAGGGCTTACCGGTTTAAAGGCGCTGTCCCTTGAACTGCCCTACGACTGCCCGGAGCCGGATTTAAGCGGGCTGGCCGGGCTGGAAAAGCTGGAGCTTTCTTTGTTTGACAATTGTGATTTTGTGGGAAAGCTGACGAACCTTAAGGAGCTGTCGCTGAAAATGTGTTCCCTGAGCCCCGATGTGGATTTGTCCGCCTTAACGCAGTTAAGGAGCCTTACCTGCAGCTCCTATACCGCGTCAACGCTGGATTTGCGTTTCGCCTCTAATTTAACAGCCCTGGAAACGCTGGATTTGCAGGGAACGTCCACATACGACGACATTTCATGGGCTTTTAACAGCGGCACCATAAAGGAGCTGAATATCAGCGGCATGGAATGTGAGATTAATTTTGATTTAATAGGGGAAAATCATGTATTGGAGACCCTTTCCATGGACGGCCTTGTGCTGTATAACAACGTTCAGGTATCGGGCGGCGGCGGAATCGTGTACGTGGACTGGGACGACGTGGAGCTTGACGAACACACGGAATTTCTCGGGCGGCTGAAAGGGTTGAAGAACTTAAGCATTGCGGAAAACGAGCTTACGGATATTGCCTTTGCAGGGGAGCTTTCCGCACTGGAAACCATTGATTTGTCGGAGAACTATGTTACGGATTTAAAACCCCTTTCAGGGCTTAAGTCCCTTAAAAGAGTGACCTGCACAGGGAATCCGATATCCAATGAGAGAGTGCTGGGCGAGAAGGTTGTGGTGATATCCGCCGATAATGAGTAGGCAGGGGCGGAGCTTTTGGAGGAATAATTATGTGGGGATATATGAATGAGAAGCTGGCAGGAATATTGACGCTGGATGATGAGACAATGATGAAAAAAGGGAAACGAAAAAATGAAGGCGGAGCTTTGATTTTTCTGGGCGCGGCGTTTATGGTTATGGGAGTCTGCCACCATCTTTTCCTTGAAATTCTCTATGACAGCAGGATTATGTGGATTGCCGTTTCAGCGGCGGTTTTGATAATCGGAATTTTATGCCTTGTTTTCGGTATTAAAATTTTTGGACAAACCGGGCAGTCCGTGGCGGAGAGCTGGGCGGAGCGGAATCATTATTCGCCTGAGGAAATGCGGGAGTTTAACAGGGAAAGCCGAATGAGCACTGCCATGGCGGTGCATAATGAATATTGGAGCAGTTCCCCGATTCCGAAAACTATTAATGACCTGCGGGCGGAGCATGGGGCGGAGACGGGACTTTTAACGGAACACTGGTTTAAGGCGCCGGACACCGTTCCGGCTGATATTATGCGGTATGTGGATATCGCTGCCATGTGGTTTGAGCCAAAGGAGCTTTATGGCCATTATCAGGGGATTTATTATATAAAAAGCACCGGAAAAGGAGAGTATTTCAGGTGCGGTGAGGAATTTGGCAGGTGGCTTGTGGGAGAAATCTCAAAGCGCAACCCCATGACAATTACGGCCGGCAGCTTTGAATTTGAGGGGGCAGGCTATAACGGATATAAAAACCCCGGGGAGGTGGCAGCGCTTTACCGGGACGAGTTTGCAAAGAGGAGAATGGAAGAAGTATGAGAAAAGAATCGCTTGCAACGGCAAAAAAATGCCTGAAATTCACAGACGAAAGCGTAAGCTGCTTCCACGCCGTTAAGAACGTGGAGGACAGACTGAAAGAGAACGGATTTATCCGCTTAAAGGAAAATAAAAGCTGGGAGCTGAAACCGGGAAAAAGCTATTATGTAAAGAGAAACGATTCCTCCCTGATAGCTTTCAGGATTCCGAAGGGAGAGCCAAAGGGGTTCCATATCGCGGCTTCCCACAGCGATTCGCCGACCTTTAAGCTCAAGGCCAAATCCGAGGTAAATGCCGAAAATTATTATGTAAAGCTGAACGTGGAGCCCTACGGAGGCATGATTTACGCAACCTGGCTCGACAGATGTCTTTCAGTGGCGGGAAGGGTGATTTGCCGCAGGGACGATAAGCTGAAAAGCCGGACAGTAAATATTGACGAGGATTTGCTGGTGATACCCAATCTGGCGATTCATATGGACAGGGAAATGAATAAAAATCTTTCCTATAATCCGCAGATTGATTTACAGCCGCTGCTTGGCGCATGGCAGGAGGATGATACGAAGGAGGCGGAGGAGAGGGCTCTGTCAGGAGAAATGCAGCAGGAAAGAGAAGCCCTGGAGAAAACGAAGGATAAAAAAACAGGCATTCTCATGGAGAAGCTTGCCTGCGCCGCAGGGCTAGAGAATGAGGAAATTCTGGGCAGCGATTTGTTTTTGTATGTGCGGGATAAGGGAAAACTGGCGGGAGCGCAGAAGGAGCTTATGATTGCCCCTCGGCTGGACGACCTTGTCTGTGTGTTTGCCTCTATGGAAGCCATTCTTGCCTCCGAGCCGAAGGAGATGATTTCCGTGTGCGCCGTTTTTGACAATGAGGAAGTAGGAAGCTGTACGAAGCAGGGGGCGGCCTCCACCTTTCTGGACAATGTGCTCTCAAGAATCGGCGAAGCAATGGGAAAGACAGGCGGCGCCTATCTGCAGCTGCTTGCGGAAAGCTTTATGATTTCCGCAGACAATGCCCACGGCGTACACCCCAATCACCCGGAAAAGGCGGACAGTACCTGCAGACCGTATTTAAATAAAGGAATTGTGATTAAATATCACGGGGGACAGAAATACACCACGGACGCCTGGTCGGAAGCGGTGATAAAGGAGCTGTGCCGTAAGGCGGGGGTTCCTTATCAGGTCTACTGCAACCGCTCCGATATTCCGGGAGGCTCCACGCTTGGGAATATTTCCGCAGGCCAGGTGTCAATCCCGGCCGCGGATATCGGTATCGCCCAGCTTGCCATGCATTCGGCGGTGGAAACGGCGGGGAGCATGGATGTGGAATATCTTTTGCAAATGCTCGCGCAGTTTTACGGAGAATAGGGATTCATGAAATATAAAATACTTATCGTGGAAGATGATTTTACGATACAGACGCAGCTGAAATATCTGCTGGAGGGGAGCGGATACGAAGTCCTGGCTGTCACGGATTTTGCAGATACAATCAAAACGGTGAAGGAATTTGCCCCCCATCTGGCAATTCTGGACATCAAGCTGCCGGTAAGCAGCGGATTTGAAATATGCTCCCAAATCCGAAGCTTTTCCGATATTCCCATTGTTTTTGTGACGGGGAGCAATACGGATATGGACGAGCTAAACAGCATTATGCTGGGCGGCGACGCTTTTATCACAAAGCCCTGTAACACGGCGATTCTTCTTGCCAAAACAGCCGCTCTTTTACGGCGCGCTTATGCCCGTGGGCAGGCGGAGATTCTTATCTGGAACGGCGCGCAGCTTCATCTGGAAAGCAGCATGATTACCTGTAACGGAGGAAAAGCCGAATTAACCAAAAACGAAGTGAAAATTCTGTACTATCTTTTTAAGAACGCCGGAAAAATCTGTTCCCGGAATGATATTGTGGACTTTCTGTGGGATAATCAGCTCTATGTTGACGATAATGCGCTCAGCGTGAACATTACCCGCATCCGTGAAAAGTTGGCAGGTATCGGCCTGACAGGCTTTATTAAAACGAAACACAGACAGGGGTACACATTATGAGCGGCAGGCAGTATTTGAAAAATCACCTTCCGGTTATCTTACTCAACCTTCTTGGGATGCTTGCCCTTGCTTTATTTCTGCTTGCGGTTGGCAATCCTGTTCAAAGCGTCCTTTTTATCCTGGCGGTATGGCTGACAGTGGTTATTTTATGGCTGGCGGCCGTTTACCTGAAAAGAAAAAAATATCTGGACGGATTGCTGGCTATGGCGGAAGGGCTGAAGGAGAGATATTTAATACCGGAAATTATGGCGGAGCCGGAGCAGGCTGAGGGACAGGTCTATTATCAGATAATGAAAATGGCCGAAAAGTCCATGCTGGAAAAAATAAACGGAATACAGAGGGAGCGGAAGGAATATAAGGAATACATTGAACAGTGGCTCCATGAAGTCAAAACGCCCATAACGGCAATGAAGCTGCTTTGCGAAAATAACCGCTGCGGATTTACCAGGGATATGCTGGCGGAGCTGGAAAATATCAACCGTTTTACGCAGCAGGCGCTGTACTATGCCCTGAAAGGGGATGACTCCGGCAGCTATACGGAAAAAGACTACCGTATCCGGGAAATCCGGCTGGAGGATGTGGTACACGAGGCAGTTGCGGACAACAAATATCTTCTTCGCCAGAGCCGTGTCACAATAACGGTTGACGAGATGGAAAACAGTGTCTATACGGATGAAAGATGGGTGCGGTTCATTTTAAATCAGATTATCAGCAACGCCGTGAAATACCGTGCGGAGCAGCCATCTTTGCACTTTTTCACCGACAGGAAGGAAAATCAGGTATTTTTGAGCATAAAAGATAACGGAATCGGCATCTCCCAAAGCGACCTTCCCCGTATTTTTGAAAAAGGCTTTACCGGACAAAACGGAAGGAGGATTCAAAACGCCACAGGCATCGGACTGTATCTGTGCAGGCGTCTTTGCGACAGGCTGGGAATCGGGCTGACGGCCCGTTCAGAGGAAAGGGGCGGCACAACGATTATCCTCTCTTTTCAGGTAAATGATTTCGTGACCGGAGCGTGGGGCTGAGAGGCTCTGCGCTTCTTACATTTTTGTAAGAACTGTGTAAGAAAACCTGATACAAAAATATTGCCGCGTCTTTTACAATAAGGACATAAAAGCCTGAAGGAGGAAGGATAATGGGTGTGATTTTGAAACTGGAGCATATACAGAAATACTACGGAAGCGGGGGAAACCTTACCAGAGCAATCAGAAATATCAGTTTTTCCGTAGAAAAGGGGGAATTTCTCGGCATTATGGGAACCTCCGGTTCGGGAAAGACAACGCTGCTTAACTGTATTTCCACCATCGATACCGTAAGCGCGGGACACATTTATTTAGAGGGAGTCGATGTGACGGAGATGAAGCCGAAGTCTCTTGCCGGTTTCCGCAGGGAAAATCTGGGCTTTGTATTTCAGGATTTCAATTTATTGGATACGCTGACTATTTCCGAAAATATTGCACTGGCTCTTTCAATAAATAAAGTGCCGGCCGGGGAAGTGGAGTCCCGGATTCTGGATATTGCAGGAAAGTTGAATATCAGCGATATTTTAAATAAATATCCTTATCAGGTGTCGGGAGGACAGAGGCAGCGCTGTGCCTGCGCGAGGGCGATTGTGGGAGACCCGAAGCTGCTGTTGGCAGATGAACCCACCGGGAGCCTTGACAGCCATTCCTCGCAAATGCTGCTCGCCACCATTCAAAGCATCAACGAGCAGCTTGGCGCAACGATTTTGATGGTGACTCATGACGCTTTTACAGCCAGCTATGCGAACCGCATACTGTTTTTGCAGGACGGGGAAATTCTGACGGAGCTGCGTAAGGGAAGCGATAGCAGAGGCGGCTTTTTCCATAAAATTCTGGATGTTCTTACCATGATGGGAGGTGGACAAAGCCATGTATGCTAAGCTTGTTTTAAGGAACGTGCGGCGTTCCGTAAAGGATTATCTCATCTATATTGTGACCTTAACAATATGCGTTACTCTGTTCTACTCGTTTCTGTCCGTATCCAGCAGCTATTATAAACCGGATATCGGGAGCGCATATGATTTCACCCTGCCCGGAGACGGAATGAAAATGGCGGTCTGCGGGATTACCCTGCTTATCCTGTTTTTAATACGGTTTGTCAATAAGTATATGCTTGTGCGCAGACAGAAAGAATTTGCAGTCCAGTCGGTTATGGGAATGGAGCAGAAGACCATCGGCAGGCTTTTTTTTGCGGAAACCTTTCTCATGGGGCTTCTCTCCATTGGAAGCGGGATTTTCCTCGGCATGTTCTGTTCGCAGTTTATTACGGCGATGTTTCTGACCGCATACGGAAAAAGCTACCGGATTTCCTGGATGCTGTTTCCCGACACTGTGCTTTTCACAATCAGCTTTTTTATCTTAAGCTTTCTTGCCGCGGGAGCGTTTAACGCCCGTTCCATAGGGAAAATGAAAATTATTGATATGCTTACGGCGGAGCGGGAGAATGAGCCTGAGCCGGAAAAAGGCCGCTGGATGTACGTCGTGGCGGCGCTCTATGAACTGTTTTTGCTGCTTATGCTGATTATCGGAATAAGGAAGGTTTATTTTTATTATGACAGCCGTTTTGCGCTTCCCGTCAGAGCCATGTTCTGGGGCAATGTCCTTTTTCCGGCTGTAGCCCTGGCCTTTTCTTTTCTGTGGCTGATTAGAAAGAGAAAAAGAGATTTTCACATATTGACTTTGGGGCTTTTATCGGATGTTTTGTGGGCGCTTTCTTAATCTTTATGGTTGATCCTATG
>CAMSTM010000048.1 GCA_947063675.1 uncultured Lachnospiraceae bacterium | reverse complement strand
TAGCACAAGCTGTTTTCCTTATTCATAAATTTCATTTTGTTGCTCTTTTCATCAGAATATAAACCTGATAGAATAACAGGGTAGATTGACGTCGAAATGTTAACGGAAATAAAAGCAGTTTAAACTATGGAGTATAAAAAATGGATGAGTTTTTAAAATATGGTGACGCAGTAACTATCATAAAACGTGCCATAGAACAGAGTCGGTACAGAGCGGCTGTTTCCAGTAATTCCGAGATGCTCTCACTATATTATGGCATTGGCAGATATGTATCGGCAAATACACGAAATGGTACATGGGGAACGGACGCAATTCACAATATATCAATGCAACTTCAGAAAGAATTACCCGGATTACGTGGTTATTCAGAAACTAATATTAAATACATGCGACTTTTTTATGAAAACTGGTGTCCTTTTGTAAATCGTCAGCCGACGGCTGACAATTTAGAAGTAGATGGGCAGATGCTACTTTTAAAAACCCGTCAGTCAATGGCTGACGATTTAAACTGGAATGAATTCCTTTCTCTAAGTTTTTCTCACCATATAGAAATTATAACAAAAACAACAACAATAGAGGAACGCCGTTTCTATATCCATGAATGCAGCGTACACGCATGGAGTAAATATACTCTGCGAGATTATATCCGTTCGAATCTTTATCAAAACAGAACGTCTCTCCCAAATAACTTTGACCATGCTCTCACTGACACACAATATGCAATAAAAGCGACAAAATCATTCAAGGAGAATTACCTGCTGGACTTCATCAATATAGAGAATCTTGGTGAGGAAGACGAAGATATTGACGAACGTGTTATAGAAAATCAGATTGTAAAAAATATCAGGGACTTTCTTATCCGCTTCGGCACCGATTTTGTTTTTATGGGCAACCAGTACAGAATTGAAATGGCCGGCGAAGAAATGTTTATCGACCTTTTATTCCTTAACAGAGAATTAAATTGTCTGGTCGCGTTGGAACTAAAGACAGGAAAATTTAAAGCTTCCTATCTGGGGCAGCTAAGCTCTTACCTGTCGGTATTGGATGATACGGTAAAGAAGCCCCATGAAAACCCATCTATTGGAATTATTCTCTGTAAAGACATGAACAGGTCATTTGTGGATTACGTAATAAGAGATTATGATAAACCGCTTGGTGTTGCAACCTATAGAACAACGAAAGATATGCCGGACAGGCTCAAACAGGCCCTGCCAGATGCCGAAGTCTTGAAAAAACTGCTCGAAACACAAGATATGACTCCCGATTGAAGCGGGTTTTCCGCTTCAATCTTCAAAGTCTTTCCTTTTCACTCCACCGGCAGCACATTCCTCCTCATACTGCTATAAGCCATCGCGATATAAACAAGATAAACCAGAAAAAACATCCCCAGCGTAACTCCCAGTATCACAGCCGGGTGGCTTGCCCCCACCATAACTCCCGCCTCCACGTTTTCTCCCATATTCAAAATAAAGGGAATGCTGATGAAAAGAGGCGGAATTGCGGGCATAGCGTAATAAATTGCAAATTGCCTCCGCAGTATCTTCTCCATCCTGCCTCGGTTCATTCCCAGCTTGCGGAGCAGCACAAACTGGCTGCGGTAATGTCCCGCCTCGGAAAGCTGCTGAATGGTCAATATGGCAGCCGCCGTCATTGTAAGTATCAGCGCGAGATAACAGAGCGGAAAAACCATGGCGGCCGTGGCGGCTGCGCATTCCTTTTCAATTTGTGTTTTTATATAAAGGGTATCGTATTCTCCGTGTTCGTTGATTTCCTCAAGCCCCTTAGCATGCGCTTCGCTTACCGGCGCCTTTGTCATGGCCGCGTAAATACGATGCGCTACAGGGAGATTTTGCGTCGCTTCGTCAGGCACAATCAAAAGAAAGCCCCTGCCGTTGCCTTCCCAGGCATACTGGTTAAAATCCTCTGCCCGGACGCCGCCCGGACGAAAAGTATTCCCCCCAACTGTTATTGTCTCCTCATAATTCTCCAGCAAATCCTTTAAATACGGCTGACAGTGAATCAGATATTCCCCGGGATTAAGGAAAGCCTCCGGATATCCCAACATTTTACGGAGGATGGCGTAATCGCTGTATTTCATCACGGTATCACAGTCATAATTACGGTAATAGTCTGCGTTTTCCTCCACATAATCCATCACCTGCATATTTTCGCCCTGCCAGACAAAATAGCTGTGGGATGTTGTGAGGGGAATATTTTTTTCGATATATTCCCTGTAATCGTCAGCGTCCCGCCCTTTTTCTCCAATACCGATAAATAAATCGAAACAACTCGTCTGCCTTGCACGGTTTTCAAGTATTCCCTTAATTATCAGGCCCATTCCCTGTGAAGCAAGTACGGCGGTAAAAAGAAGCGAGATAGTCGCCATCAGCACCCCCATGGTCGCCAGTTTGGCCGACAGCGTGCGGAAAACCATAAGGTTCTCTTTCTGATACTTTTTCTTCGGACGTTTTTCAAAAAAGGCGGGCACACCGGAAGAAAAGCTTGCAAAAAAGCCATATAAAAACACAATAACGCACGCCGCCCCTATAAGTCCCAACCAAAAATTCCTGGCCATGAGAAACAGGGTTCCCACTATGCCCAGCACAATGGAAACGGTAAAAATGCGCCTGCGATTTTTGCTTTTGGAAATAACCTCCTTCTCATTTTTCCGTTCAAAATAAATTAAGTCATAAATCTTCATTTTTCGGATTCGTCTCCGGCTTTTCATCTGGGCAAGCAGATAGATAAGCAGGAAATAAAAAAGTGTAAGCGCAACCGCTTTGAGAGAAAAGGAAAAAGAAAAGTGATATCTTATCCCAAACATCGCCAGTATAACAGCGCGCAGCGCCTGATAAATCAGATTCCCCGAAAGAATTCCAAGCACAAGACAGACGGCTCCCACCGCCAGATTTTCCAGAAAAAACAGCCGGGCCACCTGATTGTTTTCAATTCCAATCAGCACATATGTTCCAAACTCCCGGCTCCGTCTGGCAAACATAAATCCGGTGGTATACTGCACCAGCCATCCGATAATGCACACAATCACAACACTTGCCATTGCGATTGTAAGGGGAAGTGCCTCCATCTGCTCGCACAAAGCAAGCAGCTCCCTTGAAAAAATCAGGCCGTTAAAGGCGTACATCAGCGCTACCGCCATAACCATTGTGACAAAGTAAACCAGATAATCTCCGGCCTGACGTCTGGCATTGCGCAAAGATAATTCAGATAACGTCACTGATATCACCTCCCAGCAAAGCCAGCACATCCAGGATTTCATGGTAAAAAACCGGCCGGGGGCGTCCCCCTTTTATCAGCTCGTTAAAAACGCGCCCGTCTTTTAAAAACAGCACCCGGGAGGCATAGCTGGCGCTGTACGCGTCGTGAGTAACCATAATAATTGTGGCTTCCAATTCCTGATTCATCTGTGTCATAATTTCCAGAAGATTTTTGGATGCCTTCGAATCCAGTGCGCCTGTGGGTTCGTCGGCCAGAATAAGCGACTGTCCGGCCACCAAAGCTCTTGCGCATGCCGCACGCTGCTTTTGTCCCCCGGATACCTGCCAGGGAAACTTTTCCAGAATATCCGTGATACCAAGCTGCCCCGCCACTTTCTGCACCTGCCGCTGCACCTTATCGGCGTCGCGGTAATTTAGCGAAAGCGCAAGCCCGATGTTTTCTTCTATGGTCAATGTATCTAACAGGTTAAAATCCTGAAACACAAATCCCAGCCTCTCTCTTCTGAAACGGGCCAGCTCGCCCGCTGGAAGCTCTGCTATGTTTTCCCCGTCCAGAAATATATTCCCGGCGCTGACCGTGTCAATGGTGGAAATGCAGTTAAGCAGCGTGGTTTTTCCGCTTCCCGACGCGCCCATCACCGCCATAAATTCTCCGTCCGCCACATCAAAGCTGACCCGGTCCAGGGCTTTGGTGACGTTGTTCCGGCTTCCGTAATACTTTTCAATATTTTGCACCTGTAACATATTAACACCTCGATTCCAGTATCGCATCTGTGCTTCCAGCGCATCCTGTCTGGAACGGTTTTCAGCCGCTTTGCGTCTGCAAACCGTTCCGTGCACTGTCCGCACTGATGCTGTTTTCCAGTACCGCATCTGTGCTTCCACGCGGCTTATGAAATTCAGGATACACAAAATGCGGCGGCCGTGGTAGCGAATTGATATTGATTTTTCTTACAGTTTTGTAAGGTTTTCCTTTGCCGGAAAAGTCAGGCTTATTTCCGTTCCCATACCTTCAATGGAAGCGATTTTTAAATCCATCTGCAAAAAAGCAGTCAGTCTGCGGCAAAGATAAAGCCCCATACCGGTGGAACCACCCCGGGCGCGTCCGTTTTTTCCGGTAAATCCCCTGTCAAAAACCCTTGGCAGTTCGTGGGCCGGAATACCGATTCCGTTATCCTTTATGGAGAGCCGTACCTGCTTTCCCAGCGTCATTGCAGTCAGAAAAATTACCGGCTCCTCTCCGTGATAACGGGCGGCGTTCTGCAGTATTTGTCCTATAATAAAAGACGCCCATTTTGCATCGGTGTAAACCGGATATCCGGATTCCCGGCCTTCAAACCCCTCCGTCTCTATGCGCACTCCCTGCCCGATTAAAAGCGTCTGGTGGTTTTTGATGGCGTCCGATACAATCTGATGAAGGCTGCGCTGTCTGATAAGGCAGTCCTTTTCCGGACTTTCCGCACGGGCATAAAAAAGAGCCCTCTCTACATGGGCTTCAATCTGGCCAAGCTCACGGAGCAGCTTATCTTTGTTTTCACCACCCATATTCCTGCATATGAGAGTGGCTGCGGTAATCGGCGTTTTTATCTCGTGCACCCAGCTTTCCACATACTCCCGGTATTCCCTCCCGGCAGCCTGAGCGTCCGAAACGGTCTCAATCATCGACTTCCCGCTGCGACGAAAAAGGGCAAAAAGAGCACGCTCAAAGGCGTCCTTTGGCGGCGGAGCGCATTCCCCGAACAGGTATTTTTCATTCAGGCCATCCATCACGGCGTTCAGCTCTTTCAGACGCCTTTGGCACTTTCTGTAGTCATAGACCTGCGTCAGGGTAAAATACACTAAAGCCGCAATCAGCAAAAGCGCGGCCACGCCGGGAGCCGTTCCTGTGGCAAGCAAAAACGACAGGGCAGTCAGCATGAAAATCCCCTGCAAAACAATGCGCCTGAAACGGTCTGACAAAAATGCTTTCAACGTCATAGCTGATACCCCATTCCCCGCCGGGTTTTGATAAAGTCCGGCAGACCTATTTCCTCTAACTTTGCCCGCAGCCGGGTAATATTCACGCTGAGGGTATTGTCGTCGATATATATTTGGTTATCCCACAAATTCTCAAGCAAATCGGCCCTGGACACAATTTCGCCCTTATCGGACATGAGCCTTGCCAGAATTTTCAGCTCGTTGCGGGTAAGCTCCGCTTTTTGTCCGCCCTTTTCCGCAATCCCTTTTGTAAGATGCAAAATCAGCCCGTTTGCCTCCAGAATATCCGCATCCCGCAATCCGCCGCACCGGCGCAGCACAGTCCTTACTCTGGCAAGCAGTACCGGCACATTATAGGGCTTTGTAATGTAATCGTCTCCGCCAAGGCTTAAGGCTTTTAACTCGTCCACTGCGGAATCCCGGCTTGTGACGATAATGACCGGCGTCTGTGTTTTCTTTCGGATATCGGCGCAGAGCATCATACCGTCCCGCCCGGGCAGCCCCAAATCCAGAAGAACCAGCGCCGGAGCACAATTTATCACCTGTCCGGTCACATCTTCAAAATCCGTGACCAGTACCGTCTCATACCCTTCATTTTCCAGAATCAGCGCAAGCTCGTCCCGGATAGCTCCGTCGTCCTCTATCACCATGATTTTCTCCAAAAAAGCCCGCCTCCTTTCTTCCTGTTTTCACATAATTTGCAACCGCATCGCAAAAAATGCATCTCCATGCGGCCTGTATCTTCCTGCTTTCCTTATGATTCTCAATGGTTCATAATTCTTTTATAACATTTTCTTCCTCCGTAAAATTCCCCCCGTCCATATGCTCGCGCACAAATGGCACGTCTTTTCTTTTATAAAAAATATTATGGTGAAGGTAAGCGTCCGGGTTCATGGAAGGGCTTATCGTTCCCCCCAAATCGTCATAACTCACATTGTACCGGAAAGTATTGCGGATTGCTTCCTCCAGACAAAACATGACGCAGCCGCCCTCGTTTTGCCGGCTGTAATTATACTGGTAAACCGTTCCGTCGCCGGAGTCCGCGTCCCAGGCCATACCGTCCTGATTGAGCCTTGTGTCCCTCACTTCATTATATTGAAACAGGGCGTCTTTGCATTTCCAGGGCCATATGCCTGCCGCAACCTTTCCGCCCCGCGCTTCCGGAAAACGGTAAACGCGGTCGTTCATTTCCCCCGCGCAGGAATCCGCCGTGTTGTGCTCCACCACAGGCTTAAGGGCATACATCACAGTGATGCCGTCTCCTCCCGCCTCTTTCACATAATTTCCGGAAATTTGTATGTCCTTATGCCCGTATTTTTCAAAAAGCTCCTCCTCAAGTTCCGCTTTCATAAATTCCCTGCTTTTATAGCTGTAGCCAACTGCAATTCCCCACCGGCTCACCTTATGCACAAAGCACCCTCTGACGCTCACTTTCTCATATCTGGCAACTCCCGTCCGCTCCTCGTCATCCGGTTTCAGGCAGGTAAAATAAATGCCTCCGTTATTCATGTGTTTATCGTATACATTCCCGTTTACATTCCGAACTTCCAGATTTTCAAGATGGATTTCCCGCAGAGTCCCTCTGTTTTTTGCCACAACGGCAACCCCTGTGCGGTTCATTTTCCGGGGCGCTTCATAAATCTCCCCCACGATTTCGCCCTGATTGCTGACGGCGATATCCCGCAGCGTAACATAAGCGCAGTCATAGAGAAGCACTGCCGAAGACACATACCCTTCCTTTGTATGCGTTGGTGAATCCAGCTCCGTCCCGTAATCCTGATACCAGATTCCCTGTCCCCTGGCCGCAATTTCCGGCGGATTTCCCTCTCCGTACGCGCCTATTAATATCGGAGCCTCTTTTGTTCCCTGTACCGATAAGTGCAGAAACTGCCCCGGGAACACGGAGCCTCTCTCCAGAAGCACCTGCTCTCCCGGCTTAAGGGGCAGACAGTTCACCGCAAAAAGCGTTGCAAAAGGATGGTGTGCGCTTCCGTCGTTTTTATCATTTCCCTTTTGGGCACTCACGTAATAAATCCCGGATGATGTTTTCATATTCCTGCTCCCGTAGTCTCTTTTCAATAATCGTGCTTACTTCTCTGTAGCCAAAGCTGTCCCTGTTATATCTGGTAAACAAATCCCTGTTTTCATTGTAAAAGGCTCTCTTTTTCTCCTCCGTAATTTCTCTGTATGGATATCTTCCCACCTGCTCTCCCTTAAAGACCGTGTAATCTAACTTAAACTGCGTCAGTTCATACTGCAGATACATGGACGGCGTATAATAAACAGGGCCATATACGATTCCGCCCTCAGAAAGCGCCTTTTCCGCCTCCGCGTTTTTCCTCCGTCTCCGCTCATCCACAGCCTCCAAATCCGGCGTGGGAATCAGGTTCATCCACGCTGCAATCTGAAGTCTTGCAAGGACCTCGCTTACTTCCTCTTTTGAAGTCAACCCATAAAAACCGCCGTCTGTCATAACATTTTACCTTTACTTCCTGAAACGCTTTCCTTTTAATAGTAACTAAAGTATACGTGAATTTGCGGGGAAGCTCAACCTGAAAATCCTGAAATACACCAAGTAAAAAACACCGAAAGTCTGAAAGAAAATCGTTATCATCTTCTCTCGCAAACCCTCGATGCTTTATATAATCACCAAATATATACCGACATATCTGTCTGGCTTACAATTAAAAAAATTTAAGAGACAATTGTTTTTCTCTGTGTGTTACGGTTTTTTGCCGCCAGCCGGAACGCCTTTTCCATTGCCGGTGTAAGCGCCGGGCTATCCTCATCAAAGCAAATCTCTTTCTTTGCAGCCTCTTCTATCTGTTTGATTTGTTCCGCCGTAGGCTTCTGGTTTCTATCCAAAGTAACTGTCTTTATCATAATATATGCTCCTTTCTGCTTTGGTAGCAAGCCTTGCTGATATTAAGCGTATACTGTCTTTACGTTCTGTATAAACCACAAACAGCACATCATTTACCATCCCGATTGTATTGTAACGGTCTTCTTTTATACTATGTTCTAAATCATAAATTTCAATACGTTCCATATCGTTAAACACCAAAATAGCCGTCTCAAAATCAATTCCGTGTTTCTTCAGATTTAATCGGCTTTTATCCTCATCCCATTCGAACTTCAACAAAGTATCCCCCACATCGCCTGAAATGTATTTTATATATCAAGTATACTACATATTCATATCCTTTTGTCAAATTTTTGCTCTCATTTTAATGAAATTTTCATATATAAAGACATAAGGCATAAGACACACGCGCCAATCGCAGCCTTACACCTTATCCGCTTTCTACAAAACCTTATCCCCCACCGGCCTGTACACTTCTATTTCATTCATCTCTGCCGGTTCCGAATTTTCCACCGTCCATATGTCCCCCGGCTTCATATCAGGAACAGCCAACGCTTTCCCTTTCAGCTTTAGCACATACCCTTTCACCGTGTATCGGGGAAGATGGTTCTTGCATGTAACCGTAAGCCGGCCATCCTCCAGCCTGACGTCAAGGGGTGAATATTCTTTCCTCACGGTATAATAGGAAGGCTTGGGCTCGCCGCACAGTCCCGCAGAGCCGTGTACCCGCTTTTTCAGTTTTCCCTCGCCGTCCTCGCCCATCTGGGTACGGTAATCGTTCAGGCAAAAATAAATAGTGCCCGCAATATTGGGATATTTCCTGTAGCATGCCATCTTTTCCATGAAAATCGCTTCCCTGCGCTTATCCCCGCCGTCAAAGGCCGGCTCGCACAGACCAAACTCCGAAGGAATCATGGGCTTATCGGGATTCTGCTTCACGATGGCGTCCCATTCCTCATACTGGTCATGCCCCTGATGCCATGTTCCGATGTAATCGTTAATCATCATCACGTCCCCGGCCGTGGTGCCGTCAACGGAATGTCCCTTGTAAATGGAATTGGAAACATAATTGGCCGGGCGGGAAGGGTCAAGCCGATGGGTATAAGCCACCGCGTCCTTTATGTACTGAATGGTTTCCTCACACTGTCCGTCCAGCTCGTTTCCCACGCCCCAGGCAATGATGGAAGGGTGGTTTCTGTGAAACGCCACCATCTCGTTCATCTGCTCTTTAAAAACCTCCCACTGCCGCTTTCCGGCTCTTGGCGGACGCATTCCCCAGAAAGGAACCTCCTCCTGCACCAGCATTCCGTGGCGGTCGCACCAGTCGAATACCCGGTCGTCCTGCTGCCAGTGAAAGCGGGTCAGCACGCTGTTGGATTCTTTCAGAATAAGAAGCATTTTCTCAAGCTGCTCCTTCGGCTCCGCCATGCCGAAAGCCGGGTCGGAGCCGGGCATCCACTCCGTACCGGGAAGCTTCACCGATTCTCCGTTTAGGTAAAGCTCCCTTCCCTGAACCCGCAGCTCCCGAAAGCCAAACACCACCGTCTCCCTGTCAAGAATTTCCTCTCCCCGCTTTAAGACCATTTTCAGGGTATAAAGACAGGGGCTGTCAAAATGCCAGTAATTCACCGAAGGCAAAACTCTGCCCGGGATTTGTGCTTTTCCCGCCGTTATGCATTCCTTTCCTTCACAGACGGGCTTTTGCGTGTCTCTTTGTTCCTCTCTCCCGAAAGCATTCTCTAGGGTATCGAAAGAAGTTTCCAGGCCACAGTCTTTTCTCCCGGCGTCAGCCTCCGCGTCATCGCAGCCCTCATAAAGGCTCCATTCCATAAAAAGCCCTTCCTCATCTCCGGCGCTGTCGACCATTCCCGAAAAGCCAAACACGGCGCTTCCCTTATCCTGCCGCTCGTCCTGCAGCGTAATAACCGGCCGCGCCGTCACTTCGGGATTTTTAAGAAAACTCTTTCCTGTAACCAGAATCTCCACCGGCCGGATAATTCCTCCGTCGTTTGCCCAGTCAAAGCTGGTGCCAAAGGGAAGCATCTGCTCCGAAAACCGGTTGTCGGCTTTAACCACAAGCTGATTTTCCTCCCCGAACCGGAGCCCGGCGGTCAGTTCCACCACAAAGGGCGTATATCCGGAATTTAAATGGCAGGCGATTTCCTCTCCGTTTAAATAAATATGAGCGTCATGGTAAACGGCACGAAACAGCGCCCGCACCCTTTTTCCTTTCCATGCGTCTTCCGGTACAAAAGAATAGCCATACCAGCCAATCCCCCAGTACTCCTCCGTTCCCTCCTCAACATTCCACGTGTGGGGTATCGTCACTTCCCGTCCCTTTTCAAGGCACGTAATTTCCTCCCCCGGTGCAAATTTCCATTTTTCAAGATTTATTTTTTCAAGTGCCATTATAAGTTTTTTCCTCCGATTGCTTCGCGGTCTGCCGCCGCCAAAAAAGTATTGTTTCCGTTTTCTATCCCTTTACCGCTCCAGCCGCAATTCCCTTGATAAACGTCTTTGAGCAAAGGCTGAATATCACTATCATGGGAAGCACGGACAGGCCAAGGGCGCACATAATTGCTCCGTAATCGCTCCTGAAAGCGTTTGACAGGCTGTTTACCATAAGAGGCACCGTAAACAGCTCCTGTCTGTTAATCAAAATAACGGGCAGTACATAGTTATTCCAGGACGCCAGAAAAACCAGCGTGGCCAGCGTCATAATTCCCGGTTTGATGCAGGGCGCCACTATTTTTATAAAGATTCCCGGCTCCGAACAGCCGTCAAGCCTTGCCGACTCCAAAAGCTCGTCGGGCACGCCGTCGCTTGCAAACTGGGTCATAAGGAACGCGCCCAAAGGGTAAGCCGCCCAGATAAAAATCAGTGGGAAAAGGGTTGACAAAAGCCCCATATTTTTCATTTCCAGCATATAGCCAATCATGGAAATCTGTCCCGGAATCATCATAATCGCCACGATAAAGGCAAAGATGGCCTTTTTTCCCTTAAAATCGTACTTGGCAAGGGCAAAGCCAATCAGGGAGGATACCGTCACGCTGATAATAACCGAAGCTGCCGACACGGCAATGGAATTTATGTACGCCTGAAAATACCCTTTCGACACTACCATTTTGAAATTTTCAAGAAAGTAGCTTCCCGGCAGCACCGGCATTCCCTTAAAAATATCCTCGCTGTAGTAGGTACTCATTATAAACACGATATACAGGGGAAAAAACATAACCAGCGTCATCAGTATCAGCAAAATCTGTTTTACCGCCGCCATGGCTTTCTTTTTGGTTTTTTTACTCATTCCTGTTCCCCCTTCCGCTAATCTTAAATCCTACAATCGTAAACAGCATGATGACCACAAACAGGGTATAGGCGATGGACGCGCCGTAGCCTAAACGGGAATCAAGATTGAAGGAATCATTGTAGAACTTCCACACCGTTGTAAGCGCCGTGTACCCCGGGCCGCCGGTCTGCCCGTTTCCTAACGCCGCCCAGCCGCTGAACAGAAGCTTGGGCTCCTCGAACATCTGCAGGCCGCCGATTACGGAGGTGATAATCAGAAATCTTGTGGTGCCTTTCAGCATGGGAATCGTAATTTTTGTAAATATTTTCAGGTTGCTCGCTCCGTCCACCGCCGCCGCCTCGTATACCTCCATAGGCATGGACGTCATGGCCGCCAGATAAATCGTCATGTAATAGCCCAGCCAGCGCCACACTACCATAACCACAATCAGCACCTTAGAAGCCGTCTCGCTCCCTAGCCAGAAAAAAGGCTCGTCTAAAATCCCAAGCCACACCAGAATTTTATTGACATATCCCGACTGCCAGTCAAAGAGGTAGGAAAAAATAAAACCGATTGCTACCGGAGTGGTGATATACGGAAAAAAGTTGACTGTCTGATAAAGGCGTTTGCCTCTGCCGATATCAAATAAAAGGTACGCCACCGTAAGCCCCAGAAATACAGTAATCGGCGTAGAAAATGCCATCAGGATAATCGTATTTTTCAGCGATTTGAAAAACAGGGGGTCTTTGGTAAACAGATTGATATAATTCTTAAGGCCGATGAAGGTCTTTGTTCCGATTCCGTTCCAGTCAAAAAAGCTCAGCTCCAGAGAATAAAGCATGGGATACAGACTGAACAGGAAATAGGCAATCAAAAACGGCGCGCTGAACAGATAGGGCCATTTGTTTACTTTATGTAATGCGCTTTTTTTCTTTTTATTCATATATGCTCCATTTCCGCTGTTTTTTTATGGTGAAAAGGGAAGCTGCCAGATTCCGGCAGCTTCCCTTACATCGTTCATGTTATTACTTTATTGTAGCGTTGGGAATCAGGGTCTGTACTTCTGTCTTGAATGCCTCCATAGCTTCTTCCGCTGTCATGGACGGATTTCCCGTCATCTGGGTGGCAACATTCATTAACGCTGTATTCACATTGGATTGATGCTTAGTCTGAACCTGCCCCTGCGTGGTAATGGCAATCTCGTTTATAAAATAATCCGCAAGATTCTGCCCGCCAAAGAAATCGTCATACTGTCCCTTTTCTGTAAAGAAATAAGAATCGCTGCTCTCGTAAGGAGCCTTGAAGCCTGTCATAAATCCGAACTGTCTGTAAGCTTCCTCTACGCCTTCACCCGTACAATATACTTCCTTAATATACTCCCATGCAGCGTCTTTGTTTTCGCTGCCAGAGTAAACGCTGACGGAAGTTCCGCCGTATGTAAATCCGTCCTCAGGCGCTTTGGTCAGTCCCCAGTTGCCGGAACCGTCCGGGTCGTTGGTTGCAATGCCCCACTTAAGGCTCCAGGGAGCGCAGGGATAAAAGAGGACCTCGCCTGCCGCATAGCTGTTTGCCATTGCCGGTGTGGAGTCTTCCTGTTTGCCCAAAATTCCTGCCTGGTTAAACTTAGTTGCGGTTTCCAGAACATCCATATAACGGCCTGTCAGGTCAATGTTATCACCGTCAATATAATCCTTCACATTCTTATTATTTAAAAGGTCTTTCAAAACAACGGTCATGCCCGGGAATACGGTCACTTTTCCGCCGCTCTTTTCCACTACCTGCTTTCCAACCTCAAAGAGTTTATCCCATGTTGAAATCATCTCCGCAATTTCGTTCGGGTCGTCGGTTCCCAGATATTCTTTTGCCAAATCCCTGCGGTAGGCAAATCCGCTGGGACAAATCTGCTGCTCAACACCGTACAGCTCACCATTCGGGCCGGCTCCTAATCTGTTGGCAAAATCAAACATATCCTCAGCCTTTACGTTGTAAGGGTCTTTTGAAAGGTCTTCCAGAACGCCCAAATCAAAAAGCTTTCCTCTGTATGCCATCTCAGAAAGTACAATATCCGGCACGCCGCTTCCGCTTGCAACGGCGCTCTGGAACTTCTGGAAATAGTCATTAGCCGCCACTACCAGAGTTTCAATCTTTACATTGGGATGTTTTTCCATATACCACTGTGTCATATGGTTTAAGTGGGCCTCGTCCCAGTCCCAGATGGTAAGCGTAACTTCCCCGCCGCCTTCTGCTCCTGCGTCTCCGGACGCATCCGAACCTGAACTGCCCGTATCTTCTGCCGCATCGGAGCTTCCCGAAGAAGCGCTGCTGCTATCGCCGCCGTTTCCTCCGCCTGAATTTCCACAGGCGCTCAGAGAGGCTATCAGCATCGCCGAAGCCAGTATAACCGCTATTATTTTCTTTTTCATAAAACTGCTCCTTTCTTTCCCTGTCACGTGCTAAAATCTCTAAAAAGACATAATATAAATGGCTAAAATAGTTTAAATTTCGAAGGCCTTCTTTTTGTTTCCGTAATATCAGTATAGCACAATAACAGACAAGTAAAATGCTGTATCTTTCCATTTGATGGACTATATTCCTGTATTTCGTCAAAAGCTGGCATTTCTTACAGCAAAATGATGGACATTTTTCATCTCCTCCGCCTCCCGCATCAGTCAGAAACAAACGCTGTCACGTTTCGCGAGCCAGCTTATTGTAATAACAAAACCGCAGTATTTTCCCGCCTGAAAATACTGCGATTTTGCTTTTGTCCTATCTTACCAGCTTCGCCACCATCTCCGGTTCCATCTCCTGCTTTGGCTTAAATTTTTCCGATGCAAGGTAATTATAAATGGATGAAAGAAGGGCTCTTGCTTCCGGGTACTGCTGAAGATTCTGAAGTCCCATGGACGATAACAGCAGCCGTCCTTTGCCGCAGCGGCATTCTAAAAGCTGCGTCATGGGCCGCATATAGGCGTAGCTGTCCATCTCCGTGATAATGGACTTCACCGCCCTCGGTCCTTCCTCTGGCAATGCCTCCGGCAGAATAATTGCCCGCTGGCCCGCCATTGGCCACCACTGCCAGTTTGTATGAAACTCTGTGGGAAAGCCTTCAAAAACAGGGTGGGACTCGTCAATCAACTGCCCCATACCACCCTCCTGCAGCGGGAAAGTACCCACAGACCAGAAATCCGTGGTAAACTGCGCCTGAATGGACTTTGGCAGAGCTTCCGGGGTGGAATCCGGCGACAGATACACCTTGCCCCCCGCCGCCAGAACCTCCCTTGCCTTTTCGTCAAAGCATCTGGTCTCGTACACGTCGTCCGGGCAGACCGGCTCCGTCTTCGGATAAACCCATACGGGATAGGTATTGGAAATCTCACTGCCGCCTACGCTGACAGTCAAATCCAGCCTAACCGCCTTTTCTATGTCCTGCAAAGGAATTTCCAGCCTGCCGGCCATGGTATTTTCACCCGCCGGGCAGCTTGCCTTTGGCAGAGTTCCTTCTATTATAATGTCCTTTCCTTTCAGCGCGTACCCTATTTCCCCACAGAGATTCTTTTTCCCGAAATTCGCCACCTGAATGTCGGCCTGCAATACCTCTCCCGCTTCATAGGTATACTTTTCAAGAAGCGCCAGCGGCAGCGTGTCTCGGAAAAAGGCCCGGAACGCCTCCGGCTCTGCGAAAGCAAAAGGCTTCGGTTTTAAGTGGGAGTCCAGCATCCCCACCAGAGCGGTTCCCTGTCCCGGGAAATCCTGTAATCCCAGAAGGGAAATGCCCGACAGTTCCTTCGTCCGCATGGCCGCTTCGATTTCCTCACGGTAACCAATCCGGGACAGCTCCCCCGTGGCCTCCACATACCGGTTCCACTCCGGTAAAAGTCCCAGTTTGTCCGCCTTCTCCCGAATCAGGCGGTAATTGGCCGGGTCTGAAATCCCGTGAAAATCTTCAAGTTCCTCGAAATAGGGAAGAACCTCGAACTGCCCCACCTCGAAGCTGAAAACCGGCTTTTTGAAATCTTTTCGCAGGCTTTCCATGGAAGCGTCGTAATTGGTTCGCGCATTGGGATACTGGTTATTGATATAGCCCTTAATCCGGATGGCTTTCGGCGTATCCGCACCGTCGGTATCTGCCTCATCCGCTTTTTGCTCCGCCTTTTCCTGCCCCTCCGGCGTCTGCTCCTGTCTCTCCTGTCTGGCGCGTTTTTCCTCCCGCTCCATCAAATCCGGCATTCCCGCGAAAATTCCCCGAAGCGGTTCCCTGAAATAGGACTGGGAAGTATAAAAATCGCTGTCGCCGTCGCAGCCCACAGTTCCATAATGGACGTTGGAGCCGTTGGCGTAAAGACGGGTATTGTCAAGCGCCCTTGCCTTATCCATCAGAAAGCTCATGCGCTCATGTCCGGTTTTTCCGGTACACAGCTCATTTCCAAGAGTAAGCATCACGAACGAGGGATGGTTCGCCAGCATGAGAATGGTCTGCTCCAGTTCCGTCTGGTAATAGGAAAAGCTGTCCTCCGGCTCAAACGCGTTTTTCGGATTCCAGTGGGAAAGCTCCGGCTGCATCATCATACCCATCTTGTCTGCCGCCGTAAACGCCGCCTCCGGAGGGCAGTGGGAATGGAAACGCATACAGTTAATGCCGTAAGATTTGTAGGTTTCCAGAATCTTCGTCCATTCCGACACCTCCATGGGCGGATAGCCTGTCTCGGGAAATTCCCCGCAGTTTGCCTCGCTGCGCAGGAAAAAAGTTCTTCCGTTGACGGCAAGCCGCCCTTTTCCGTTATCGCCGAAATCCCGCACGCCAAAGGTAATCTTTTTCTCCGAAAAGCCGGAAAGCCCTGCCGTAAGCTCGTAAAGATTCCCCTCGTACTCGTCCCACCGCCGCACATCTTCCGCCAGCGGAATATCCTTTATTTCCACTGTGCTTTTTCCCGCGGGTACGCTTACCTCCACAGAAACCGCTTCCTTTAAAGCCCCGGAGGTGACGCGCAGCGTTCCGCTGTAAGGCTCCGCCGCCGCAATCTCCGCACGGACCGTCAGCCCCGCCCCTCCAGGATAAACCCGCACGGCGGAGAGAAACACCAGCTCCTCCACCCGAAGGCGCAGATAGCCCAAAACGCCGTTCCAGTTGGTCTGTGTCTCGTCCGTGGCGGCCGAGGAATAAACGATAGCGTCGTGGGGCAGTCCCGGATAGCTGTTATCCGAAAGCAGCGTCAGGGCGTTGTCTCCGTCAAGCAGCCCCGTCACCTCGAACACATGGGGCGTTGTGATGGAAGGCGGCACAAAATCCGGCACTTCCTTTCCGTCCACTAAAAGCCTTAAACACCTTGCCCTCTCCGCTTCCAGGAAAACCCGCTTCCCCTCCGGCGGATGAAAATCAATCCTTCTGGTCAGCCTTGCCTCCCCCTCATAGGTATGCTTTCTTGTAAATCTGGTGGCAATGGGGCCGTCAGAGTCAAAGCCCTCCCCGGCGTTTCCGATTGCCGCCTCCGGGTGCCACTGATTGGCTCCAGCGTCCTTATGGCCAAGGCCGTTCTCGTCCAGTGTGCCGGGCAGCCTCATTTCCCCGCCGATTCCCCCGTCAAGACCTGCCTGCCAGATACCCTCTAATGAATAAAACATTCTCTTTTCCTTACCCTCTCCCGTGGTGTCCGCGGCCATGCCGCAGCGCCACGTATATGCTTTATGCCAATGTCCGTGCGCCCTTTCCTCTCAGCGTGTCATTTCTCTGTGTGAAAGCGCGCCCTGATGGTCGGCCTGTTTTTTCAGAATTTCTTCCAACAGTTCTTTTGCCTTTTCCTTCTCCCCAAGGCCGATTGCGCCCAGAGCCCTTAAATAGTTGCAGTACTGAATATTGCGCAGGGTAATGTCGTCCTGGTAAACCTCGATTTCCGGCAGCGATACCGCAAAGAAATCGTAGGATACCTCGTCGAACAGATGCTTTTCCCCGAAAATGGTAAGCTGATGGAAGGCTTTCTTTGCCGCACCGCTCCGGCCCAGTTCCTCGTTTGCCAGCCCCTGATAGAAAATGAAATCCGAGGGCTGGTCGTTATAATAAAGCACCCTCTCCGGCTTCTGCGGGCCTGACGCCGCAAGGGCAAAGTACTCCGCCGCCCTGTTCTCATCGCCCAGCATGCGGCTGGCAATTCCCATATAATAATGAGCCTGATTATCCGGCACGTTAGGCAGTTTTCCTTCGCCCAGATTTTCCGGATAGGCAATAGTCGCTTCCAGCAATTCCATGGCTTCGCCGGCTTTCTTCTGCTCCAGCTTTTCCTTTGCCAGCTCCGTCAGCGCATATCGGTACTGCGCGCTTACCTTGCCTTCGCCGCCCTCCCAGGGATGGAATCTGTGATTTTTAAGGGCTTCCAGCGCTTCCTCATATCGTCCCTGGCAGTTTAAAAGGGTGATATAGCGCAGATATAAATCGTCTCTTTCTTCCACAAGCTCCCTGCGGGCTTTGAGCGCCGCCAGTCTCGTTTCGTTTGGCAGATTCAGCTTTGCGGCAAGCTGGTCGTATTCCAGAAGGAAGCGGGGATAGGTTTCGTCCAGACGGCAGGCTTTTTCCATCGCCGCCAGAGCCTTTTTCCCATCATGCTCTTTGTTGAAATAAAAGATAGACAGGTTCCGGTAAGCCATAGCCAGATTCTCTTTCGCCAAAACCGCCTCTTCCCAATGCTTTGCGGCTCTTTTGTACTGCTTTTTATCATAGAACAGATTACCCAGGTAATAGTGCGCCATGGGGGCGTCGCCAAGCTTTTCTATTGCCGCTTCCAGAATCCCGATTTCCTCCACCCGGTTCGGGAAACAGTAATCGGAATCTTCCCTTTCCCCTTTCAGGAAATACTCTTCGCAAGCCTTACCGTCTCCCAGCTTCCCGTACATATACCCCTGATAATACCGGCGCATGGGGCTTTTTGCCGGACACGCTTCCAGAATCGCCAGCGCGTCCTCGTAAAATCCCGCCTTGCCGTAATCCAGTGACAGCTCCAGATAATTGTGGGCTTCGTCCCGCATTTTCTCTGTCCATGCGCGCCAGAGGCCACTCTCCGGCTTACCCGCCGCCTGTTCATAAAGACATCCCATATAAAGAGGGTCGATTTCCAAACTTTCCTTCAAAAATCCCGACGCATCCATGGAAAGTTTTCTCATAACCGCCGCCTTTAAGGTACGGGCCTTCATGTTGTGCCAGTTATGAAGCAGGGATTTGGAGACAAATTCCAGCGCATCCTCATAATTTCCCTTACGGGCCGCCAGATTCGCCAGCCAGAAAAATCCGGCGCTCTGGGTCTCCGCGCTCCATGTGGATTTATAAAATGCGTCGTAGGCTTTTTGCTCCTGCCCTGCCGCCTCCAGCGCCAACCCCAGATTAAAGCAGCATTCCCCGTAGTAGGGATTCGGAGTTTTCCAGGTCTGCTTTTTGATTGCCGCCTCGAAATAAGGAATGCTTTCCTTTACACAGCCTCTCTTAAAAAGTAAAAGCCCGTGGCCGTTATTTAAACGGATATCCGTTTTGTCTCTCCGCAGTCCCTCCAGATAGTAGTCGGCAGGCTCATAGGTCGCATGGCGGTACTGCTCCAGATGGGTTGCCGCCAGATAAAGCTCCTCCGTGGATTTCAGCTCCTCCGGCGCTTTCATGCTTTCCGCCGGCAAGGGAATGGGCTCCGGGCGTTTCTCATATACGGAATAATCCACAAGCACCTTTCCGCCGCTTTTAACCGATACCCGGCAGGATTTTTTGCCGATAACGCCCATATCCTCCACAGAAAAAGAAGCGGTATGGCAGGCGGCCGGGCTTAAAGATACTTTTTCCTCATAAAGAACTTTGTCTTCTGCCGTCACTTTAACAATCGCCTCCGGGTAATCCGCCGTTGCATAAACCTTCAGCAGCGCCTGACCCTTTTCTCCCTCCGAAAGGCTTACCATGGCGTCCTTCGTGGCGTTCCCCACACGTCCGACGCCCTTGTAGGGCATGAAATACTGTACAAAAGTCTTTTCCTCGTGGGGCTTTAACCAGGTAAAGTCAGGCTGATTGTCTGCGAACACGCCTGTCATCAACTCGATGTAAGGGCCGTCCTCGTCCGTCAGGTTCCTGTCCCAGGTGCGCCCGAAGTCGCCGTTCCCCCACGTCCACTGCTTTTTGCCCGGGGAAACGTGATGGTCCGCCACATGCAAAAGGCCCGCCTCCAGACCTTCGTCATAATTTCCGATAAAGTCAAAATCCGAGTGCGCCGCCATGTAAGAGGTGGGCACCTTCACGTTTTTATAGCGGGAAATATCAACGCCTGCGGAGTAGTCGCTCTTATAATATTCGCCGGTGGCTATGGGGAAGGTGGAAACCGCCCTTTTTCCGTGGTCCATCACCGCGTTTACGTCAGGCGGAAAAACCGAGTAAGTGTTATCGTTCACCGGCACCGCGGGATTCGCCCACCATAGGAAAGTCTGGGGCAAATCGGTGTGATTGTAAAGCTGCCCTTTGATTTCTATGTATGCTTTTCCCGGATACAAAGAAATCGCCGCCATTCCCTTGGTTCCGTACATCTTATCCGTCTCGCTCACATAAACCGTACAGGAACCGTCGGGATTTTCCGACAGCGTATAATCAACAGGGGAATAGGTGGAGGGCCGGTGGTGCTGGGGCCAGTTAAACTCGATACCCCCGGAAATCCATGGCCCGGTAAGCCCTACAAGAGCCGGTTTAATCACATGATTGTAATAGACAAAATCATACCCGTTGGTTTTGTCATAAGCCCGCTGGATTCGTCCTCCCAGCTCGGGAAAAACCATCACTTTCAAATATTCGTTTTCCAGATATACCGCCTTGTAGGCCACGTCCTTTTTCTCGTCGGATATCTTTTCCGTCACCGGCAGCGGATATACCTTTCCGGTACTCCCCTGATAAGCCCGCTTTTCAATAAACAGGGGACTTTTTTCCGGCGGACATACCGGGTAAGTGGGAATGATGCAGGACTCCTCCCAGATTTTAACGCTCTTTTTGCTTTCCATAAATCTTCTCCTTTTCCTCCAAGTCAGATAAACAGATTGTATATGCTTAATTTCCGTTGCATTCTGGTATCATATTAGCATGGACAAAAGGAAAAAAGAATATCATATCGTAAGTAATGATGGACAATATTCCACAAATATGCTATTCTCAGCCTATGGACAGTTTACAGGAATGGAAATCAGACGGATTTAAGGGAGAGCAGATGATAGTCCTCCCTACGGAATCTTTTCAGGATTATGTGGAACACCCGCAGGTAAGAAGACTTTATTTGACAGACGTAGGATTTTTCCCCCGTGCCGAACACCACTACCGGGAGCGAAAGGAGGGCATTGAAGAGTATATCTTCATGTACTGCACGGAGGGAAGCGGAATCATTGTTGTGGAAGGAAAGGAATATACCCTCAGTGAAAACCAGGCTTTCTGCATCCCGCGTTTTAAAAAACATCTTTATTACGCCTGCAAGGAGAATCCATGGAGTATTTTATGGGTGCATCTGAAAGGCGAGGATACCAGATATTTTCCCTTGAATGACTGCAAAACCATCGTGTTTAACTCGGAAAACGCCAAAAACCGCATGCACTTTCTGTTTGATTTGCTTTTCCGGGTTTTAGACGGCAACTATACCCTTGGAAATTTTATCTACATTTCTCAGGTGCTTTCCCTGATTCTGGCGGAAACCTACCACAGGGAAAAGGTAAATACCACTCTGGAACAGAACAAGCACGTGACCAATGTCATTCGCTATATGTCAAAACATCTGGAAGATAATTTGAGTCTGGAAGATATTGTGGTGGAATTTGATTTATCCAAAAGCTATTTAAACGCCATTTTCCAGAAATACACGCAGCATGCCCCTATGGATTTTTTTATCAATCTGAAGATGAAAAAAGCCTGCCGGCTTCTCCGGGTTACGGACTCCTATGTTTACGAGGTGGCGCAGCAGCTCGGATATTCCGACCAGTATTATTTTTCGCGGATTTTTAAGAAGGTGGTTGGAATGTCGCCGAAAGAATATAAGCACAATGACAGTATTCATTTCCGGGGGGTGGAGGTTTGAAAAAGATTTCCCTTAAAGCATAATGATATCTTCTGTAAATCTGACTTCATAAACCGGCAGAACCCTCACCCCCATCAGTTCCCCGATGGATTCCTCCGCTTCTTCCGTCCGGGCGGCCATCGCCGTTTCCGCATTGACCTTCGCACCTTTCTTAAGCGGGGTAATATAAATTGTCAGAGGCTTATCCGCAAGCTCTCCGGCAAATTCCCTTAATCCGATTTCCCAGGGCGCGCCGTTGCAGAAATTGTCGTGTATCATCTTCCCGTCGATAAACGCGTGGCCGATATCGCCCCGATAGTCAAGCTGCAGAATCGCGTCTTTAAGACCGTCCATAAAATCCTCCGGGAAAGTAATTGTGTATCTGCTTCCGCTTACCTGATTCACCTTTACGTCAATCTGCTTTTTATCGGCTTTCAATGTATAACGGTGCAAAATGGAACCGGCGGCTTCCGCTTCGCCTGCAAAACGCTTCTTTCTTGTTCCTGATATATCCGCCGGAATTTCTGACGGATTTTCTGCCGGATAAACCGCCGCTTGGCATAAATCCTCCGCTGTCTCTAAACGAATCCCTCCCCCGTCCTCTAAAACCGCAGCATCCGTAAACAAAAGCCTGTCTCCCCTGACGCGGAACATTTTCTCCGCCATTTTGCGGCTCAGTACGAAAACGGCGGCTTTTGTATTTCCTTTTTCCACAAAAAACCGTTCCGCCTCCTGATTATCCGCGCAGATATATCTGTTTGGCTTTCCGCTTTTATCACGCGTTTCATTCCTGGTTCCGGCAGTTCTGTCTTCATTGCCGCACGCCCCGCTTACGTTTTCGTCCACCTTACCATCGTCCGCAACGCGTCCGCTTACGATGGCGTCTTCCTCAAACACAAACTCCGCTTTCATTCCCTCCGGCTTTAAAAATACATATGTTTTTTCCCCGCCGGGAGAAATCACCGTGACAGGCTGGGCCGTGGCTTTTACCAAATCAATCCCGTCCATATCAAAATGAAAAGGCAGAATGGCATTCTCGTCGCACGCAATGTCAATGGAAAAGACAATCTCCTCCCCCGGAAGCGACAGCGTAATCTGCTCTCCATGCCTGTCCGGCAATGGCCCGTGGTCCTGATAATTGTTGACAAAAAGGAAACCTCTTTTTCCGTCCGTGCGCACTGCATAGCGCAAGGTTTCTTTATCCGTGGGCAGAATATGCGACGCGCCCTCCGGCAGCACCGTTTTCAGGCCGCACAGCCGCTCCCCGAAAGCCTCCGTAAAATAGTGAATGCATTTCAGCCTCCTGTAGGATTCCCTTATCTGCCCGAACTCTCCAAGCGCCGCCTGATAATCATAGGATATTTTCGGCACCTGTCCCTCGTTCATAAAAATGCCGCTTTTTCCCACCGGATTGCTTCCGCCCTGAAACATGTAATAGCCCAGAAAATTGCAGCCCGAGGCAATTTTAATATTTGCCATGGCGTCTACGCTTTTATACGGGAACCGGAACCGGTAATAGTAACTGCAGCCCATACCGCCCCCCATCTCGCAGCAGGCGTAGGGCTTTTCCTCCGGCTTATACGCCGGTTTAAAATCATTGGTGCATACCGTCCCGTTATTGTGGAAATCCTGATACACGTATTCCTCGGTGGCGGGATGCTCCCCCTTGTGGGAATAAAAAATCCAGGGCCGGAAAGCATAGCCGCCCCACAGAGGCATCATGGACTTCGGCGTGGGCGTGCCGCCCCAGCCCGTACAGGTATAAAATACGGGAGTCAGTCCGCACTTTGCCGCCAGCACTTTTAACCGCAACATATATTCCTCCCCTTCGTCCCCTGTAAACACCCACTCGTCAGAGATTCCCGTGGTAATCTCCCAGGGCGCGGAGGAATGCATATATTCGTTATCAATCTGTACCCCAATAATCGGCCCACCGTCCTGAAAGAACAATCCGGCTACTTCCCTGGCTACCTTTGTGTAAAGACGCTCCGTATAAGCCAGAAATCCCCCGCTGATTTTCCGCACCTCAAAGGGCTTGCCGTAGAGCCAGTCGGGCAGCCCGCCGTTGCGCACCTCGCCGTGGTCAAAAGGGCCCACCCGCAGAATCACATACAGGCCGTGTTTTTTGCACAGCTTAACAAACCTGCGGATATCCTTACTGCCGGAAAAATCAAAGACGCCCTCTTCCTCCTCATGGTGAATCCAGAACACATAGGTCGTCACCATGTTGATTTTGCACATTTTCATTTTAATCAGCTCGTCCTCCCAACGCTCCGCGTTCATCCTGCTGAAGTGAAATTCTCCGCTCACGCCAAAGAAAGGATGGCCGTTTCTTTCCATATAATAGTTGGTGAAGGAAATTGTCTCACCGCTATTTCCGGTTCCTTTGAAGTCTTCTCCTAAGGGATAGATGTTTTTTGACGACAGGTTCTTTAATGATAGCTGGTAGTCCATGGTATGTCCTTTCTGTACCGGTTTTCAGGTTTTATGTTTGCGCTTTTGCTGACGCGCTTCTGCTTTCAATGGTTTATGTTTTCAGATTATAGCATTCCCGGATTCATATTGCCACCGTAATTTTAGGATATCAATTTATTCCTGCAGTAATCACTCGGCGATATCATAAATCTCAATACCGTCGTAGCTGTATTTTTCCCTCCTGAAAACATAGGCATCCGCCTTCTCACTTCCTGATATAAAAAAGAGGACGCAAGCTATATATAATAGACTTGCGCCCTGATTATTTCTTATTATTTAGTTATTCTTTAATCTTGTCAAGATTAATGAGATTTACGCCTGCAACATTTAGAAAACTTTTAAGGTATAAATATTCGTCTTTCAGTTTCTCATATGTTTTAGTTGAATTTTCTTCTTTAGCCAGTAACATATACTCCTGAATTTTTTGAAATCTTCCATAGCTCTTTGCATAATCTCTAAATCAGTATTCGGCATTTAATCACCTCCCGATTATAGAAACATATCGCTGTGCAATACATAAGATTCCCCCTTTCTCTCACATAGGGCGGTGCGTGGGTTAC
>CAMSTM010000047.1 GCA_947063675.1 uncultured Lachnospiraceae bacterium | reverse complement strand
ATGCTGGAGCAGATCCGCCGGTATCTGATGGTGCCGAATGTGATTGTGATGCTGTTACGCATCAGCACCAGGACAAGATTTTGCATATAAGAGAAATCTGATTCAACTTTTGAATGGCGGCGGCTGGCCGTTTCAAATCGGTCTTGTAGATGCATTGTGTTATGACTTATGCGTAGTTCTTTGTATGCGCCGAAAGAAGTCGTAATATTTGCGTTTGCCTGTATGAGGCAGCTGCGGCGCAGATCTCCATAATGAACAATACGTTCGCGCATTGTCCGGTAGCGCAGGAACATCCATAAAATTAAGAATACCATACTGAAAATGCCCAAGAGGCCGGTCTGGCAGATTAGTACCGTTGAATATGCTGCCAGTGTAAAGCATTGAATTATGACGCTGACAAAGTCTGTTATAATCTGAATACTTTTTAATGTATCTGCCCGAATGATTTCGACAGCCTGCATGGGCGATTTTTTGTAATGGTCTAACAAATCTTCGTGGAGAAAAAGGTCAAAAAAACGAAAGGAAAGAGTTTGCGTACTATCATACAGGAAACGGTTGGCAATATGCGCCCTGTAAAGTTCGAGAAGCCCTTTCCCGGCACAAACGGCGGCAAGGCAGGCGCATAACCTAATCATATAAGAATCGGGATGTGTGCCTGCAAGCATTTGGTTGAGGACATGTAGCAACATGGAAAAGCTGAAAATGTCCAGCACCGGACAAATGATACTGAATAACAGGTAAGCGGAAAACGTGCGCCAGTTTTTTTTCTCAAGGATAGAGAGGAGATAGTTTACTTTGTTGAGCATAATAGTTTTTCCCAGCCTTTATGAATTATTGTTTTATTTAGGTAAACAGGGTTCCGCAATATCAGTTTTCCGGCATGGCTCGCCTTTGCCAGTCATGAGTTTGTGGAGCCGCCAATAGAATCTTTTAAGCAGCCGGTATAAAGGAGGACTGAAAAGATAAAGTTTGGCGGTACACCTCCGTTTTCCGGGAAGAAAATGTGCGTAGTCATCGTGAAGCAGATTAAGCAGTTCCTGTCGCAATTCCGCTGCCTGCCGGTCCGGGGCAGAAGATTCCTGAGCAGCAACATACCAGTTGAAAACATTGTAAACACATAATTGTTCCCAATAACCAGGGGTACCATACAATTCAAAATGTCGGGCGCGCAGACACAGACATGCTTCAATATAATGGATTTTCAGCTCAAAGGTTTGACGATAAAATGCGTTATTTTGATGAAGCCGCCTGAAATAGCAGATATCGGTAAGGATAACGGCAGGATTATCATTGCGGGCGATAATTTCCAACAAAAAAAGAGTGTCCTCGGCGGAAGCGACCGTTTCAGGGAAAAAAAGCCCTTCAATGATGGAACGGGCCAACAGCTTTCCTCCAATGGCCCACAGCCCATAGCTGCCGTGATTTCCAAAAAGATTACGCAGCTCGGTGCAGGAGAAACAATGGTACTCATGCGCAATGGGAGCCGGTTGAGCAGGGAGCTTAAATTCAGCCTCCACATTAGTAAGCGTCAGACCGGCAAACGCGCAGCCAAACATCTGCATGAAATGAAGTTCGGCTTCGAGTGTCTGCGGATGAATAATATCATCACAGTCCAGAAAGAAAAAATAATCTCCACGCCCCTGCACAAGCCCTGCATTCCGTGCAGTAGACACTCCTCCATGGGGCAGGCGCAGGAAAATAATACGTGAATCTGACGAGGCATACCGTTCACAGATTTCCGCAGAGCGGTCGGAGGAACCATCGTCTATCAGAAGCAGCTCCCAGTAGGGATAGCTCTGTCTTTGTACCGATTCTATGCACTCGGATAAAAATAATTCACCATCATAAATTGGAACAATAACGGTTATAAGTGACTTATTATCATTCGAAGAAAACACGTTTACACGTCCTTTGAAGATATTTGGTTAAATATTGTGTCATTATATCATTTTTTTTCTTTAATGGCAATCTGTTCATCAGTCAGCAAATCTCTAAAAAGAGTTTTTAAATATCCGCAATTTGAGAGTTGACATAATAATAAAAAATTAATATAATGTGTTAAAATTAAATTATATCATATTAGAGATTTGCTTATGCCTTTCTATGCCGCTATATTCGCCAAAGTGTACTTTTTGTGCTTTTTTGGCGTTTTCTGTCTGTATTTGGTTCATAAAATATATTTTGCGGAAGAAATGCAGGTACGACATAACGTATAAAGTAAAGGAAGACACAGAAATGGAGAAAAATTCAGGCATTTCATTGACAGTCAATGAAGATGATTTTAACGAAATTAAAAATATGGTGAGTCTGATGCGTCAGTGCTGAAAGGACGGCGCTAAGGAGGAAACATGAAAATATTTATAAATAGGGAAAGAAAGAAATATGAAAATGGGCCGGAGTATATAACAATCAATAATAAGACGGTTCGCAGACTGCCGGAGAGACCGCGGGATACGGGGGCGGAGAAAGAACAGGAAGTATTTATAATAGGGAGCAAAGGGATTCCGGCTCTGTACGGCGGATTCGAGACCTTTGTAGAAAAGCTTACGAAGCATCGCATAAACGAAAAGCTTCGGTATCATGTGGCCAGAATGGCGGATGATAGGATACGTTATGAATATAACGGAGTGGAATGCTTCGACGTAAAAGTGCCTCATATTGGTGCAGCAAGAGCAATCTGGTATGATGTCTCGGCCTTATACAGCAGCATTCGATGGTGCCGGGAAAATCCCGATGTAAGAGAACCTGTTTTTTACGTCCTTGCCTGTCGTATCGGGCCTTTGATGGGATGGTTTAAAAGAAAAATTAAAAAGCTTGGCGGACTGTTATATTTAAATCCTGACGGCCATGAGTGGCAGCGGGCAAAATGGAGTAAACCGGTTCAGTATTACTGGAAGCTGTCGGAACGGCTTATGGTAAAACAGGCGGATTTTGTTATTTGTGACAGTGAACGTATTAAAGGTTACATATGTAAGGAATATAAAAGTTATGCCCCCCGAACGGTTTTCATCGCTTATGGAGCAGAAGCTTTTCCTTCTCATTTATCTGATAGGGAAGGAAAATATGTAAGCTGGTTGAAAGAAAAGGGGCTGACGGCAGGAGAGTATTATCTTGCCGTCAGCCGTTTTGTACCGGAAAATAATTTTGAAATTATGATTAGAGAGTTCATGGAATCGGATTCAAAAAAAGATTTTGTGATTATCACTACCAGAAATAATCGTTTTCAACGGTTGCTTGAAAAAAGACTGCATTATTCCGGCGATAAGAGAATTAAATTTGCAGGGTCTGTGTATGATGCGGAGCTGCTCAAAAAAATACGTGAGAATGCCTATGCATATTTTCACGGACACGAAGTGGGGGGAACCAATCCCAGTCTGTTGGAGGCTCTTGGAAGTACAGATGTGAATCTTTTGCTGGATGTGGAATTTAACCGTGAGGTCGCGGGAAATTCGGCCTTTTATTGGACGAAGAAAAAGGGAAATTTTGCGGAATTAATTGCAAGGGTGGACGCCATGAGTCAGGCTGAAATGCATGAAATGGGCATCCAGGCAAAAAGAAGGATCCGCGAAGCCTACAACTGGGAGGACATTGTGAGAAAATATGAGACCTTGTTTTTGAAACACGATGCGGACGATAAATGAAGGTGATTGTAGCAAATTATCGTTTTTTTGTGGACGGCGGCCCTGCGCGCTATTTGTTTAACTTTATGGCAGCGGCACAGAAAAGAGGGATTGAGGTGATTCCTTTTTCTGTAGGGAATCCTTTAAATGAAGAAACAGACTATGCGCGCTATTTTGCCAGGCCACGGGCGGATACGCTTATGTACTCCGACACAAGGCGCTCGTTTAAAAATTTATACGGGATGTTACATGCCGTTATCTGGAATTTTGATGCGGCAAAAAGACTGAAAAAATTGATTCGGGATACCCGGCCTGACGCAGTTTATATTTTGCATGAGATTAATCATCTGTCGCCGTCGATTATCCGTGCAGCCAGGAAAGAAGGAGTACGGGTAGTTCACCGCATATCTGATTTTTTTATGTTTTGCGCCAGATATGATTTTCTGCACGGAGATGAGATTTGCGAGGAATGCTTAGGCGGGCGGTACGGCAAGGCGATAGGAAGACGCTGTGTAAAAGATTCCCGGGCGGCTACCTGCCTCAGGGTGGCAGCGATGAAGCTGTATCAGTGGAACCGGGTCTTTCAGGATGTGGATATGTTTGTTGTACCGTCAGCCTTTACGGGCGGAAAGCTGTCGGAAGGCGGAATACCTGAGAAAAAAATCATCCATATTGCAACGTTCATTGACAGTGGAGCGATAGTTCCCGGCTTCTTACATGAAAAATACTTTTTGTTTATAGGGCGTATGGTAAGACAAAAGGGGGTAATTTATGCTGTCAAAGCAATGAACGAACTGAAAAACAGCGGTTATCTATTGAAAATTACGGGAACTTTATCTAATACCCGTGAGGATGAGGAACTAAAAAGTTATATTCTGGAACATGGCCTGGAAAGCACAGTTATTTTTACCGGTTTTTTGAAAGGGAGGGCTCTGGAAGAATTAATTTCTCACGCAGCATGTGTGATATGCCCATCTATATGGTATGAAAATATGCCCAATACGGTTTTGGAGGCATACGCTTATGGAAAACCTGTGGTAGCCTCACGGTTGGGCAGCCTTGAGGAAATCGTGGAGGACGGATATACCGGTTTCCTGTTTCCGCCAAAAGATTCTTTTGCGTTGGCGCAGCAGCTTGAGAAATTTATAAAGGACGAGAGTTTAAGTGAAAGACTGGGAAAACAGGCGAGAGAAAGGTGCGAGGAAAGGTACGGAGAAGATAAGCACATGGAAAATCTGATTTCTTGTCTGAGGGGGAAAAATTTGGGAAAGGATGGAAATGGATATGAGTGATAAGCTTTTTCGAACCAGCATTGTGGGCGGCTATAATAAGGAAGATGTACACTCTTATATTTCAATGCTGGAAGCAAAATTAACCCAGGCACAGGAGAAACTGGAAGAACAGACTGAGTTATGGGAGAAACCGGGAAAAAGTAGGATAATGGAAACCAATGCGGATGTGGTGGTTTTAAGCGATACCCCGCAAGAGACAGGGGAAACAAAGGAAGAGACGCCGAAAGGGAAAGCGGAAAGAGAGGGAAAAGATGTTGCTTTTGGCGAGCAGGCAAGGGAGCTTGCGGCAGTCAGACAGGAGCTGGAAAAGGTAAAGAGCGAACTGATTGATACAAAGGTGGAGCTTGGTATAAGCAACCAGCGTTACGAGCAAAGCGAGCAGAAGAAAGAATCTTTGCTGGAATTAATTCAGCGTCTGGTGGAAAACTACAGTGGACTGCAGACATCACAATTTTATCTGGCCGAGCAGGTAAAAAATATCGGACATATGGAAAAGCGAATCGAGACGATACAAAATGATGTGGCGCAAATTCTGCGAGTGGATGTGAGCATGAGCGACTCTTTTGAAAGGTAGGAGAAAATGCAAGAGTTTAAGCTGTTTTCTTATATCAGAAACTACAAAGTGATTATTGTGATATCCTCGTTGGTGATGGGGGTTTTGTTTTATTCCTACTTTTCAGGAAAACAGACATATACGGCCAGCGCCATTATCCAGTACAGAAACGAACAGGCATCTCAGGGGCTTGCAGCAGACGGAACAGAAATTGATGTTACGGAGATTTATTCCGCCGAGGTTATGACAAAGGTGTTTGAAAAGCTGGAGTTAAGCTACAGCGAAAATAATATGGACGCCATTCGAACCGGTGTACGGGTAGAAGAAGTACAGAGTGAGGAGGAAGCCGCCGTTCAGGAGGCTCTGAATGAAAAGGGCGAGGTTGCGGAAACGAAGCCTACTATGTACAGAGTTTCTTATACAGTGGGAAGCCGGGATGCGAGAAACGCCGCAGATTTTTCCAGACAAATTCTCACCGCCATGCTTAATGCCTATGTAGAAACCTATGCGGAAAACCATGTAAACAGCGAGATACCTCTCTATTCTGTGGAAGGAATTTATGATAAGGACTACGACTACATAGAAATGTTAGAGCTCTTAAACGATGCCACAAAGAGAGCGTTAGAGCAGCTTTCCTATAAAGAAGACGGAGCCTTCCGCTCGGCGGACACCGGCTATTCGTTTTCCGACCTTCGCCGCGAATTTTCGCTTATAAGCGACATTGATTTACCTAATGCCTATGCCTGTGTGCTTGGGAATCAGATAACGAAGGATCAGGATACCTTGGTTTCCAAATACGAAAACAGGATTAAAAACGCAGTGCTGCAGAATGACGCGTCGGCGGCGGAAAGCGGCGGAATAGAGGAGATTATCGATTCCTATGTGGAAATGATGAGGCATTCCAACAATACGGATTTTACCCATGAATATATTCTTGGGGATGTATATGAGAATTATTACATTATTGATGAAAAAAGGCAGAATATTGAGCAGACAACAGAATATGACGACCTGATGAATAGTTATGTGAAGAAGAACACGGAATTTGAACAGACATTGATAGATATAGCTTACGACAGATATATACTGGATGTGTTTTCAGGGAATATTGACGAGGGAAGCAGCGTAGCGGTTCAGATTATTGAGAATCCGGGACTTGGCAGGGAATCTGATGATGTTGAAGACGAGGCCGCTGAAGCGACAGTGACTTTTGATACAGATGTTGTAATAAACAAAGCGCTTTTAAGTTCGAAAGAGAGTCAGGATGAGGCGTACCGGATGATTAAGGAGTTGACCGAGAGGATAGATTCTCTGTATCGGACGGCTCAGATTACCAACGAGGAATATAACCGCTTTGCTGGCGCTAAAAATATTGCAATCATGACGGATACCATTACGGTGCCTTCTTTAAATCTGTTTGTATATGCGATGCTCGCGGTGATTTTGTTCGGAATGGTTGGCTGTGTGCTTGCCGTAGTCGTAGGTCGGGCGTTGGAGATTTTTGATTATTATGTTTTTACGGACAAAAAGCTGAATATTGCAAACCGCGCCGGATGCGACCGATATATTTCAAAATACGGGAAGAGATTTCTGCCCTCTGATTTTGTCTGCATCTCAGTTAAAATGCTGGATATTGAACAGAAGAACAGGAAATATGGCAGAGAAAAGTGTGACAGGATGATGGCGGATTACTGCAGGATTCTCAGGGAGGTTCTGCCTTCGGAGAAAGCGTTCATTGCCAATAATGCTTTAGGACAGTTTGTAATTTTCCTTAAGGAGTCCGATAAAAATCTGGCCCATGCTTATGTACAGGAGTTTGGAAACCGTTGTACCGATTATAATCTGGAAAATGAATGTACTATTTCATATTGCTGCGGAATTTCTGTCAGCAGCCAGAGTCAGATATACGATATCAGAAAGCTTATGATTGATTCAATGAACAAAGCGTCAGAGGTGACTGGCAGAAGCAGTTCATGAGTGGTTCCTGTGAGGAAGAAAGCATGCGGAAAAGTTATGGTGAAAGAGCGGCAGGGGCAATAGTCTTTTTGCTGCTTATCGAAATATACTTTTTTTATAATACTTATGCGACTATCGGAGGATTTGGCGTCGGCTATCAGTACATAGGCTGTATTATGGTTATTATGGTCGGAGGCGTTTTTTTTCTGGTAAACGCTGAAGTTCCTGTGCTTTATTGTTCCGTAAGGTCGGCAGGGGTTTTGGCACTGCCTTATTTTGCGGCAATGATTTGGTCCGCGGCAATATGGATTTTCAGCTTTACGCCGGTAAGGCAGATGATAAGCGGATTTTTCGAGCCGGCCTATATGGTTTTGAGTCTTTTTAGCGCGGCGCTTATTGTTTATGTTTTTAAGGAAAATGCGGCGTTGTATTCGTTTTGGGCGTTATCGGTTACTATTTTGCTTATGATGTTGCAAAAAATTACAGTATTTGGTTTTTTGACTTTTTTGAGACAGTTTGTTGAATATGCAAAATCTATGGGGAAAATCGCAGGCGGCGTAAGCCTGGAGGACACCAGTTTTTCTTATGCTTTGGTTTTTTTCTGCATTTATTTTATTTTTCATGGGAATTCCAGTGAGAAAGAAAAATGGTGGAAACTGGCTTTGCGCTTTGCGGTAATTATATTTGGGATGTTGCTGGTTTTTAAGCGAAGCAGTTTTCTTGCGCTTGCAGCAGGGTTTGCGGCGGCGCTTTTGTATTCTTTGTGCAAGGGCAGATACCAAAAGTGGTTTGTTAATCTTCTGGCGGCGGGATTCATTTTCTTTGCCATTTTTTACATTCCTTTTATCCGTTACGGACTTTTTAACCGGATTATGGAAGCATTGAATATTGACACATCCGCCAGAACAAGAATTTACAGTTATTATGCCAGATACTATGAGTTTTCGCCCAAGTATACGGGGAGAGGACTTGGTTTTATCTGGCAGCTTATGGGAAGGGCCGAGAGATTTAATACGGGGCTTCAATCTGTCAACGTTCACTGTGATTATGTAAGATTTTATATTGAATTGGGATTTTGGGGATATCTATGTTGGGTTTTCACCGTTTTTCCCTGGCTGATAAAAAGGATGATAAAAGGGATTTCCGCCGGGAATGACGCTGTTGTCCTGGGCGTTGCCGTAGCGGCAGTAGTGCTCAGACTGACAGAAAATGTATCCCAGCTTTATTCGGCGGTTCTTACTATGGGAATTGTCATTACCCAGAGTGTATTAAACGGACAGGGGATATTTGAAAAAGAAAGCAGTCCGGGAAAAGAGGCTATATGAAGTTAACATTATTTGGAGACAGAGAAAAGGCAGGAGTGGTTATAGCGGCATTGCTCCTGCTGTTTATCGGAACGCCCGGAGAGGTTTGGGCGGCGGAAAAGGGAGAATGGCAGAAGGTTCCTTTAATTTCAGGAGAAGGCGGAAGCGGGCGGGAAGCAGGAGGAGAGGGATGCCAGTGGCCACAGGCACTCGCCGTGGGAGAAGCGGATGCAAACTTAATGTTTTACGGAACCAATACCGGGGGACTGTATCGTTCCGTAAACGGAGGCCAAAGCTGGGAGCTGTCAATGAAAGGCTTTTATGCAAGAGGATGCAACGCTTTTGCAATAGACCCCTGTAATGACAGACAGATTCTGGCTATTGGAAGCAGCGATAAGGAAAAAAGCTATCAGGGAATTTACCGCTCATGGGACAGGGGGAAAAGCTGGGAACTGGTTCTTACTCTGCCGGGATTTGTCAGCGGCGCGAATAAAGAATGTCTGGTTTACGACATATCTTCTTTTCAGGAAAACGCCGGGAGATGTCTGAAAGCATATTATTCGACACCTGCGGCAGCAGATACATTGCCGAAAGAGGGCAGAGGGCTTTACCGCACTCTGGACGGAGGAAAGACATGGAAGCTGGTAAACAGCGGTGTGCAGGGGGCAAAGCTTATGATACATCCGGAAAAAGGAGACCTGTATGCGGCAAAGGCTGACGGTCTGTATGTCAGCAGGGATATGGGGGAGAGTTTTTTTCCTTTATATCAGGGATTGCTGAACGGCTGTGATATTTCATTTGTCAGCGGAAAGATATATCTGTGCAGGGAAAAGGAGCTGCTGGAGGGAGAAATTGAGGAGGAAGGGAAATGGATGCCGCTGCCGGAGCAGGATTTTCTTAAAGAAGGGCATACAAAGCAAATAGCGGTAAGTCCCTTAAATCCCCGGAAATTATTGCTGCATGTGGAGGGGGATGAGAATAAATACAGAGATGATATTTATTATTCCCATGACGGGGGAAAAAGCTTTCAAAAAGCGGTATATGACAGCAGTAAGGATTTTTTTCCTTATTTTAATCCCCGGGATAAGATGTTTGCCTGGAGCAATACAGTGGAAGACAGGGTGTGGAGCTTTGGAGGCGATTTTATTATCTCCAGCCATGACGGCGGAAAGAACTGGCGTTGGGATTCGGCAGGGGTATGCGGCGTGCTGGTGGGAGGAAAGCTGCGATTTAATATGGAAAATCCCCGGTTAATGTTTTTGGGATTTCAGGATTACAACGGAGCGCTGACAACTGACGGCGGGAAGACCTGGAGATATATTAATATGAGTGGGAAGGGATATTCCGGCCATGTATACGGGGGGTATGCGGCGAGCCAAAAGGTATTTTGGGGCTGTCTTGCGAATTCCTGGTATGAGCCCAGACATATTACCATAAGCTTTGACGGGGGAATAAGCTTTCAGGATACCAGTAAGGTTATTTCAGAAAGAATTTCAAATCCAGACGTATCTTCCTATCAGTCCGTTAATGATAAAAACGTGTTTTTTGCCGGGGATTACCGGAGCGGCGACGGAGGAAAGAGCTGGGAAAAAATGAAGGGCTGCCTGCAGGTTTACAGCCATAATCCGGAGGGAAGCCATGAGCTGTACGGATGCGAGGAAGGTGCCGGTTATGTAGTGGTATCCTACGATGAGGGTAAAAGCTGGAGCCGCGTAAACAAAAGTGAGATTCCGATTTATGATAAAGGATATTTAAACGAGATTCAGCCGGATGTTGAAAATGGGCTGCTCTATGTGGCGGCTGACAGAAAAAAGCTGTATACTGTGGAGCTTTCCACGGGAGAGGTGCATGATTTGACGGGTACACTTCCAAGAGACCAGATGGGCAGCGTCTATGTAAATGGGATTGCGGTGGATTCCGGTAAGGGCCGGGTTTATGTGGCCGGTTATAATGTTTCTATTAACCGTAGTGTTACGGTTCTGTATTCTGATGACAGAGGCAGGTCATGGAAAGATGCGTCTTCTCATGGCGCTATTGCTGTGGGGGATGAGGTGGTTTCTCCAATGTGCCTTAGTATACAGCCGGAAAGCGGCGAATTGTGGTGTGCCACCAGTTGCTATGGGATTTTGAAACGGACGGATTAACAGTAGGTATTGGAAAGACGGGAAGTTTGGACGGAAAAAGATGTTGAGAAAGATGGTGTTGCTTTGGAAAGCAGGAAGAAAAAGGGAAGCCCCCTTCGGGTGATACAGGCCTGCGATTTGCAGGCGGGAGGCATTGCATCTCTGATATTGGCGGTATGTGAGCATCTGGACAGAGAGAAAGTAAATTTTGATTATCTGGTTTATCGTAACCGGGAGGAATTCGGAGAAAAAAAAGCCTTGAAGATGGGTGGGAGAAAGCTGGTGGCCGATAATACAAAGGCCCGATACAAGACAGCGAAGTTTCTGTGGAAATTTTTCCACACTTGGCAAGTGCTAAGAAAAGAAAAAGCCATAATTTTTCATATTAATGCATCGACTCCTTATGACTGTCTGGTTGGAATAGCGGCCAGACTCGCAGGAGTGGAGAAGGTAATTCTACATTCTCACAGCTCTAAGCTGAAGAAACCGGGAAAGGGGTTCATGATATTTCAGGGAATCTGCAGATTACTGATTCCCGTTTGCGGTGATTATTACTTTGCCTGCTCAGATTTGGCAGGAGAATTCCTGTTTGGGAAAAGATGCAGGAAGAAAGTTATTTATGTAAATAATGGAATATCTGTGGAAGACTTTCAGTTTGATGAGGTGATACGCAGGAAGATGCGGAAACAGTATCAGTTAGAAGGCACGCTGGTGGTAGGGAGTATAGGTCGACTTTGTAAAGTGAAGAATCAAGAATTTTTATTAGAAATTTTTGCCGAGCTTTTAAAGCTTCATTCGGGTTGCCGTTTCCTGTTGATTGGACGGGGGGAGCTTGAGGGTGAACTGATGAAAATGGCAGATACGCTGCAGATTCGGGAAAAGCTTATTCATATTTCCGTAACAGATAGAATTAGGGAATATCTGTGTATGATGGATGTATTTTTACTTCCGTCTTTGTCAGAGGGATTTCCGGTGGTTGGGGTGGAGGCACAAGGATGTGGCCTTCCCTGTATTTTTTCTGGTAGCATTACAAAGCAGGTGGCATTGACAGACAGGGCATATTTCCTTGGTTTGGAGTATTCGGCTTCGGAATGGGCAAAGTTTACTTTAGAGATTGCAGGAAAGGGATTGGAGGAACGGGAAACTTATATGGAAAAGGTAAGAGAGGCTGGGTATGATATCCAGGATACTGCCAGTTGGCTTCAGAAATTTTATCTGCAGGTAGCAGGCACAGAATGTCAGGAAATGATAAGAAAGGCGGAATAAGCCATGTATTTTTCCGTAATTGTCACGGTATATAGAGTGGAATTATATTTACGAGCCTGTATAGACAGCATTCTCGCCCAGAGTTTTAAAGATTTTGAATTAATTCTGGTAGATGACGGTTCGCCCGATAACTGCCCGGAAATCTGTGATGCATATAAGCAGGCGGACAGGCGGGTGAAAGTAATTCACCAGAAAAATCAGGGAGTGACGGCGGCAAGAAAGTCCGGGCTTAAAGAGACGTCAGGACGATATGTGGCGTTTGTAGACGGTGACGATAGGATTATGCCGGAGCTTTTAAAGAGAGGATATGAAAAAATCGAGGAAACCGGGGCGGAAATGGTTGCGTTTTCCTGTATTCATGAATATGAACAGGGCAACTACACCCAGATTGTCCATGAACCGGCGAAGGAAGGGCTGTATGAAAAAGCTGACATCAGAAAATATACTTATCCTTTTATTCTGATGGATAAAAAAATGCGGCATATGACTTACTATATTTCAGGAAAGATTATTTCTGCATCGTTGGCAAAAAGATACTTTTTGGAGGTAAATGAAAAGGTTACCCTTGGTGAAGATATGCTGGGAATGGTTCAGATTTACCGGGAAGCGGGGAGAGTTTTCATAAGTCAGGAGCCGTTACATGTCTATCGGGTCAGGAGCCGTTCAGGTGCACATGGATTCCGAATGGAGCACTATGGGCAGATATGTATGGTAATTGAGGAATTAAGAAAGCTGAGGGAAAATACTTATGACTGGCCGGATGATTTTGACAGACAGATACTGCGATACGGGGCTTATATGTGTTTTACTCTCATGATTCATGCTGTAAATGACGGACAGCTGCCCCGGATAAAGGAAATTCGAAAAAAGATGCGCCATCCGTTATTGGAGGAGTGTGTCAGGGAAGTGCGCTTTAAGGGCGTCAGTCCGAAAACGGGAATTACTTTCTGGCTGTTTAGGAAAAATTTGTTTTTGGCCTCATACTTGTTTTTGTGTTTATGCAGAAGAATAAAAATGTTATCGAAATAGGGTGGTGGGAAAATGGACGGGGCAAAAGACAGGGAAGACTTAATCAGCGTCATAATACCGGTATACAATAAGGAAAAATATTTGCGCAAGTGCCTGGACTCGGTGCTGGCACAGACTTATGGGAACATAGAGGTGCTTCTGGTTGACGATGCCTCGTCAGATAAGAGCAGAGATATTTGTGATGAATATGCAAAAAAAGACGGGCGTATCTCGGTAATTTATCTGGAAAAAAACCGTGGAGCTTCTCATGCAAGAAACGTGGGTCTTGACAGGGCGGAGGGGGAATTTTTCTGCTTTGTGGATGCGGATGATTATACAGAGAAGGATATGCTGCGGCGTCTGTATGACAACCTTAAGGAAAATCAGGCAGATGTGAGTATTTGCGCGGTTGACTATATTGGCTTTGGCGCTTACACGGCTAAAAGACTGGAGGGAAACGACAATATAGTGTTGTCTGGAGAAGAAGCAGTTTCCTGTATGATAAAACGGCAGTTCTTTGATTGGGGACCTTGTGGAAAAATTTATACCCGCCGAAAAGCGATACATTGCCATTTCCACGAGAAAGTTTATTGCGGAGAAGATATTCTTTTTCTCTACCATTTGTTTCAGTATACTCAAAAGGTTTCTGTTTTTTCAGATAAATTATATTATTATGTTTGCAGAAATGACAGTGTGACAAAAGGTGGCTTTCACAAAAGGCAGTATTCGGAATCCCTCGTATATGAATTTTTTTGTAGAAAGCTAGGAGAAAAGCAGCCCGAGCTCCTTCCGTTGTTGGAGCAGAAGATACTGGCAGTCAATGTACGGCTGGCGGTAAATGTGGTGGAGGGCGGAGAGGTGAAAGGCAGAAAGCTGTATGGTTATTTAAAGCGGTTTAGGAGGAATATCCGCCGCCATTTAAACAGAAGGTCTCTGGCTTTGTTTGAATACAGAAAAATTGCTGCGGAAACGGTGCTGTTATACATCAGCGCGGAGGCTTTTTGGATAGTATTGATTTTTTATAAAAGGCTGAAGAGGTGTTTCAGGAAATGCGCGTAAGACGGAGTCTGAAAAATTTAATATATGGAAGTGCTTCGCAGGCAATTTCTTCATTGCTTAACTTTGTTGTCCGCTATGCGCTGATTCATACGTTGGGCACAACGGCGGTCAGCCTGAACGGTTTGTTTACAGAGGTGCTTGCCGTGCTGTCGATGGCGGAGCTGGGAGTTGGTTCAGCAATTGTATACCATTTATACGGGCCGCTCAAGGAGAATGACGAAGAGAGGCTGACCCGGCTGATGAACTTGTTTAAGACAGCCTACCGGTTGATTGCACTGGCCGTGTTTGTTATCGGACTTGCGCTTCTGCCCTGGGTTCATTTGCTTGTAAGTAAGATGGAAATTGATTTGGGCTACCTGCGTTTTATTTATTTTTTATTCTTAGTGCAGACGGCGTCCTCTTACTTGTTTTCTTATAAAACAGCCCTTTTAAATGCGGACCAGAAAGTATTTGTGGTTTCCCAATGTACGCTTATAGCCAGAGTGTTTTCGGCGGCGGCAAGTATTGCTTTTTTATTTTTGACGGGAAATTATATAGTATATTTACTGATTCAGATTATAACGACAGTTTCCATTAATATTTCCGTTTCCGCAAGAGCCGACCGTCTATATCCGTTTTTGAAACGGAAAGAAAACCTGTCCTTTGCAGAAGCAAAGGAGATACTTTGTAATATCAAATATCTGTTTATTGAGGTGCTTTCGGGGAAGATTACCAATTCTACGGATAATATCCTCATATCCACTATGGTGGGAACTTTACATATCGGGGCCTATAGTTGTTATACCATGCTGATTCACGCTATGAGCAGTTTGATGCTTCAGCTTCATCATGCAACCACGGGAAGTATTGGAAACCTGGTGGCAGAGGGGAATAACAACTATACGGAAACAGTACTGAGGCGGCTTACGTTTATTACTTATTGTCCGACGATAGTTGGGGTTGTTGGAATTTATACGGTGTCCACGCCTTTTATACATCTTTTATACGGCAAGGATTATCTGCTTCCCATGCCCGTAGTATTTGTATGCGTAATGAATCTGCTGATTTATTGTATTAAGAATCCCCTCTGGTATATGATGACAGTTTCCGGGTTGTTTGCGCAGAATAAGAATATTTCCCTGACAGGAGACTTCCTGAATCTGATAGTATCGATTTTGCTCGGCAGGAAACTTGGAATTCTGGGAATACTGTTAGGCACAAGCTGTACGCTGATAATTCAATATGCCTTAAAAGGCTGGGTTCTGTTTCGCAGGTTTCTTTATGTAGGCGGCATGAAATATATTGCGTTGGTAATGAAAATCCTGTGTACAGGTATTGTGTGCATCCTGTGCGCCCAGGCAGTCTGTATAAGGCTTATGGTATCAAATTTGTATTTCCAGGTACTGCTTTACGGTATTTGTTCAGTAGCGATTACAATCGGAATTAATTTTCTGGTTTTTCATTCGAACAGGGAATTTCAATATGCAGTAGATATTATAAAGTCACTGCTTGGAGGAAAGGCATGAGAATATCAGGTCTGGTGTCCTGTGTGACGCCTGTTTTTAACGGGGAAAAATACATAGGTGCTATGCTTGATTCGATTCTTGGTCAGACATACCCTTATGTGGAAGCCATTTTTGTTGACGACGGCTCTACGGACAATACTGTCAGGATTTTGGAAAGCTACAGGGAAAAATTTATTGAGCGGGGTTATGGCTATCAGATAGTGCGGGCGCCTCACAGGAACGCTTCCGCGGCTATTAATCGGGGACTTGATTTAGTGGTAGGGGAATATCTGATATGGCCTGACAGCGATGACATTTTAGAGCCGGATTCTATCAAAAAAAGGGTAGATTTTTTGCGGGAGCATGGGGAATACAGATGTGTACGTTCCATTATGTATTATTTTGATAACGAAGGACATATTGCGGGAGCCGGAGAAAGGCTTGGAGATTTAAGGAAAGAAAGAATATTTTTTGACATAATGGAAGGGATAACCTATGTCTGTTGCGGCTGCTATATGTTGAAAACGGAGGAGTTCTTTGCCATTTATCCAGAGAGGAGGATTCCCGAATATCCTGTGGGACAGAACTTCCAGATGCTGTTGCCGTTTATGTATCAATATAAGTGCCCGACTATTCAGGAGAGGATGTACGGCGTCCGGGTACATAAGAACAGTCATTCAAGAAGAGTACTTTCACAGGAAGAAGAAAAGTTACGATTTCGATATTTTGAGGAGTTGATAGATGAAATTGCCGAAATTTGCGGAATTCATTCTTTTTATGAAAGGAGACGTATTATTTGTTGGAAATTGTATCGAAGACGCGTCTTCGCCAGAAAACATGGAAAAAGATTTGAAATGGCAAAAGCATCAGTCGGTCTTTTTCTTTGTGGAAGAAGCAGACTTCAGAGATGGGCGGTACAATCAATAATCCATATATTAAAATTGGGAATGGAAAACGAATATGAAAAGAATCTTCAAATATAAAGAAGCGTGCTGTGGCTGTAATGCCTGCGCAGAGGTATGTCCGACCGGAGCGATTGTCATGAAAGAGGATGGGGAAGGTTTTCTATACCCGAAAATTAACAGAAAAAAATGCATTGACTGCGGCCTTTGTACGAAGGTTTGCCCGGTAAAGAAGGAAGGGGTGGCAATTTCCGATTGTCCGGTAAAATCAGGGGAAAAGGCAGGAACGGAACGGGTATATATAGGCGCACAGGCAAAGGAAGACAGTATCCGTTACGGAAGCAGTTCCGGGGGTGTGTTTCCGGTGCTGGCAAGATATGTGCTGGAAAGAAAAGGCGTGGTATTCGGAGCCGTTATGGAGGCAGACGGTATGGTACGCCATAAGATGGCATGTATGATAGAGGAGTTTGCGCCAATGCGTAAAACAAAATATGTTCAGAGCAGCCTTGAAGGATGTTTTGAGAGAGTCAGGAAATGTTTAGAGGAAGGCCGCTTTGTCCTTTTTACCGGAACCCCTTGCCAGTGCAGGGCAATGAAACTATATCTGGAAAAGAAATCTTGTAAGGGCGGCAGGGGAGTTGCGGACTGTCAAAATATCCTTATAACTGATTTGGTCTGTTATGGAGTTCCTTCGCCGGGAATCTGGAGGAAGTATCTAAAGGAGATGGAGAGAAAGTATGGCGGCAGGCTGTCCGGCTTTAGCTTTCGTGATAAAAGAAAGAGAGATAACGGCCATACGGTGTCTTTTTATGCGGGAAAGAAAGAATATGCCCACCCTATGAGGGAGGATTCCTTTTGCCGGGTGTATTTTCGGGATTATACGATAAGACCCGCCTGCTATTCCTGTAGATTTTGTACACCCGAGCGGGAAAGCGACATTACGTTAGGCGATTTCTGGGGGATTGAAAAGGTGAAACCGGAAATGGAGGACGGAATGGGAACCTCTCTTGTTATATTGCATAGTGACAAGGCAAAGCGGATATGGGAAGAAGTGAAAGGGAATTTTCGGTACTTCCAATGTGAAAGAGAGGATGTCTTACAGCCAAGGCTGCTGAAGCCTGCCTCTTGGCCTGGGCGGCGATGGCGGTTTATGCTGCTGAATAAGTTTTTGACGGTGGGTATGTCAGAAAAGCTTTTGAGAAAGTAGGAATATTATGATAGGTATTTTAACATTCTACTGGGCGGATGATTATGGGGCGATGCTCCAAAGCTATGCCCTTAAAACTTATTTGAATAAATACAGCGAGACAATTCTGATTCCTTATTTTCCACGCAATTTGCGGGGAAGGTATCGGGTAATCCGCTATAACAGAGCCGACAACCTTCCACGCAGAATTTTTAAGATTGCCAGACAGCTAAGGCCCAAGAACTTCCGCTGCAATTTAAGCCTGAGAAAGAGGATGAGCAGGTTCCGGAGCGAGTATCTTACAAAAGACAGGCGATGTCTTAACTCTTCAAAGGATATTTATAAATATAATAGTGAGATTGACACCTATGTGGCAGGCAGCGACCAGATATGGAATCCTGAAATTACAGAGGGATTTCAGGAGGGATATTTCTGTACTTTCCGTAAATGGAAAAAGGACAGCGCGCGTTATGTTTCCTATGCCGCCAGTATAGGAATGGAAAGACTGAAGGAAAAATATGACGGAGAATTTTCTGGGCTTTTATCTAATTTTGACGTGATTTCAATAAGGGAGCCACTGGCGAAATCGTATATTGCCAAGCGGTGGGGGAAGGAGCCGGAAGTGGTTTTGGACCCGGTTTTTCTGCTTAAAAAGAAAGAGTGGGAGGAGCTGCTTGATAAAACGCCGCTTCCCAATGAGATATCTGATAGAGAAAAAGATGGATACATTGCGGTATATGACACTGAATATTTGCCGGAAATGGCAGAGTATTTAAAAAATCTGGAGAAAAACAGCGGCCTTGCCGTAGTGGTAATCAGCCCTGTGCGGAAATCCTATAAATGGACAGAAAGCGAGAAACTCCTTATCGGACAGGGACCGTTAGAGTTTTTGGCAGTATTATACCATGCTACATATGTGGTGACAAATTCTTTTCATGGGACCGCGCTGTCCGTTATTTTGAAAAAACAGTTTGTGACCTTTCCCCACAGAACCCGGGGAGCCAGAATGCTGGATATTCTCAGAACCGCTCATTTAGAAGAAAGGCTTGCCTATGCCGGAAAGAGGACTGTTCAGATAGATGATACAATCGACTGGGACGGGGCGGATAAGGCACTGGAAAAGGAAATTATCCATTCAAAGGAATTTATAAAGAAAGAAATACTTGCGCCGCTTGACCGTAATGGAAGTAACCGATATACTTAAAAAGCAGGCCGGTGCGCAGGGTCTGAAAAAGGGAGGGCGTGTCAATGTCGGTGGTTGAGGAACTACGCAGGCAGCAGATAGAGGCTGTCAGGGAAAAGGAGGAAGAGCGAAAAAGGAGGAAAAGGAAGCGCTTGCTGCCGGGATTTTTTCCCTTGTTTCTTCTGGTTTTGATAATGATTCTGGCAGTTCATGTCAGCGGAAACCGTAAGTTTGAGGTTACTCATTATCAGCTGTCTTCTGAAAAGATAAATACTCCCGTAAAATTTGTGGTTCTGTCGGATTTACATAGTGTGGAATACGGGGAAAGTAACAGAGAGCTAATCGAAGCAATCAGAAAGGAAGAACCGGATTTTATCGCCATGATTGGGGATATGCTGAATCAGGATGACGGCAGCACCATTGTAATTCAGCATCTGTGTCGGGAATTAAGGGAGATTGCCCCGATTTATTATACGCTGGGCAACCATGAGGGAACTTTAATGTATGGACGGTTGGATTCAGTGGCATTGGATGAAATTCTGGTGAAAGAGGAAGTAAGGCTTTTAATCAATCAGACGTCCGAGTTCCAAAAGGGGGATACTGTTATTCAAATTGCCGGTATTTCCAATGAAGCGGCGGGATACGATTATTGGGCGAAAGAAAAGCTGACCGGTTTTTGGGAGCTTGAGGATTATAAGTTGGTATTGTCCCATTTTCCGGACCTTTACTATGAAAAGTTGAAGGATGAAAGATTTGATTTGGCCCTGGCAGGGCATTACCATGGGGGAATGGCCTGTATTCCGGGAATAGGAGGACTTTATCATCCAGAGGGAGGATTTTTCCCGAAGTATTCAGGAGGGCAGTATGAGCTGACAAACGGAACATTAATTGTTTCCCGTGGTATTGGGGGACATGGATGGATTCCCAGGGTGAACAATCGACCGGAGTTAGTGGTTGTGGAGTTGACGGAGGAGTAAAAGATGTATGCGATTAGACCTGTACTTAAAATGCTTTTGCTTGCAGTTCCGGCGGTTTTCGGGCTGCTGTTTGCGATAAATATTCTGCGGCAGAAGCAGCCGTTACAGTTTAAGGATGGCGTAAGAAGATGCTTAAAGGCATTTCCCCTTGTGATGGTTGTTTCTGTTTTTGGGGGAATACTTTGTATGGCGTATCTGAGAGGGGGAGAACCCTATTCAGAAAGCTTTAAAATGGGATATACTTATCCAGAGGCATCTAAGGGACTTACGCCTAACGGAACGACATTGGACGTGAGTGAAATTTTAAGCGACGAGGTTCTGGAAAATGCGATTCTGGAAAAGCAGCTGGGAAATTTGTCACCGGATGAACTAAAGGACACTTTACGTGTTAACAATGTAAAGCAGCGGGATAATATATCTGCTGATAATCTTTACGTGTCAACTGAATATACCATATCCTACAGGGCTTCCGATAAGACAGTGTCAATTGACAAGGATATTCTTGTAAGGGCGATTGCGGATGCTTATTATGATTATTTTGTTTCCAGATATGGAAGAAAAACCGATATACTGGAAAATGATTATTCTGAAATCTACAATCTGGATTATCTGGATATTAATTCTTATATGCAGGGGAGGGCTGATGCCATTATTGAGTACATGGAAATGTGCCGGAAAGAAAATTCAACGTTTGTGTCAGAGGCTACGGAGGAAAGCTTCGGTTCTGTGAGAGACAAGGCAAAGAATTTTAAGAGCGTTTCCCTGGATAGAAATAAGGCATATATCCTTAAATATGGAATATCAAAGGATAAGGAGCAGTATATTTCCCGTTTGAACTATGGAAACCGGATGACTAATGTGGAATACATGAAAAATCTGGCTTCTTACAGAGTCAGGCTTTCGGCTATTGAGCGCTATGACGGTGATATTACCCGAGCGGTTTTAGTGCCTACCAGAGATGAGGATGGGGAATTTTATCAGTCCAGAACTAAAATCGGAACCGATTATTTTGCAGATGAGGCTAACAAACATTTGAGATTTGCCACCGGCAATCAGTTAGCTATTGAAACGAATAATTATTATATCGAAAGTATTTCTGCTGCAGAGGGCGGGGACAGCCACAGGAAAAAAGCGGATGATATGGTGGAAAACCTGAAAGCGGAGTTGACTGAAATTTCCAGGCTGGCAGTTGAAACTGTCAGGGATTATGAAGCCCGTACAACAAACGGATATATCAGCTTTTCAGTTCAGGATGACAGGGATTTCATGCGCTCTTGCCTGAAGAAAACAATGCTCTACGCCGCCGCAATTGCAGGGGCAGCGTTCGGGGCAATTTATACGGACAGCTATAATAAGAAGCCCAAAAAGAGGATAATTAACAGAAATGCCAAGTAAGCGAATGATAAAAAGACTGACGAATACCGCTGCCTATAACAAGGGGCTGGACCTTTATTATCTGGAAAAGGTAATCCGTTTCGAGGCGGATGAAACCGACATGGGAAACGTCAAAATAAATGCGCAGGTTAAGGGGAGTGGTAAAAAGATTTACGACGTGGAGCTGGTTTATGACGGGCTGCTTGATGAAATAATGGAAAGCTATTGCGATTGTCCGGCCTTTTACAGCTATTCCGGGATTTGCAAGCACTGCGTTGCGGTACTTCTTGAATACGAGGATTATCAGGAGAGCGACAGACAGATTACGCTTTCTCAATTGATGGAAACGGAGGAAGAGGGGACGGAAAGCTTGCTCAGAAGGCCGGGGGATTATCTCATTCCGGACGATGTATCTGTGGGGCGCAGACGGACGCCTGGCAGGCGGCAGTCAAAAGCAGGTCAGGCCAGAATGCGCCCTAAAGAAACCACTCCGCTTGTAAAGGAACTTTTGCAGCGTCAGACCGTCAAGGCAACGCTGCCTTTTTTGAAGGATAATATCTACGGAAGCATAGAGATGGAACCTTTTCTGGAATGCACTTCCGAATATATCACGCTGGAATTCAAAGTCGGAACAGGCAAGACAAAATATGTGCTGAAGGATATTTTTGAATTTGTCCGCAATGTGGAAAAGGGGCAGAATTACTCCTATGGGAAAAAGCTGCAGTTTCAGCATTTGCCGGAAGCCTTTGAGCCGGTATCGCGGGGGATTGTTGAATTCCTGAAAAGATGGGTCAGGGAAAACGGAAGCAGGTATGTCCAGTATTCCTACGGAAGTAGCTATAGCTATGGAAATTACGGGTATCCGTCCTATTATCCGAAGCTGAGGAAGCTTTCTTTATCCGGCAGCGGACTGGAGGAATTCCTTGACGTGGTAAAGGAGCGTCCTCTGACGGCCAATGTTAATATGACCGGAGAGCGTGCGTGGCAGCAGACCGATGCGCCGGTTATCCGCGAGATGAAAATAACCGGGCAGAAAGAGGGAATTGAGGTGGAGGTGGTTCCCTTATTCGGATATTATGGCGCTCGGAGCCTCCTTACCTTTAAGGACGGCCTCATCCACAGGGAAAAAATCGAGGATATGAGCAATATCAGCGATTTTATTACCTGTCTGGTGCAGCTTCCCGAGAAAAAGTTCTATGTGGAAAAAAAGGATGTTCCGTCGTTCTGCCGGGAGCTTTTGCCGGCGCTCATGGAGCATTATCAATGCGAAAGGAAGGATTTTAACGAGGCGGATTACGGGGTGGAACAGGTTTCCTTCGAGATTTATCTGGACGCGCCCCAGAAGGATTTTGTGACCTGTAAGGTGTATGGCCTTTACGGGGAAAAGAAGTATGAGGTTTATAAAAAGGACGAAGAGGGAAGCGGTCGGGATGTGGCGAAGGAAATGCAGGTGGGAAATCTGGTTTCCTCCTACTGCAATGCCTTTGACGAGAAAGAAAACGCCATGGTGATTTCCGGGGAGGAGGATAAAATCTACGAGCTTTTAGTGGATGGAATTCCCCGCTTTCAGGCGCTTGGAGAGGTGTATGTCTCCGAGGCGCTCAAACGGTTCCACGTGGTATACAGCGGCAAGGTGGAGGTGGGGGTGTCGCTCTCCGGCGATTTGCTTGAGCTGACGGTGAATGCGGCGGATATGTCAAAGGAAGAGCTCATTGAAATCCTGTCGAAATATGACAGGAAGAAAAAGTATTTCCGTCTGAAAAACGGAAGCTTCGTCAATGTGGAAGACGAGGGGATGCAGACTCTGCTGGGATTAAAGCAGAATTTAAATCTCACGGACAGCCAGTTAAGGAAGGAAGTCATAACAGCGCCGAAATACCGGGCTTTGTATCTGGACAGCGAACTTAAAGAAAAGCAGAATTTGCTGGCAATAAGAAACAGAACCTTTAAAGAGCTGATAAGAAACATGAAAACCGTGGAGGACAATGATTTTGAGGTCCCGGCAAGTCTGGAGGAGACATTGCGCAAGTACCAGAAGGACGGTTTTGTGTGGCTGAAAACTCTTTGCCATAACGGGTTTGGCGGCATTCTTGCGGATGACATGGGGCTTGGAAAGACTCTGCAGGTGATAGCCTTTCTGCTGTCTGAATTTCTGGAGGCAAAAGCGGAGGATAACAGAAGGTGCCTGATTGTCACCCCGGCGTCTCTGGTATTTAACTGGAACAGCGAGTTTAAGCGATTTGCCCCCAGCATTCCGGTAAAAATGGTGACCGGGCTTGCCGGGGAGCGGGCAGAAATCATCCATGGCGCCCAGAGCCGGGATATTCTGATTACTTCTTATGAGCTGCTGAAAAGAGATTTGGCGGAATATGAAAACGTCAGCTTCTTCTGTCAGATTATCGACGAGGCGCAGTATATCAAGAATCACAACACACAGTCTGCAAAGGCAGTAAAGGAAATTCAGGCCGGAAGCCGGTTTGCCCTGACCGGAACGCCTATAGAAAACAGGTTAAGCGAGCTTTGGAGCATTTTCGATTATCTGATGCCCGGATTTTTGTACGGATATCAGCACTTTCGGACAGATATTGAGATACCTGTGGTTCAGAGTCAGGATGAAAGGGCCATGGAGAAGCTTCAGAAAATGGTCCGTCCCTTTATTATGCGGAGGCTGAAAAAGGATGTTCTCACAGACCTGCCGGATAAGCTGGAGGAATGCATGTACGCCAGTATGGAGGGAGAGCAGAAAAAGCTTTACGCCGCCCATGTGCAGCGGATTCGGTTGATGCTGGACAAGAAGTCGGACGAGGAGTTTCGGAGCGCAAAAATTCAGATTCTGGCAGAGCTTACGAAGCTGCGTCAGCTTTGCTGCGACCCGTCGCTGCTCTACGAAAATTATGAAAGTCCGTCGGCAAAAACAGCCATGTGCCTTGACTTAATCAGGAATGCCATCGGCGGCGGGCATAAGGTGCTGCTCTTTTCGCAGTTTACGTCCATGCTGGAAAATCTGCAAAGGGAGCTTAGGGCGGAAAAGATTTCTTTTTATACTCTGACGGGCTCCACGCCAAAGGAGAAAAGGCTTGCGTTGGTGGATAGCTTCAACAGCGACGATACCGGCGTGTTTTGCATTTCCTTAAAAGCAGGCGGGACGGGACTTAATCTTACGGCTGCGGATATTGTCATTCACTACGACCCGTGGTGGAATCTGGCGGTGCAGAACCAGGCCACGGACAGGGCCCACCGCATCGGTCAGAGAAACGTGGTGAGCGTCTACAAATTAATTATGAAGGATACGATTGAGGAAAATATCGTGAAGCTGCAGGAGCGGAAAAAGGAACTGGCGGAGCAGGTGCTTTCCGGAGAGAATGTGGGAAGAGGGAGCTTTACGCGGGAGGAACTGCTGGAATTGCTGGAAGGATGATGGACTGGCAGGAGGCTTTTCAAAGCTGCTCTAAAGCGCTGCTTCAGCTTTGGAACAGCTTTGGCAAGTGCGCCCAGCGGCGCACGTTTCTAACGGGCTAAAGTCCCGAATCCGCCCG
>CAMSTM010000046.1 GCA_947063675.1 uncultured Lachnospiraceae bacterium | reverse complement strand
TTTCGTCCAAAAGCGCCACGATTCCCACATCCTCTGCCGTTCTAATCACCCTTCCCGCTGCCTGCAGCACCTTATTCATTCCCGGATATCTGTAGGCAAAATCAAAACCATTGTCCCCCTGGCCGTCAAAAAATTTTTTTAAAATTTCCCGCTCGTTGCATACCATGGGAAGCCCTGTGCCAACAACAATCGCCCCAATCAGGCTGTCGTTTTTAAGGTCGATTCCCTCGCTGAAAATCCCACCAAGCACGCAAAACCCAAGCAGCGTCCCTTCTCTTTCCTCCCCGAATTTTGCAAGAAAAGCCTCCCGGCTCTCCTCGTCCATGCTCTCCTCCTGACAGATACATTCTTCTCTTCCGTCGTCCAGATAATAGCCGCGGTACGCCTCATACACTTCCTGCAGGAACATATGGGACGGGAAAAAAATCATGTAATTGCCATCCCGCTGACCGGTGATTAAATGAATATAAGTTGCAATATTAAAGTATTCCGTGCCGGAACGCCTTGTATACTTACTGGTCACATCGCCGGCAATAAAAAGCCCTTTCCTCCGGGAGTCAAAAACCGACCGGGCATATACCTCATAATCCCCTTCTGCCGCCCCGAGAAGCCTTTTATAGTACTGAATCGGAAGAAGTGTGGCCGAAAATAAAATGGAGCTTCTTCCCCGCATCATGCACTCCTGAAGATTTCTGGACGGATTCACGCAAAACAGCCGGATGCAGAAACCGCCGTCCGATTCTAACTGCGTGTAAATCACATAATTTTTATCCAGCTTGTCATTCATCAGCAGGAAATGAGAAACCTCAAAATAAAATTCCAACACTTCCTTCCGAACAGACGCCCTGCCCTCCGGCAGGCCTGTAAGACTTTCCTGCTTTCCCTCATTCTCCTCCAGAAAATCCTCCATGGCCGCCGCAAGCCTTATAAGCGCGCCCACAAAGGGAGCGGCTTCCTCCTCGTCAAGACAAACATAGTTTTCACACTCCCGTTTCAGCGTCAAAAGCTCCCGGTTGCATCTCTCCAGCTGCCGGTACATCCTTCCGTCATACTCCTTTACCGCCTTTTTCAGAGTAAGAAAATCCTCTTTTTGCAAGGACGCACTGTACATATCCCGCCCCCGCTCCACCAGATTATGCGCCTCGTCAATCAGAAAAATATAATCTTCCCTTATGCCCTCGGAAAAGAAACGCTTCAAATACACGTGCGGGTCAAAGAGATAATTATAATCGCATATAACCGCATCCGCAAACAAGCTCATATCAAGGCAAAGCTCAAAAGGACAGACCCTGTGCTCTCTGGCACAGGCGCAGACAGCTTCCCTGTCAAAATTGTCCCGACTGGTCAACAGCTCGTAAACAGCGTCATTGATGCGGTCGTAGTGTCCCTTTGCATAAGGACAGTAATCGGGATTGCACTCGGCCTCCCCCATAAAACAAATTTTGTCCCGTGCGGTCAATACTACAGATTTTAATTTCAGCCCCCTCTGTCTCATAATCTCAATGGCATCGCCGGCCACGGTTCTCGTGATGGTCTTGGCGGTCAGATAAAAAATGGTCTGCCCTATTCCCTCTCCCATGGCTTTGACTGCCGGAAAAAGAGTGGATATGGTTTTACCCGCTCCCGTAGGCGCCTCTATAAAAAGCTTTCTCTTATGATAAATGGTCCGGTAAACGTAAGAGGCCAGCTCCTTCTGCCCCTCGCGATAATTGAACGGGAAGGAGAGCATCTTAATGGAAGCCGTTCTTTCCTCCTGCCACCTGACCCGGAAATCCGCCCACTTCCTGTACTGCTCCATCACCTCAAGAAACCATTCCTCAAGCTCTTCCAGTTCATATGAAAAATGAAAATACCTGATTTCCTCCGTGTCTATGTTGCAGTAGGTCAGCCGTACCCCGATACTTTTCAGCTGATTCTGGCTCCCATAGATATAAGCGTAGCACTGAGCCTGGGCAAGATGGACGGGAACCGCCTCCTTCATTTTATGAATGTCCCTGTAGGTTCCCTTGATTTCATCGATTGTAACAGCATCTGCCTTTGCGCCGTCCTGATTTTCCGGGACAATCACACCGTCCGCCCGCCCTTCCACACGAATAACATAGTCGGACGTTTCATACAAATAGCGCAGAAAAACCTCCGCATGATAATCAGCTCCCATTTTTCTCTGAATCATACGATGGACTCTTCCGCCCTCCTGCATGGCATTATCGGAAAAGACCGCTCTCCTGTTGTCGATATTCCCGGAACGCAAAATGAATTCCACCAGGTTCCTGACCGATATTTGTATCTCCATATACAAAAACCCCCCAAAAAGATAGTACGCTATCTCTTTTGGGGAGTCAACTTAGTTTGTTAAAATCAATTTCAGCTTGCCAGAGCAAGACGGTTTATTACCTTCTCAAAATCGGGGTCATATCCATTGTAGGCTACTGTAAGTATCTGATTTAAATCAAGCCCCAGAACTCCTACAATTGACTTGGCATCTACTGTGAAACTGTTATAAAAAACGTCAATATCAAAATCACACCTCGAAGCCGCAGTCACAAAATCCTTGACCTCTTCCAGCCTTAGCCGTATTCTACGCTGCATCATCGCTATCACCCTTCTTTCTTCTCAATGCAGATTACGAAAACGTTTTCTGTTACTTATCCAAAAACTACCACACTACCCTGAATTTGTAAAGATAATTTTCAAATAAATAATAGATTTAATTTTTTCTTTATAATTTTAATACCATCATCTCCGTTTTCATCACTATTATTGACAAAACCCCTGAAAAATATACCAGTAATTTATTCTCCCTGAAATTCCGTCATATACTCGCGGTATCTTAAAGGGAGCATATTTCTTTGAAGTCCTTTGTTTTTGCGTTCCTCTATAGGTATCGTATGAAAGAAATGCGTAAACAGTTCTCTGTATTTGTTCTCTCCCTCGGAAAGAACCATTTTTTCCTGCCTCAGGTTTTCATCGCCGTATACAAGATACCAGTCCTTCCCGGCCGGATGGAGAGCAAAAATACTACGTATTTTATCGTGAATCACAAAATTTTCCAGAGGGAGCCTGTCTGCAAAATGGGGAACGATAAAGGTTATGAGGTTGTTTTTCGGCCCGATGGGCGCATAAAGAATCCCGTTTTCCAGTTCTCTGAACCGCAGAAACTCCACATGGTAATGAGCCTCGTTGGCAGTAAATCTTGCCAGTTCAAATACCCTGTGTATATAGGGATTTTGAAGATTTCCCATCACCTGCCTTTTATTTTTCATGGAAAGCCCCGCCGCCACCGTCCGGTAGACCGCCTCCCCCTTATCCGCTTCCTCAGAGGCCAGCGCCCGGCAGATTGCCATGTAAGCCTCATGGCCGAATTCCCGCAGCACCGTCCCCGCCACCTTTGCCGCCTTTACCTTATCCGGCGGGCACGGCTCATAAACTGCAAACAGGCGGTAGTTTTCCTCTTCCCCCAGACACAGGTGTATCTGCTCCCGGGGCTTTTTTTTCAGATAGGCATTATAAATCCCTGTGAAAATCCCCTCCAGCGAATCTTCACAAATCAGATAATATTCTTCCATACAAACCCCGCCTCTCCTACTTCGGACCGGATGCTCCGCCCGGCCTCTTACCCGCTTTTTTCTGCATATTCATCCTCCCGCCGCCTGACGGAAGGAAAATTCCCCGGTATCGTCAAACAGCGAAAGCTGCTTATAAGTCATACCGCCCCTGTCAAAGGGAAGCTTTTCTTTTTCTCCAATCAGGTTTCTTGTGATATAGTCCTCATCCAGCTTTGTAGGATACATCATTTTTCCACTGCAGGTAATAAAATACAGCGCCCGTTTCAAAGTAACGCCGATTTTCTTCAAGTCGTCAAAATTAAGGCTTCCGTTCCGCCTTGCCCTGACGATTCTCTGGGCGCTCTTAACCCCGATTCCCGGCACCCTGAGAATCGTCTGGTAGGAAGCTCTGTTAATCTCCACAGGGAACTGCTCTAAGTGCCGCAGCGCCCAGTCCGCTTTCGGGTCTAAGAGCACGTTAAAATTAGGCTTCCCCTCGCTTAAAAGCTCCTGCGCCTGAAAGCCGTAAAACCGCAGAAGCCAGTCCGCCTGATACAGCCTGTGCTCCCGCAAAAGGGGAGGTCCGCCCGGCAGCGCCGGAAGCGACTTATCCGCATTGACACTGACGAAAGCAGAATAATATACTCTCTTTAAATCAAACTTTTTATATAAATTCTCCGCCACCATCATAATCTGATAATCGCTTTCAGGAGTAGCACCCACAATCATCTGGGTGGACTGTCCCGCCGGCACAAAGGAAGGCGCATGCCGGAACGCCACGATTTCATTCTTATTTTGGGTGATTCCCTGTTGAATCTGTCGCATGGGAGTTAAAATATTCTTCCTGTGCTTATTGGGAGCCAGGCTTTTCAGGCCGTCGGCAGTAGGCAATTCCAGATTCACGCTCATTCTGTCCGCCAGAAGCCCCAACCTCTTAACCAGCTCCGGGTCAGCGCCGGGAATCGCCTTTACATGGATATAGCCCTGAAAGCGGTATTTCGTGCGCAGCTTGTGTACCGCCTCATAAATCAGCTCCATGGTATAGCTGGGGCTGTACAAAATACCTGAGCTTAAGAATAACCCTTCTATATAATTGCGTCTGTAAAACTGAATGGTCAAGTCGCAGATTTCATCCGGTGTAAAAGACGCCCGCGGCACATCGTTTGAACGGCGGTTAATACAGTACTTGCAGTCATAAATACATTCATTGGTAAAAAGAACCTTGAGAAGGGAAATACACCTTCCGTCCGCTCCAAAGCTGTGACAGATGCCGCCTGCCACGGTATTGCCGATTCCCGTTCCGTCCCCACGGCGGCTTACGCCGCTGGAAGAACAGGATACGTCGTACTTGGCTGCGTCCGAAAGAATCCCCAGCTTTTCCATCAGAGACATCTTCTGATTCATCTTCACCTGTATTTGAAGTTCCGGGTCTGATGCCGCAGTCATGCCTGTATTTGCATCCGAATCTATGCACATTATCCCTGAAACCGGCTTTCTATTTGTACTTAAAATAAAATCGCTTTCCATAGCCGCGCCCATCCAAACATTTGTTTGCTATAGTATAACACGACTTGCTATGGAAAGCAATAGTTTTTTCGAACATTCGTTTGTATTTTATTTTGAAGCCAGGTCTTTCCCTGCGCGTAACTTCTCCTTCCACTCCTTCACACGCTCCAGCTTTTCCCTGACCTTCGCCTCATCGCCTTCCTCCGTCGGCGTGTAATACTCCCGCCCTTCCAGGGCATCCGGCAGACACTTCAATGCGGTCAGCTTTTCCTCACTGTCATGGGCGTATTCATACCCCTCCCCATAGTGCAGCTCCTGCATCAGAGAGGTCACTCCATTCCTGATTTGAAGCGGTACCGGTTCGGCCAATGTCGTCGCCGCATCTTTTTTGGCAAGCTCATACCCTTTATAAAGCGCATTTGACTTGGGCGCCATGGAAAGGTATACCACCGCATGAGTCAGGTTCACATTGCACTCCGGCATTCCGTTGAAATGGCACGCCTGATAAGCTGCCACCGCCACCTGCAGCGCGCCGGAATCGGCGATTCCCACATCCTCGCTTGCGAACCGCACAAGCCGCCTCGCAATATAAAGCGGGTCCTCGCCGGCCTCAAGCATCCTCGCCAGCCAGTAAATGGCGGCGTCCGGGTCGCTGTTTCTCATTGACTTATGCAGCGCCGATATCAGATTGTAATGCTCCTCCCCACTTTTATCATAAAGAAGCATCTTTTTTCCGGTACACTGCTCCAAAACCTCTTCCCTGACAGTTATGGAACCGTCCGGCTCTATCTGTCCGTTCAGAACCGCCATATCAAGCGTGCTCAGTGCCATTCTCGCATCCCCGTCCGCAAAAACGGCAATGGCCCTGAGAAGCTTTTCTTCTATATGAATGATACTGTTTCCAAATCCCCTTTTATCCGCAAGCGCGGCACGAAGAAGCTTTAACATGTCCTGCTCCGTCAGGGCATACAGAACAAACACCTTGCATCTTGACAGAAGAGCCGAGTTAATTTCAAAGGAAGGGTTTTCCGTAGTCGCGCCAATCAGGATGATGCTCCCCTTTTCCACATAGGGCAAAAAAGCATCCTGTTGCGCCTTATTAAAACGGTGAATCTCGTCCACAAAAACAATGGTCTTTATTCCCATCATTCTGTCATTTTCCGCTCGTTTCATCACGTCCTTTATCTCTTTAATACCGCTTGTGACAGCGCTGAAATCTATAAATGACGCCCGTGTCGTATTCGCGATAATCCTTGCCAGCGTGGTTTTCCCCACACCGGGAGGCCCCCAGAATATCATGGAGCTTATCATATCCTTATCAAGAATCTGCCGGAGCACCTTTCCGGGCCCCACCAAATGTTCCTGACCGATATAGTCATTTAGACTCTGCGGCCGCAGCCTGCTTGCAAGAGGCGCGCTCATATTTACTTCCTGTGAAAAAAGAGACAACTGCTCCATCCCATCCTCCAAACTGGAAACCAAATTAAGATTCCCTGCCCTTTCAACTATCCGCCGGATACGGCGTCCGCCTCCCTGTGTCCGCGTCCGTGCGGCTTATCGCCTGTTATCATTATTTTTTATGAAGAACTGGTGGGAATAAAAGGGATAATTCTCTTTGCCAGCTCCGAGGCACTCATGGTCTGCAGCCACACCTTTCCCGGCCCTGTCAGTGTGGAGAGAAACAGCCCCTCGCCTCCAAACAGGACGTTGGCAAATCCCTTTACCATCTCCGAAGAATAGCCCACTTTCGCCTCAAAAGCCGCAATATTTCCGGTGTCCACTTTGATTTTTTCTCCCGGCGCAAGCTCCTTTTCCACAATCGTTCCGTCAAGCTCCAGAAAAGCAAGGCCCCGGCCCGTATATTTCTGCAGAACGAACCCTTCCCCGCCAAAAAATCCCGCTTTAACGCCCGTCACATATGCGCTGAGCTCCACTCCCGGCGTCGCGCACAGGAAAGCATTTTTCTGAGCAATATACTCTTTCCCCGCTCCCACCTCGAAAACTTTGATTTCCCCCGGGAAGCTGGAGGCAAGAGTAATCTCCGCTCCCGGCCTCTGCGCGGTATAAGTTGCCATGAAAAGGCTCTCCCCCGCGAACATCCGCCCTATTCCTTTCAGGAAACCGCCTTTCATGTTGGTTTCCATGGAAATCCCCTCCGACATCCATGTCATGCCGCCGGACTGCGTATAGATACTTTCTCCCTGCTCCATGGAAATGCTCACCGCCGGCATCGGCGCTCCGAATATTCTGTATTGCATCTCTTTATCCTCCTTCCAGACATAATACGCTGTCTGGTTTCTTTTATTAAGTTCTCTTTTCATTTTGAGAAATCTTATGGGAATTGTCAAGGGAATATCCATATAGAGCAGAAAAAAACAAACCGGATTTTCCTTTCCGGTAAGCCCGAATTTCTTTTCCCATTTATACGTTGATTTTTATGGTTATTTCATCTTATAATATGTAGTATGATTAATCATTTTGCAGTCAACAGCCCCACTTGGCTCGTTGCTCGCGGGAATCAAAATTTGATACTATACACAAAAGTTAGGAGCATGAAATATGCGCGGAAAACCTGCAATCATAGAAATTGCTAAAGCGTTAAATTTATCAAGAAATACCGTTTCCAAGGTAATAAACAACAAGGAGGGAGTTTCCCCAAAAACAAAAAATCTGATTCTGGAATATATTGCCTCAGGAGATGTTCCCGGCAGGGCTTCCACTGTATCGTCCCCGGTTTCTCAGCCTCAGAAATATGTGGTCTTCACTTATCATCACGAAAATGCAGAATACTTTAACGATGTGCTTGCCAACGCAGAGACGGCACTGAAGGCAAGAGGGTACTCTCTTTTGCTGAACGTTATACGTGATAATACTACAGATAATATTCAGGTTCCGCCCGGGCTTTATGACGGTTCTGCCTGTGGCGTAATTTCATTTAATATTTTTGACGAAAAATATTGGGAGGAAATCATTGCTCTGAATATCCCTTCCGTCTTTATTGATACCTTTTATAACCCTTATATGTTTGTCAATAAAACAGATATTATTACAGTCGAAAGTGCCAGCGCCATCCATAATCTGGTTACGCGTTTTATTGCAAAGGGAGCAACCTCTTTCGGATTTGCGGGCTCCAATCATTACTGCTATTCCATGTTCCAAAGATGGTTCTATCTGAAGCTGACTCTGGAAGAAAACAATCTTACTCTCGATGAAAATAAATGTATCCTGAATATGGATGCTTTTGATAAACCGGATGCTATCCTATGTATAAAAGAATTGTTGAAGCAAATGGATACCATTCCTGAAGTTTTTATCTGTGCTAATGATTTGTGTGCGATTATCACCTCAAAAGCGCTTCAGGAGTTGGGATATGTCATTCCTGACGACGTGTCAATCGTGGGATTTAACAACAGTTCGGAAGCCCAGCGCCAGATACCGCCTCTTTCAACCGTTGACGCCCACCCTGACTTAATCGGACAGACCAGCGCCCAAATGCTTATTGACCGCATTAATAACCCTGCTCTGCCCCACAAATTTGTTATGAACCAATCAGACGTTATACTGCGTAATTCCACAAGTTTATAAACCAATACGAACAATTTCCGGCGGAATGTTAATCCGCCGGAAATCTTTTACTCCTTTATCTCAAATCCCTTTTCTTTTATCACACCCGAAAACCATTTTGCGCTTTCTTTCGGAATCCGTTTCTGTGATTTATAATCCACATAAACGATTCCAAAACGCCTCGCTTCTCCATAGGCCCACTCAAAATTGTCGGTAAAGCACCATACATAATAGCCTTTTACCAAAATGCCATTATTGACTGCCCTGCTTACCTCTTTCAAATATCTTTTCAGATACTCAATCCTGTTGGAATCAGCCACCTTTCCCTGGCTGTCTACCCAGTCGTTGTTTGCCGCACCGTTTTCCGTTATAATGATAGCCGGATGTCCATATCTGTTATCAATCCAGGAGAGAAGTTCATAAAACTTTTCAGGCCATACTTCCCATCCTGCCTCGGTCCTCTCTCTGCCGCTTCCAACAGAGCCTGTTTCCAATGGCCACTGAGATGCATCATACTTTATCGTTCCGGCCGTATAGGTATTCAGCCCGAAAAAATCCACCTTCTGGTTAATCAGCTCCATATCGCCCTCTCTGATTTCCGGAAGAACCACTCCTTTTTCAGCCAGAAATTCAAAAAGCTCTTCCGGATACCTGCCAAGATACACCGGGTCGCCAAAAAGACAGTTCCCGGCCATGACGGAACGTCTGGCTGCCTCCACATCCTTTCCGTCATCAGCATTTTCCGGACAGGCCATTCCCATATTCAGCGTAATTCCAATTTCTGAAGAAAGATTACAGCTTCGGAATTTCTTTACCGCTGCCCCATGGGCAAGCAACAGATGATGCACAGCCTGCAGCGCTGTGGAATAATCATGTAAGCCAGGGGCATGTTCTCCCGTCCAGTAGCCCAGAAAAGCGATACAATACGGCTCATTGATGGTAATCCAGTAATCCACGTCATTTCCGTATTCCCGAAATAGAATTTCCGCATAATCTGTATACCATTTTACAATATCCCGGTTTGCCCAGCCGCCTTTATCCTGAAGCTTCTGCGGAAGGTCCCAATGATATATGGTAAGACAGACCTTCATATTATTTTCCCTGATTTCCCGCAAAACATTTCTGTAAAATTCAATACCGGCCCAATTCACCTCGCCCTGTCCGTCCGGCAAAATTCTTGCCCAATTCACAGACAGTCTGAAAACTTCAATTCCCAGTTTTTTGGCAAGCCTGATATCTTCTTTGTAGCGATGATAAAAATCGCAGGCAATATCGCCATTTGTTTTATCCTGTATATGCCCCGGAACATGAGTAAATCTGTCCCATATATTTTCCCCTTTTCCATCCTCGTTCCACGCGCCTTCAATTTGATAGGCGGCCGTTGCCGTTCCAAATTCAAAATCATTTGGGAATTTTATGATACTCATTTGAAGATTTCCTCCTGAATTTCTTTCATCCAATACGATTCGTTACTTCCAGTTTCTGTTTTACTCTAAGAAACAGTACTTCGCTTCCGCGCGGGCTACTGCCTCCTCAAGCACCATACCGGCATAGTCCTGGGCATGAAACACCTTTCCGTTTGCACCATGTTCCATGCAAATGGGAACCAGCATCCCAGGGCTTGTATTCTCTGCAGAGCAGGTAGCTTTGGCTCCTCCCAGAAAGGTCTGACACCATCCCGGTTCCACCCCGCAGACGGCCACGCCGCTCCCTTCCATTATTTCCGCCAGGTCCCCCGTCAGTTTATCAACTGCTCCTTTACTGACAGAATAGGCCAGATGGTCTCCCGCTCCATGGATATCGCTTGTCAGATTCACAATTCGTCCAAAGCCCCGCGCTCTCATCTGTGCGGCAGCCCGGGATGAAAGAAGCAGCGGCGCAACTACATTTACTCTAACGGTAATTTCACATTCTTTCTGTGTCCATGTATTAAAATCAGAAGCGATTCCTTCCATCTCCCTGTCAATTGAGAGATTTACTCCGGCATTATTCACCAAAATATCAATTGATATCCCCTGATTTTCCAGTTTTTCAAAAACCCTCTCCACAGCTTCGGGTTCCGTAAAATCCTGTGCAATTAAAAACACCTTGTTCCCGCGCTTTTCTATCGTCTCTCTCAGTTTCCTCAGGCTTTCAAGACTTCTGCTGTGCAAAACAAGATTACATCCCTGCGCCGCAAGCGACAAAGCGGTAACCTTTCCTATTCCTCGGCTCGCTCCCGTTACCAGCGCCCATTTCCCGGACAAATCTACCATCTTCTTTCCCATCCTTATCCTCTGTATTTTTATTACATTGTCATTGATAATACTCATTTATTTCCCGTCTTGTCATAACACGCTTCTACCCTTTTACAGAACCAATGGTTATACCTTTCACAAAGTATCTCTGGAAAAAAGGATATACTATAAGCATGGGAACCGAGCCCAGAACCGCTACCGCCATCTTAATTCCGACAGCAGGCAGTTTTACGCCCACGGGCAGCGCAGACGCCGCCGAGGACCTCAGGAAATCGGCTTTCATCAGCATTTGATACAAGAACACCTGAATACTGTACAAACTGTCTTTGTTTACATAATATAACCCGTTCAGCCAGTCATTCCAGTAGTTAAGGCCCGTCAGCAAGGCAAGGGTCGCAATGATTGGTGTTGACATGGGCAGTACGACCTGAAGCAGGATTCTCACCTCTCCGGCCCCGTCTATTTTGGCGGCGTCAATCAACGCTTCCGGAATATTGCTTGTAAAGTAGGTCCGCATCATAATAACATAGAAGGCTCCCATCATCAGGTTAGGTAAAATCAAAGCCCAGAAAGTATTTTTAATTTTAAATACCTGCGTCCACATCATATAACTTGGAACCAGTCCGCCATTGAACAGCATGGTAAAAAACACAATAAATGCAATGACTCCCCTTCCCGGTAAATCCTTCCTTGACAAGGGATATGCCAGCAGGGTGGTGATAATCAGATTACAAAGCGTCCCGACAATGGTTTGAAATATAGATATCATGTAACCCCTCACCACCGCTTTTGAATCTACCAACAAATATTTATAGGCGTCCCAACTGACCGCCTTTGGTATAAATCCGTAGCCTTCCTTAATCAAATGACTTTCTTCCGTCACAGAGGAGGAAATTAACAGAATAAAAGGCATCACACAAATAAAAACAAGAAAAACAAAAAATGCATTTACAAAAATCTGAAATCCTTTATTATTATCTACCATATTCTCCATCACATCACCCCTAATATAATGCGTTCTCCGCACTTGCTTTCTTCACTATGGCATTTGCGGTAATTACCAGTATAAATCCCACCAGACTCTGGTAAAAACCGGCTGCCGCCGACATCCCGATATTGTTATTTTGCAGAAGCCCTCTGAATACATAGGTATCTATTGTATTCGTCACATCAAAAAGAGGACCTGAGTTCATAGGAACCTGATAGAACAATCCGAAGTCGGAATAAAATATCTTTCCAACACTCATAAGCGTCAGCGTAATAATAGTGGTTTTTAAACCGGGGAGCGTCACATAACGTATTCTCTGGAGCCGGTTCGCACCGTCTACCACAGCCGCTTCATAGTATTCGACATTGATTCCCACCAGTGTTGCATAATAAATGATACTGTTATAACCAAAATTCTTCCACAGATTCACAAGTACCAAAATTATCGGCCATGGGCCCGGCGTCGTGTACCATGCCATTGATTCTTTTCCCAAAGGTTCCAGTATTCCCTTGTTGATAAAACCCGTGTCCGCGCTTAGAAATGCGTTTGCCAGATAACTTACTACAACAATCGACACCATAAACGGGATAAGAATAACCGTCTGGTATACTTTCCTTGAGAGAGAAGATTTCACTTCATTGAGCAAAATCGCAACCGTTATGGCAAAAACCGTCCCCAGCACAATGAAAACCGCATTATAAAGCACTGTATTACGGGTAATTATCCATGCATCTTTTGTCTTAAACAAAAACTCGAAATTTTTTAAACCAATAAAGGGGCTTCCCCAGATACCCTTTCTCACATTATACTGTTTAAAGGCCAAAACCAACCCGAACATTGGCATATAATTGTTCACAAACAGATAAATAAGTCCCGGCAATGTCATAAGATATAATGGCCAGCACTTTCTGGCCGCCTTAAAAAAATTTCCCTGCTTTTTCTTCGCCACTGCTAAACCTCCTTTGTAAAAAGCGGCGTGAAGTTCCCCTCCACACCGCTTCCAAAATATTAACCGCCGTTATTTGTTCGCGGCCAGCCACTCGTCAAGCTGACGCTGCTTCTCTGCAACAATTGTATCGATACCGTTATCCTCAAGTTCTTTGATGAACTGCTCCAGGCTTCCACTGCTCCCGTTCGGATTCACCGAACCGGTATTTAAAGCCTCCGCGTACTTGGCAACCACATTAGAGCACGCCGTCACCTCGTTAAGTACGGAACTGTTATCAAAGGTAAAACCATATGCCGGAGAAGGAACCCCTCCTGCATTAAATGTAATATACTCTTCATAGACATCCACCGGATATCCCTCCCATACATAGGACAGACACATATTCGGCCATCCCCAATGGTCAAACGCGTAACCGGAATTAGCCGCATCCACTCCTTCAGGATAGTCAATCACTTTATTTTCCTTATCCACAAACTCAAAGGTTTTGCCTTCAATACCATAAATAAAGATGTTTGCCAGTTCCTGATTGGTATACATTTCGTTCAGTACCTGCATTGCACGCTCAGGCTGTTCGCTGTTACCGGCAATACTCCAGCAGGGAGCTGTTTCGCCTGTTGTTTTATAGTGTTCAAAAAACTCAACGTCCTTAATGGTAACGCCGCATTCCCTGCTGATACGCGCCTCCGTATCCGGTGCAGGCCCGGTATAAAAATCTGCAAAAGCCGAACCGGCCCGAATCAGATTTGTCCCGCTTTCCGTACTGCTTAAAGCTTCCGGCATAATATAACCTTTCTGTGACCAGTCGTACATCTTTTCCACAAACTCCCGATATTCATCGGAAGCATACAGATTTTCAACCGTTGTGGAACCGCTTGTTGCATCAACCAGCGCGCCAAGCACACAGGTTCTGTCATCGCCAAGAGTATCCGAAGGAATCATAACCCTCAATGCCTGATTATTGACAGCTAAGGGATACATATCAGGATGGGCTTCCTTTACTTTTGCCAAAACGTTTTCAAAATCATCTAATGTCTTAACAGCGTCAAGGTCAATGCCGAGTTCATCAGCAATATCCGCATTGCAGGCCGCTCCGTATACATTCTGTTTTCCCTTATTCATGGGAATCCCGTAAATCTCACCATCATAAGTCGTACATATCCAATCTTCCTTATCGACCATATCGTAGGTTTCCTTTGCGCAGCCATTTTTCAAATAGTCTGTCATTGGAAGGACTTCTCCGTTGTTTACCAACGTTGCCAAAGGAATATTGATTGCAAAAGCAGGATATAAATCCAACTTTTCACCTGATGTCAGTGCCAGTGTCACCTGTTGTGCCCATGACCCCCATCCAACACGGACAAGTTCAACCGTTGTATTAAATTTTTCAAGTGTTATTTTGCTTGCCGCTTCAGAAACCTCTTCCACAATATCGGTATCTCCGTCGTCAAACATCATTATTCTCACCGTATAAGGTTCCTGTTGTGACAAATCCGATGCAGCTTCCGTTTCACCTGATGCAATATCGTCAGCCTCGTTCCCTTCAGATGTATCTGATACTGAAGGATTTTCGTTTGCACCATCGGATGCAGAACCGCAGGCAGTCATTAAAGAAACTGTCATTAAACCTGAAATCATAAGCGCTAATAACTTTTTACATTTCATTTTTTTCCCTCCTACTGATAAATATTTTACTTGTTTTTTACATTTGCGCACACGAGCAAAATGCCCGCATTGTGCATTTTGCGCTTTTTTTCTTTTATTTCAAACAAAGTGTATCATATTTTGCGCAAATATGTCAATATATACAGCTCATTTTTATGCTTTTTGTGCACACTTTTATTTCATTGTATGCAATATATTTTTCATTAAATTGTTTTTACCATTTCAGGTTATTCTGTGCATAATCCATATACATAACTTCCGGCGAAAAAGAATTGATATTTTCGGCAATCTTCCGAATGTTTTCTGCACTTTCACCCGGGCTTATGCTTATTTCGGGATGGAGGAACGCTTCTTCACCGCCCATTTTTGTGCGGAGCCATCCGGGATGAACACACATAATACGGCTTTTATTCCCAATTTCGGTAAAATAATGCTGCGCTATAACAGCCGCCATATTTTCCGCACATTTAGACATACAGTATTCATACTCCCAACTTCTGAAATTGCTTCCAATGCTGCCCGCTTCAGAGGTAATACAGATAATGGCAGTATCTTTCAGTATGTCCCACAGCGACTGAAGAATTCTTAGAAACCCGACTGCATTTACATTAAACATTCGTCCCATTTTGTCCAAATCACAATCGGGAAGGTACACCCTGTCCTCAAACCTGTAAATACCGACCGTATGATATAAAATATCCACTCGTTTCACATCATTCTTCAAAGTCATCATTGCCGTTTTTACATTCCCGGTTTCCGAAACGTCGCATTCCTGGAAATAAAGCTTTTCTTTCTTTTCCATCAGCTCCTTCATCTCGGAAGATATTTTCAGACCATATGCATAAACAATATCTCCTGTCATAAGATGTGACTTTACAAGTTGTATTCCCAATCCGCCGCATCCGCCAATTACCGCTACTACCTTTTTCACATAGTCCGCCTTTCTCTCAATTATTGCAAAGGCATTTTCCGGCCCAGATAATCTACAAACCATTCGTCATCCTGAAGCGTCCTTTTTCCTTCAAGAATCTCACAAATACCGGCTGCAGCTTCCTCCGGTTCAATCTGAGCCGTGGTTCTGCCCATATCGGTGTTCATCCTTCCGGGATGCATTGCAATTATGTTTACGTCATCCACAGTGCTTCGCAAAGTTTGAACCGTCTTATTCGCAGCGGTCTTTGTGATGCCATAAGCCGGGAATACTGCTCCTCCTCCACAGAAGCATCCCCCTTCGGAGGTCTCTGCGATATAAATCCCGCCTTTTTCCATCATGGGATAAAAAGCCCGAAAAGCGAGAACAATTCCCAGAACGTTTACTTCAAACGCCGTTTTAAAGTCATAAACGTCCGCCTCCAACAGATTTTTTTCTCTGTCGCTTGCCATAAGTACGCCTGCTGTCTGAATCACCGCATTGAGAGTTATATTTTTATTTTTAAGTTCTTGCGCTGTCTCCGACAATATTTTTTCGTTCACAACATCTGTCTGGCAAACCATAATATTATCGTATTTGAAATCATCCAAAGCTGCCGTTTCTTTCCTTCGGACTCCGGCAATCACCTGATGCCCTCTTTCTGACAGCATTATGCTTAATACCCTGCCAAGCCCGCGGCCAGCGCCAATTACCAACACATTCATACCAGCCGTTTCCTCTTTTGTCAGTCGTCCTCAAGCAGTTCTATCATACATTTTAAATCCTTTTCCGCGTCCATATATGCATATCTCCCTGCCCCGTTTCCGTATTCACCTTTTTGTACAAGCGCCATGCCAAGCTTTTCACATGCCGCAATGTTCTCTTTCATCCCTTTCATCCGGAATGCAATATGGTGTATTCCCTCACCATTCTCTTCTAAAAATTCTCTCCAAACTGATGGAAATTCATTTGGCTGAATAAGCTCAATCTGAAAACCATTGTCCAGATTGAAAAATGCCATCAGACAGTTTGCTTCCGGCGCCGCCTGACCTCTGTACTGTGTCTGCGTAACCGCATATTCTCCTCCGTCTATGGTTGGAGGTATGGCAACTCCGAAAAGTTCTGCAAATTTTGCCTTCACAGACTCAATATCCTTTACAATAAATCCGACCTGCGCCAATGCATTCAATTCTATCGCTTTCATAACAGACTATTTCCTTTCCTCATATTGTTTTAGCAGTTCATCCCTCTGCTTTTTGTTATCTCCGTCATATTTAATATTAATTTCCATCCCCAGAACATCCTTCGTATCATAAAATGAATAGGTACTGCCCGGATAACATCCGATATGATATCCGGAATCCACGCCCAGCTCTTTCAATGTTGCTTCAGCTTCGTCTGCGTCAGGCACCACAAAACTGATATGCTGGAATCCTTCCCCATATTTCTCCAGATACAGCTTCCATGGATTCGGTTCTTCTCCCGGCTGCACCACTTCCAGTTTGATGTTATCAAACTCCAGCACTGAAATCAGGCAGTCCTTATAATTCTCGGGCTTTCCGAATGTGGCCGTCGGTGCAATGTCTTTTGAAGGAATCGCCCAAACGGCAGGCTGCTCAATTCCAAGAAATTTCGCCCAGCTTCTGGTAAACTTTTGAATGTCTCTGGTTATAAAGGCCATATGACAAACCGTTTTTGTTCCAATTGACATTTTTTCTCCTTTCTTTTGCACATTTTACTTTAATATGCATATAATTTAGCATATATTTGTGCGTTAGTCAAGAATTAATGCGTATTTTTTTACATTATCACGCCCAAAAACTATTATTCTGCCAAATAAACAGGTTCCAAAATCACAAATTACTGATTTTGGAACCTGAAGTGCCGTTATAAGCATCGTCTTTTTTCGTTTTTCCAAATATATCTACAGCATATAACTGATAAGCTATCTATACCCTGCCGTATCCGTCGTCCTCTCCTCCTCCCCTCTTGCCATCCTTTCCCCGTTACCGCTCCCCGTAAAAAAGATTCCCGTACACAAAACCGCCAGAATCATCACCGCCGCCACCGCGGCCGCGCTGCTTTTCCTGCTTTCCGCAATTTCTTCAATCCGCCTTTTTATGAATTTACCGTCAGTGTTCATCATTGCGGCATGCCAGAACAGCCCTTTTTGTTCCTTTGCCGGAATAATCATGTCGAGCAGCGCCTCTCCGTAGGCAGTCCTCTTTTCCTTTCCCAGCCGTTTCAGACATCCGCTGTCGCAGGCTAACTCGCCGTCTTTTAAGGAAAGCCTCGCCCCAATCCATACCAGCGGATTATACCACGCCGCAATCAAACACAGCATCCGGACAAGCGACCAGATAAAATCGCCGTGACGGTAATGGGTCAGCTCGTGTTCCAGAATAAAGCGCAGCCTCTCGTCCCTTTCCCCGCTTTCCTCCCTGCCGGTATTCGCGCCGATACATCTTTCAGGTATATATATGGAAGGAAAAAGCCCGAACAGGCAGGGCGATAGGAGTTTATCCCCGGCTGTAAAAACCTTAATCTGCCGTTTTCCCACGCTGACTTCCCTTAATTTTTTCCTCGTTCTTTTCAAATAGCTGTAAAGCGAAAGATTTTGTCTGATAAAAATCACCGCGATGACCGCCATGCCGGCAAGTCCAATCCGCACTGCCCAAAAGTTGGCCTTTCCGAAAAGCGTGGGAATATGCCGGTATGAAAACACAATTTCAACATCCTCGGTCTGTGCCTCTTTTCCCGGCACATCTCCCGGGCCGGCGCCCTGCCTTTTTGTTATCTTTTCCAGATATGCCTGGTATTCCCGCTCCTTATATTCTCTGCTCTGCCTGCTGTTTTCCCTTAAAACCGCCTCTTGTCCGGCTTTCCACAATCCGGTATTCATAATACTGAGCGGACTGGCGCCAATCGTTCCCGGCCAGAGAATTCGGACCGCCGCAAGAATCCACAGGCTGTAAATAAAAACCGGACTTACTTTTTTCCAAAAAAGCCCCCGAATAAACAAAAGGGCCAGAATCAACAGGGACGATATTATAATATTTTCTGCTGTCTGCATTTTCCACCTCAATTTAAGTTCTGCCTTGTTCTCTGTTTCCTTTGTCTTTGCGTTATATTTCTTTATGCAAAATTTCTCTAAGCTCCTCCAGCTCTTCCTTTGTCAGTTGGCTTCCGCCCACAAAGGTATTTACCAATAGCCCAAGGCTTCCCCCAAAGGCACGGTCCAGAAAGGCTCTCGTTTCTTTCAAAACCACCTCTTCTCTGTTCAAATCCGTAAAATAGTTCCTGGCTTTCTCCCCTTCCTCATACCGGACGCACCCCTTTTCCTGCATCCGGCGCAGCACGGTGCTTGTGGTGCTCTTGCTCCACCCCTGCTTTTCCTTCATTTTATGTACCAACTGCATCAGCGTTTTGGGCTGCTCCTGCCACAGCTCCTCCATCATACACCATTCCGAGTTATTCAATGTAATATTCTCATTCATAATTTCCTTTGACTATCGTCTTTGACAACCGTCTTTGACCATTGGTCTTTGCTCTCCCATTTAGGTTTACATATGTAACACTCTCAATATACTCTTCAGAGTTACAATTGTCAACCAAATTTGTGGAATTTACGCCAAATTCATCAAAAATATTGTAGCTGGATAAATTATTGCTTATACTGAAAGCGTTCTATGAATTGATTTGATATTTCTATCACCGGTTGCGCAAATGTACAGAGAACGATATAGAAGCAAATCACGTCCCCTGATACTATTTACTTATCAAAAAAAGGAGGATAGAACCACATGAATTTTTCAGAAAAACTTTTGACACTGCGAAAGGCCAATGACCTGACCCAGGAACAGCTTGCCGAAAAACTTGACGTTTCAAGACAGTCCATTTCAAAATGGGAAAGCGCTCAGGCAACCCCAGAGCTTGAAAAAATCGTGGCGCTGAGCACGGTTTTCAACGTCACCACCGACTATCTGCTGAAATCTTCGGAAATAGACGATTTATCGGTAAAGACTGAGATGCTGGAAAAGCAGCAGCAGCTAATGCTTATCCGGGAACGGAAAAAACAACGGAATTTTGAATGCGCCATGTATACGCTTGCCATTTATCTGGTGTTTTTCGCCGTATACTTCATAGGGCATTATTATTTTGAAATATGGAATGCCTCAGTGATTTTTTCAGAATTTCTGATTGCCACCGCCATTGCGATTTGCGTGTGCGTTAAAAAGTTAAACCAGGACAGACAGCCCTGACAATGGCCGGGGCTGCAGTTTGCCGCCCGCAAAGCGGCAAACTGCAGCGCAGACCGATACATCAGTTTCCGTTACCGGAGGGCAGAGTCTGCATAAGCGCAAAAAAATGTTCCGGCCTGCCGGTACTGAAATAATCATACCACGCTTCCAGCGTATTTGCTTCAAACACGCCCAAACGCTCAATAATCTGTTTTGCCCACAGCAATGCTCCCGTGGACCCTGCCGTAATCAGGTTGTTATCCGCTACGGACGGCTTGTCGATATAAAAGCTTTGTCCTTTATAGCCGGGAGAAATCATTTCAAGAAATCCCGCCCCGTTACTGGTATGCGCGCGATTATCCAGCAGCCCGAAGCCCGCGAGAGCAGCGGTTGCTCCGCAAATCGCGCACACCGTCGCACCCGAAGAGAGAAATTCGCCTGCTTTTTCAAGAACAGCCCCATGCCTTGAATCGTTCCAGGTATCCGCGCCCGGCAAAAGCAGCACGCTCGTTTCACTTACGGCAATATCATCAATCACACAATCAGGCAGAATTGTCAGACCGCCCATTGTACGCACCGGCTCCTTCGTAAGGCCGACTGTTTTGAGCGATATGCGCTGCGCGTCCTTTTTGAAAAACCGGCCGGAATTGAGCTCCGAAATTACGTGCCCCAGCTCCCAGTCGGCTAAAGTATCAAGAACATAAACATAGATTGTAAACATAAACTCCCTCCGTTTTCCCTGTTATATTGATTTACTTTCGTTTTTATTGTAACATGTAATTATTGACAGCTATATGGCAACAATTCAGGTTGAAAGGCGGATGCCGGATGAAAGTAGACAGGCTTGTCAGTATTATTATGATACTTCTTGATAAAAAGCGGATAGGCGCGCGGGAATTAGCAGATATGTTTGAAGTTTCACCCCGCACAATTTACCGCGATATAGACGCAATCAACATGGCGGGTATTCCCGTCCGCTCGTCGCCGGGAGTGGGCGGCGGCTTTGAAATTATGCCGGAATACAAGATTGATAAAAAGGTTTTTTCGGCCGACGACCTTTCCGCCCTTCTGATGGGCCTTTCCAGCCTTTCGGGCATGGTGCGGGGCGGCGAACCGGTACACGCTCTCGCGAAGGTCAGAAGCTTTATCCCCGCCGACAGGGCGAAGGAAATTGAATTAAAAGCCAGTCAGATACGGATAGATTTAAGCCCGTGGACGGGCGGAGGAAATATTCAGCCCTCTCTGAAGCTTATCAAATCCTCTTTAGAGGAAAGCAGACTGCTGACCTTTGAATATATCGCCCATCACGGAAACAAAACCACGCGGATTATCGAGCCCTGCCAGCTTGTGCTGAAAGGCAGTCACTGGTATCTGCAGGGATATTGCCGCAAAAGAAATGATTTCCGGTTATTCAGACTATCCCGTATGTCAAACCTGCAAATGACGGAGGAAATTTTCACACCGCGCGAATATCAGAAACCCCGGCTGGATTTTGACGACGTTCTGGAAACCATGCAAACAAAAATCAAACTCCGCGTTCACAAGTCTGTCATGGACAGAGTGCTTGATTTTTGTACTTATGAAGATTTTTCGCCGGACGGGGACTGGCATTTCATTGTCGATTTCCCTTTTATAGATAACGAATACCATTACGATATTCTTTTAAGCTTTGGCGATAAATGCGAATGTTTAGAGCCGTTATCCGTCCGTGAGAAACTAAAACGCGCAATACTGAATATGGCCGCGATATACGAAGCCTGATACCCCCAAAAGGCAAACGGACAACGTCCTTAAGTCAGGCTTTTTTCTCTCAGCGCACATTTTTCCACGAAAGTCAACAACCCCACAGCAAGCTGCTGGGTTGTTGACCCTCGCGGCATTCGCCAAATGTCTGCTTCGCAGCCGCCTGGCTCATTGCCCGCGGAAATCAAAATTGCAAAAATCCTTCCGGTATGATATCATTTTTAAGTGTGAAAGGTATTCTTTCTAATTTTGTAATTGTGAGGTTAAAATTGTGTTAAGAATGTACTATGTCATCATCGTCTCACTGCCCCTTATCCTGTACTATCTGTGCAAAGTACTGTATATCTTAAGGCACGACGAGAGATACACGGAAGAGGAACGTTACGGGGTTGCCAGAAAGGCGATTTCCATTCTCCAGAGAAACGGATTTATACATACGGATGCCTACGGCACGGAAAATCTTCCCGAATCAGGGGGATATGTCATGTATGCCAACCATCAGGGAAAATATGACGCTCTCGGCATCATATCCGCCCACCAAAATCCCTGTACGATTATGATAGACGACAAACGCTCCCATCAAATTGTCACCACCCAGTTTATTTCCCTGATTAAGGGCAGCCGGCTGGATAAGACCAGCATGAAAACCCAGCTTAAGACGATTCTGGACGTGATTGCACAGGTGAAGGAAGGACGCCGGTACATTGTTTTCCCGGAAGGCGGTTATTACCGCAACAGAAACGAGGTAAAGGAGTTTCTTCCCGGCGCTTTCAAATGCTCCATCAAATCCCAGAGCCCTATCGTCCCCGTGGTTTTGATTGATTCCTATAAGCCCTTTGAGCTGAATTCCATAAAACCTGTAAAAACCCAGGTGCATTTCCTTGCGCCGATTCCTTATGAGTATTACAAGGAAATGAACACAAGGGAAATTGCGGATTTGACCAGAAGTAAAATCGTGGAAAAAATTCATGAGATTTGCTGCGAAGGGTAGGAGGCAGGCTCTCCGCCCTGGCTGCTCTGAGACAGGAAGCAGGTTCGCCGCAGTCCCGCCTCACAGCAGCCAAAGCGCTTATCTCATCGTTGAAACATAAAAATCCTGCGAACGGGAAAGAACCACCCGCTTGCAGGATTTTTTTACAACAAACCGCCCGCGCCGCGGCGTTTGTTATATTTTATTAAGTTCTATCTGATAAGCCGGATATTCTTTCAGCTCCACCGGCATGGGAAGCCCGGCTTCCATCAGCGCAGAGCCGAAGTAACGCTTTTTGCTGTCCGCGTCCTCATAGACGGCGTCCGCGTCAAGGCCTTTCAGCTTCACGTAGCTCACCGGCATGTTCCCATGGCTTTCAAGCATGACCGCATTCAGCAGGATTTTCTCCTTTTTCCCGTCCATAAACATCCAGGCCGCGCAGGAATCCTTCAGCGGGTCGGTCAGCCGGTAGTAATCTCCCTCGTTGATAAGGCCGGCATACTTCCTGTAACGCTTTACCTGCTCTTTTATCTCTTCTTTTTCTTCCCCTTTTAACTTTGCCGGGTCAAGCTCATAGCCAAAGGTTCCCGCCATGGCCACTACCGCCCGTGTATTTAAACTGATATTCCGTCCTGTCTGATGATTCGGTACTGCCGACACATGAGAGCCTACTGCGGATATCGGATAAAAGAATGAGGTTCCGTACTGTATCTGCAACCTGTCCAGCGCGTCCGTGTTGTCGCTGCACCAGATTTGGGGCGTGTAGTAAAGCATTCCCGCGTCAAACCTTCCGCCGCCTCCGCTGCACCCTTCGATTAGAATATCAGGATACTTCTGCAGCAGCTTTTCCATAAAATCATAGACGCCCAGGACATAATCATAGGCAACCTTTCCCGAGCCTTTGTTTACAGAATAAAAATCCGAAAGGCTCCGGTTCATGTCCCACTTGACGTATCTGATATTTCCTTCATCCAATACCCTGCATATCTGAGCAAAAACATGATCTCTCACTTCTTTCCTTGAAAAATCAAGGACAAGCTGGTTCCTTCCCATCACCGGCTTTCTGCCGGGGGTTTGAAGCGCCCAGTCCGGATGCTCTCTGTAAAGGTCACTGTCTTTTGAGACCATTTCAGGCTCCATCCAGATACCGAAGGCCAGCCCGGTTTCCCTGACTCTTTCAGTCAATTCTCTCAGGGTACAGCCAAGCTTTTTTTCATTGACCTGCCAGTCCCCCAGACCGCTGTTGTCATCCTCCCGCTTTCCGAACCAGCCGTCGTCCATGACCACCATATCGATGCCAAGCTCCGCCGCTTCTCTTGCAAGGCCGGCAATCGTCTCTCCGTCAAAATCAAAGTACGCCGCCTCCCAGCTGTTAATCAGCACCGGCCGCTTCTCCTGCATGTATCTCCCGCGGCAGATATGCTCTCTGATACAGCGGTGATACTTTCTGGAAAGTTCTCCAAAACCCTGATTTGAAAAGCAGAGAATCGTCTCAGGCACCGAAAGACTCTCCCCCTTTGCAAGGGGGTAATGGAACAAATCGCTCTGCAGTCCCATCACCACCCTTGTCTGGTCAAACTGGTCCTTCTCCGCTTCGCACATAAAATTTCCGCTGTAGACAAAGACCATGCCATAGCACTTCCCGGCATCCTCCGTCGTGTCCGTCTCTGCAAGCATTACCGCCGGATTGTACTGATGGCTGGAGGTGCCCCTGCGGCTTCCAATCACGTGGTTTCCGTGGGCAACCGCCTCCCGCTGGGGGATGCGCTCCATTGTGTGTCTGCCGCAAAAGCTTATCATATCATAATTTCCCGTAATGAAGTCCAGGCAGGCGGAAGCCGCCTTTTCCACAATCACCTCTTCGCTGCCCTGGTTGATAATCTCGGCGCTTCTCGTGATAATATCTTCCGCCTCCAGCACCCCGTACAGGAGCTTAACCAAAAGCCCGCTCACGCTGTCCTTCATGAGAATTTCCAGCGTATCGGCTTCGTTTTCCCCGGCATAAACCGCCGGAAGTCCTTTTAATCCGTATTTCCCCTTTTTTATTTCATGGCTCACATACCGCAAATCGCAGCATTCCGAGCCGTCCGCGCCCCGGATAATAAGCGCGCTGCTCCGGTAATCCCCTGTGCCAAGCACAGGATACTCCTGAGGCAGCACGTCCATGGAATAGGTTCTGTCCCCCGCCGCGTCAGAGGGGTTCCCGGAGAACCCCCTGTCGTAGTAGGTTAAGAGATAATCCATGTCACCGGACACTTTACTTCCGTAATAAAGATGTAAAAGAAAACCCATGTCATCCACCTTCATCTGATAGGTGGAATGATTCGTCTGCAAGGTAAAAATACGGTTACTCTGCTGATAAAAAACTGCCATGATGTTTTCCCTTCCGTTTCGTTTTGTTATCGAATATCTTTTGCCTTTTGCACCGAAGATACTCAGTCTGTAAAACCGGCGGCTCTTACTTCACAGCGCCGTTTACCACTCCATTGAGAATCTGTTTCTGACATATTATATAAAAAATCAGAATTGGAATCAAGGACAACAGGTATGAAGCGGAAAGTGCAATTGTAATATTTTTTGTGATCACGATGAATGCAGTTT